>UQKV01000001.1 GCA_900541665.1 uncultured Collinsella sp.
CACGCAAAGGAAAGCACTTAATGTGCTTTCCGTCTTGCGCAGGACTGTAGAGCAGGAAACTTCATAAGCGGCCCTCCCGGGCGCAAGCAAAAGGGCGACCCCACTGTGGAGTCGCCCTTGTTGAGCTGCTTATGTGTAGCTATTACTCGGCGTCGTGGTGACGGCGGGGCTTGCGGCCTCCGTTGTCACCGGGACGGCGCGGACGGTCGCTGCGCTCGGAGCGCTCGCGACGCGGACGCTCACGGCGCTGGAAGTGCTCACCGTCGCCCTCGGAGGCACCCTCGGCGCGAGCCGGGGCCTCGGGCTTATCCAGACGATCGAGCGAGATCTTGCCGCGATCGTCGACCTCGATGACGACGACCTTGACCTCGTCGCCCACATTGAGAACGTCCTCGACCTTCTCCACGCGGCCCTTGGCGACGCGGGAGATGTGCAGCAGACCGTCCTTACCGGGCAGCAGGTTCACGAATGCGCCGAAGGGCTGGATAGAGACCACGCGACCGGTGTACTCCTCGCCCGGCTCGGGAACCTTGATGATGAGCTTGATGCGCTCGACGGCCTGGTCGACGGACTCGCCGGTGCCGCCGACAAAGACGGTGCCGTCCTCCTGGATGTCGACCGAGGCGCCGGTCTCGTCCTGGATGCCGCGGATAACCTTGCCGCCAGAACCGATGACGTCGCGAATCTTGTCGGTCGGAACCTGGATGGAGACGATGCGCGGGGCGGTGCTGCGCGTGGTGTGACGCGGCTCGGGGATTACATCGAGCATCTTCTGCAGGATGAAAGCACGACCCTCCTTGGCCTGCTGCAGGGCGCGGGCCAGGATGTCGAAGGTGAGGCCGGTAGCCTTGTTATCCATCTGCAGAGCGGTGATGCCCTCGGTGGTGCCGGTGACCTTAAAGTCCATGTCGCCCAGGAAGTCCTCGAGACCCTGGATGTCGGACAGGACCACGGTCTTGCCCTCCTCCTGGATCAGGCCCATAGCGATACCGGAGACCGGGCGCTTAATGGGCACGCCGCCGTCCATAAGGGCGAGCGTGGAGCCGCAGGTCGAAGCCATCGAAGAGGAGCCGTTGGACTCCATGACCTCGGAGACGACGCGGATAGCGTAGGGGAACTCGTTCTCGTCGGGGAGCACCGGAAGCAGGGCGCGCTCGGCCAGGTTGCCGTGGCCGATCTCGCGACGCTTAGGGCTGCCCATGCGGCCGGTCTCGCCGGTGCAGAACGGCGGGAAGTTGTAGTGGTGCATGTAGCGCTTGCCCTCGGTGGGCTCGATGGTGTCCAAACGCTGGCCCTCGTTGAGCATGCCGAGCGACAGGACGGAGAGCACCTGGGTCTGGCCACGCTGGAACAAGCCGGAGCCGTGAACGAGCGGCAGGTAGTTGTCCTTCACCATGATGGGGCGAATCTCATCGGCGGCACGACCGTCGACACGCTCGCCGGTCTCGACGACCATGGTGCGCATGGCCTTCTTTTCGAGCTTCTTGAGCGCCACGGGGATCTCGCGCTCCCAAGCGGCCTGCTCCTCCTCGGTGAACTCGGCGCGGATGGACTCCTTCAGAGCCTCGACCTTGCCGATACGGGAGAGCTTGTCGGCGTCGCGCAGGGCGGCAGCCATCTCGTCGTAGTGGGCGAAGATGCGCTCCTGGACCTCCTCGACGGGCTGGTCGAGCGGGTACTCCTTCTTGACGATGGGGCCGTTGACCTGCTCCCACTCGGCGACGAACTCGTCTTGAGCCTGGCAGAAAGCAGCAAGGGCCTCCTGGCCAAACTTCATGGCAGCGAGCATGTCGTCCTCGGAGATCTCCTCAGCGCCGGCCTCGACCATCGAAATGAAGTCGGCAGAGCCGCCCAGCTCCAGGTCCAGATCGGAGTTCTCGCGCTCCTCGTAGGTGGGGTTGACGATAAACTCGCCGGTCTCCACGTTACGGCCGATGCGCACGCAGGCAAGCGGGCCCTCAAAGGGCACGCCGCCGAGCGTCATGGCCAGGGAAGCACCCATGACGTTGATAACGTCGAAGGGGTTGACCTGGTCGGCGACGAGCGAGGTGGCGACGATATGCACCTCGTTGCGGAAGCCGTCCGGGAAGCTCGGGCGAATCGGACGGTCGATCATGCGCGCGGTGAGCGTGGCCTTCTCGCTGGGACGGCCCTCACGCTTGAGGTAACCACCCGGGATGCGGCCGGCGGCGTACATCTTCTCGTTGAAGTCGACGGTCAGCGGGAAGAAGTCGTAGTTCTTGCGCTCCTTAGAGACGACCACGGTGTCGAGCATCGTGGTGTCGCCCTGCTTGACCAGGCATGCGCCGGTGGCCTGCTTGGCAAGCTCGCCCGACTCAAAGGTGTAGGTCTTGCCGTACAGCTCAAAAGTCTTGGATACGAGTGTCATTGTTCTCCTTTACCCCACAGGCCCCTTGCCTGCGGGCTTCTCATGTGACGCGGGCCCCCTGCCCCCGCCACGCTTCAGAGCGTGATTGTTCGCGCCCTTACACAAAAAGAGCGCCCCGCTGCGCAGGACGCTCTTAGCATGTACAAATCCTTACTGGATGTTGTCGCGAATGCCCAGAGCCTTGATGAGCTCACGGTACTCGACGATGTCGTTCTTCTTGATGTAGGAGAGAAGACGACGACGACGGCCGACGAGCATGAGCAGACCACGACGGGTGTGGAAGTCCTTCTGGTGGGACTTCATGTGCTCGGTCAGCTCCTTGATGCGCTCGCTCAGGATGGCGACCTGAACCTTGGGGTTGCCGGTGTCGACCGGAGTGTTACCGAACTGGGCAGTCAGCTCCGCCTTGCGCTCTTTGGAAACAGTCATTGTTTCACCTTTCGTTTTACGTCGCCCGCGGGCGACTCAATTCGCCTCGGACTGGGAAGCCGCCGGTGGAGCGAGCAACCAAGGTCAAGGTACCAACAGGTCGGTATGTTACCACAAGCAGCCTGTGCCTGCGCATCATCACCGACCCAACATGAATTCCATCGCACGGAGGCGCTGATCGGTGTGCGTCGCAGCCCAAACATGCGAAAGCCCGAGCAGGAATGCCGCCGTATGCGGGTCGATTCGCTCGGCCATGAGCGCATCGAAGGTCATGGACATGAGGGCGCGCAGCCATGCGGTCTCACCGGTCGACACCAGTTCGGCACCTGGAACGCTCGACGCGCACGACCCGCACATGAGACCGCCCGCCTGGGCTGAAAAATACGACAGCATGGGGTCTCCGCACAGCACACAGGCCGAAAAATCTGGTCGATAGCCAACGTGCGACAGCAGCTTAAAGACATATGCCGCCGCAAGTAGGTCCATATGCGCCGTGTCAAGCCCGCTGCCCACCAGGGCAAGCGCTCGCTGCGTGATGGCAAAGGAAAACGGGTCCTCGGCGTCCTCGAACGAGCACACGCGCGCAACCTCGGCGATCGCGCTTGCGGCGCAGGTCGTCTCGTAATCGGGCGCAGCGCCGAGCGGCGCCTCCATAAGCTCGGCCTGGGAAACCACGTCGAGTGACCGTCCATGTGCGAGCAGCATATCGACCGTACAGAACAGCTCGCAGCGCGCAGCCAGGCGTCCGCCGGGTTTGCGGGCGCCCTTTGCCACGGCACGAACCTGCCGCCCCCGCTCGTCAAGCATCGTCAAGATCAAGTCGGTCTCTTTGAGCTTAGTCTTATCGAGCACGACCACTTTCGTGCGATATGTCCGGGAGCCTGCCATGCGCGCCGCGCGTCCTTAGTCCTCGGCGTTGTAGCCGAAGCGGCGAATCTGGGCCTCGTCGTCACGCCAGCCGGCTTTGACCTTCACGTCCAGCTCCAAAAAGACCTGCGTGCCAAAAATGCGCTCAAGATCGCGACGGGCGTCGATACCGATATGCTTGATCATCTCGCCGCCCTTGCCGATGATAATGCCCTTTTGGCCCTCACGCTCGACGTAAATGGTGGCGTGCACGCGCAGCACCTTCTTGGTCTGCTCGAGTGCATCGCAGATCACGCCAACGGAGTGCGGGATCTCATCACGGGTGCGGCGCAAGACCTTCTCGCGCACAAACTCGGCAACGAGCGTCTCGTCGGAAGCGTCGGTGCCCATGTCCTCGGGGAACCAACGCGGACCCTCGGGCAAAAAGTGCGCAACGGTCTCGATGAAGGCATCGACGTTGAAGTTCTTGACCGACGACGTCACGATCTCATCGTCATATTCCATGAGCTCGTGGGCGGCCTTAAGCTGCTCCATGACCTGTGCGGGGTCGGCCTCATCGGCCTTGGTGAGCACCAGGACCTTCTTGGAACGGGCGCTCTTGACGCGCTCGGCAACCCAGGCGTCTCCCCTGCCGATCGGCTTGGTGGCATCAATCAAAAACGCGACGACATCGACATCGTTCAGCTCGAATAGCGCGCTCTTGTTGAGCTCGGATCCCAGGCCGTCCTTGGGCTTGTGAATACCCGGAGTATCGACAAAGACCAGCTGGTAGCCGGGACGGTTGACGACGGCGCGCATGCGGCGGCGGGTCGTCTGGGCCACCGGCGAGGTGATGGCGACCTTTTTGCCATAGCAGGCGTTGAGTAGCGTGGACTTACCGGCGTTGGGGCGGCCGACCAGGGCCACGAAGCCGCTGCGGAAACCGGGCTCAACGTCGCCAAAGCCCGCGAGGCTGTCGTCCTCGTCGCACAGGGCGTCGAGCTCTTCGTCGCTCATGCCCTCAAACGGGTCAAACTCCTCGACCTCCTCGTATGCTTCGGCCGCTTCGGCATCCACCGCGTCCAGGGACTCGTCGTCCAGAGTTTCATCAATAGGCTGCATAGTGTCGGACATGGAAATCCCTTTCTAAATAAAGTCGAGCGCGTGGGCAAATACCAGCAAGCCCACAATCGCGGCGGTGATGGAAAGTACGTATACGGAGGCGGCGGCGATATCCTTCGCGCGCTTTGCCAGAGGATGGAGCTCCTGGGTCGCCAGGTCGACGATCGCCTCCATGGCGGTGTTGCACAGCTCGCCGTGAATCACCAGGCCGCAGCAAATGATAACCGTGGCCCACTCGGCAATGTCGAGCCCCACAATGCAGCCGGCAATGACGGTGCACACGCCCGCCACGAGCATAACCTTGATGTTGCGCTCGGTCTTGACGGCGGTGACGAAGCCCTCCATGGCATAGGAGAACGACTTTAAGAAGGACGGATGGTCCTTGTTCGATCCGGGAATCATAGAAGGCTCCTAGTCGTGGGCATGGTTGGTGATGGGGCCGACGTGGACCAGCTTGGGGTCCTCGCCGCGCTCGAGCGCCAGATCGCGCAGGATGGCGTCCTCGCGGGCCTCCATGACCTCGGCCTCGTCGTCCTCGATATGGTCATACCCCAGCAGATGCAGCATGCCATGCACGAGCATCAGGCGGCACTCGTCGGCAGGGCCATTGCCAAAGCCGGGGGCCTGACGGGCAATGACCTGCGGGGCCAAGATGATATCGCCGAGCTCGAGCGTCTCATCGGCGGGAATATCCTCGTCAAAGGCCGAGTCGCATTCAAACGAGAGGACATCGGTAGTACGGTCGATACCACGCCACTCGTGGTTGAGTTCGTGCATCTCGTCCTCATCGACATATGAAAGGGAAATCTCAACTTCACGCTCAACGCCCTCGGCGGCAAGCACGACCTCGCAGATGTGCTCTACCTCCCGCGCGTCGAGCAGCGTATCGAGCTCGGCATCGTTGCTGATCAATACACTCAACGGGACTCCTTTCGGTCGTGCACGCGTTTCTCGCGCGCATCATCATAAGCATCGTATGCCTCGACGATGCGTCCCACCAAGGCATGACGCACCACGTCGGCACGCTCGAGGTGAGAAAATGCGACATCGTCGACACGGCCCAAAATCTTCTCGGCATCCGCCAAGCCACCACGACGGCCCACCAGGTCACGCTGGCTCAGGTCGCCGGTAATCACAAACTTGGAGTTAAAGCCCAGGCGCGTCAGAAACATCTTCATCTGCTCGGGCGTGGTATTTTGGGCCTCGTCGAGCACCACGAAGGCGTCGCTCAGCGTGCGGCCGCGCATGTAGGCAAGCGGGGCGATCTCGATCACGCCGCGCTCCATAAGCTCATCGGTGCGCTCGCGATCCATCATGTCAAAAAGTGCATCGTAGAGCGGACGCATGTAGGGATCGATCTTTTCCTCGAGGGTGCCGGGCAAAAAGCCCAGGTTCTCCCCCGCCTCGACAACCGGACGCGTCAAGATCAGACGGCCCACCTCGTGACGCTTGAGTGCGGCAACAGCGAGCGCCATGGCCAGATAGGTCTTACCGGTACCGGCAGGACCCAGGCCAAACGTGATGGTATGTGAGCGGATGGCATCCACATAGCGCTTTTGACCGAGCGTCTTGGGGCGAATGACACGGCCGCGATACGAAAGCAGCACATCATCGCGAAGCGATGTAGCCTCGTGCTCACCGTCGCGCAATACGGCCAGGCAGCGAGAGACATCGTCGGCAGACAGCGTGCGTCCGGCGGCCGCCTCACGAAAAGTATGCTCGAAAAAGCGCGCCACGAGCTCGACCTCGTCCGGGTCACCGCTCACGGCGATGCTGTCGCCACGGGCGACCACGTGGGCGCGAACCAAGCTCTCGAGCGCACGAAGGACGCCATCGCCGGCGCCCAAAACACGCGAGGGGTCAATACCCTCGGGAACGGTAAGTCTAATCTTCGAGGCTTCCATGAACCTCCCTGCGTGCATGGACCAAGCCGGAATCATCGACTCCGATGATAGCAACATCGAGCAGGCGCGGGGCTGTGAGTCCACGGGTATCATCAAGACGGGCATGATGGAACGAACCGAGCGTCAGGTTGTCGCCATACTCAAGCACGGCACGCTCGACGGTTCCCACGCGACGGCGAGCGTCGGCAATGGCAAGCTCCTGTGCCGCGGCTCGCATGCGGCGGCTGCGCTCGGCCATAACCTCGGGCGGCACCTGGTCGGGCATGTCGGCAGCAAGGGTACCGGGACGCTTGCTGTAGCGGAACACGTGCATACGCGAGAAGCCCACACGGCGGCACAGCGCCAGCGACTCCTCAAACTCCTCGTCCGTCTCGCCGGGAAAACCGACGATGACATCACACGAAAGGGACGCCTGAGGCAAGTTGATGCGAATCACGTGCACCGTCTCCTCGAAGGCCTCGGCGCTGTAGGGACGGCCCATGCGACGCAGTGTCCTTGTGCAGCCGGACTGCACGGGCAGGTGCAAAAACGGGGCGATGCGCTTCGGATAGCGCGCCATGACCTTAAGCAGGGACTCGGAGATATCCATGGGCTCGACCGAGGAAATGCGCACATGCGGAATGGACGTGCGCTCCATGATCGCCTCGAGCAGCTCATCGATCTCGACGTGTTCATCAGTCGCGCTCTTGCCATCGTAGGCACCCAGGTTCACACCGGTCAGCACCACCTCGGGCACGCCGGCCTCCTGGGCCTCACGAACTTGCTCGAGCACGGACTCGACGGGCACGGAGCGCTCGGGACCGCGCGCCTTCCACACAATGCAATAGGTGCAGCGATGGTTGCAGCCGTCCTGGATCTTCACGCCCAGACGCGAGCGACCGAGTGCGTCGACAACCTCGCCGTCGCTGCAGGCGGGAACGTCATCTGACTCAACGCCCAGCACCTCACAGACGCGTTCGGCGACATCGATCTTGGACGGCTCGGCGATCACGCGGTCCGAAAGCTCCAGCAGCTCCTCGGGATGCAGATTGACCACACATCCGGTCACGACCACATAGGGCTCGTTTGGATAGGCCAGCGCATGGCGAACGGCCTTACGGGTCTTGGCCTCGGCCTCGCCCGTAACGGCACAGGTGTTAATGACGATCAGCTCTGCATCCTGAGGCTCCACCATCGCAAAGCCCAGGCGCATTAGATCGGCAGTGATACGGTCGGACTCAACCCGGTTGACGCGGCAGCCGAGGTTGACGACAGAGATATGAGGTGCGAGCACGCGGGCTCCTTAATCGAGGATGTCGTCGAGAGCGCTCTTGATGCGATCGGTTACCGACTTCTTACCGGAAGCGACGTCATCGCCCATCTCGTCGGCAAAAGCGCGAAGCAGCTCGCGCTGCTTATTGGAAAGGTTCGTGGGGACGAGCACGCGCAGCTGAACGATCAGACGGCCACGCGAGCCGCCACCGCCGATACGGGGCATACCGTAGTTGCCAACGCTCACGGTGTCGCCGTACTGCGCACCGGCAGGGACAGTCACCTTGACGACCTCGTCAGGCATAATGCCCTCGACCTCGATCTCGCAGCCGAGCGCAGCCTGCGCAATCGAGATATCGCTCACGAGATACAGGTCGTCGCCGTTGCGCTTAAAACGCTCGTGGTCGGCGACGCGCACGTTGACGATCAGGTCGCCCGACGGCTCGCCGCGAAGGCCTGCCTCGCCAAAGCCACTCACGCGCAGCTGGCGACCGGTCGATACACCGGCGGGAATATCGATGTCAATCTTTTCGTGAGAAGGCGTGCGGCCCTGGCCATCACAGGTCTCGCAGGGATGGTCGATGACCGTGCCCTCGCCATGGCAGTCGGGACAGGGCGAAGAGGACTGAACCTGGCCCAGGAACGAGCGCTGGACCGTCGTGACATAGCCCGTGCCGTGGCAGCGGCTGCACTGCTTTTCCTGTGCACCCTCGGCCCTGCCGGTGCCGTCACAATCCTCGCAGGGGGCAAGGCGGTCATAGCTGATCGTCTTTTTGCAACCGAGTGCCGCCTCCTCAAGGGTCACCGAAAGGGAGATGGCCATATCGCGGCCGCGACGACGCTCGCGGCGATTTCGGGCGCCACCGCCAGCACCGCCGCCAAAGAACGACGAGAACAGGTCATCCATCCCCATGCCGCCAAAGATATCGTTGATATCGACGTAGCCCGAACCACCAGGGCCGTCGGCAGTGCCGTAACGGTCGTAGTTAGCACGCTTCTGCTCGTCGGAAAGAACGGAATAAGCCTCGTTGAGCTCTTTGAACTTGGCCTCGGCCTCGGGGTCGTCCGAAACGTCCGGGTGTACGGTACGGGCCTTCTTTAGAAACGCGCGCTTAATCGTCCGCGCGTCGGCATCCTTGTCGACGCCAAGTACCTCGTAGTAATCCCTATTTTCCGACACGACCGAATCCTTCCGACTTTCATTATTGTCACAGTGCGTCCTATACCCAAGCTGGGCCGGCCGCAAACAGAGGGGTTGATGTTATTGCATTCCGTAAGGCGAAAGCATGGCACGCTGCGAGCAGCTCGCAAACCAAACCGACACGAGCGCAAACATAAATCCGTTGGCAAAACCGTTGGCAAACTGCATCGCTCCGCGCTTCCACCACAGCAGGCTGCGATGCAGTACGCCGTCCGAGAGCACCATGAACAGGCCCATGGCAAACGGAATAAAGCACATCACGGCAAAGGCCGAGAACACACCCGAGACGGCCGACAGCACCAAAAACGGCGCCACGATGCCCATCAGGTAAAAACCGGTACGGGCCTTGCCTTCCAGGCGCTCGGCCTCAACATGGGCGCGACCGACCAAATCGCCACCCGAGGCACCGTTGGTGCCGGCGTGACCCATGCCGCTAATGCGAATCTCGTCGCCGTCGTGCGTGCCGGCAGGAAACTCAATCGTCTGCTCGGAGGTCACACGGGTTCGCCCGCTGCCGCCGCAATCGGGACAGGGGTCGGCAACGACCTTACCGGAACCGCCGCACTCGGGGCAGACTGACTGGAACGTGCCGGCACCGAACAGGAAGGACAGGTCGACATCGATGTGGCCGCGACCACCGCAGCTCGGACAGGTATGTGCATGCTCGGACGAGACAGAACCCGAGCCTCCGCAGTGACCACAGGTATCGAAGCGCGTATAGCGGACGGTCTTGCGGGCACCGCCCTTGGCCTCCTTGGCGTCGAGCTTAATATCGATGACCACGTTGGCGCCGTTCTCGGGATTATAGGCAGCCTGCCCGCGACGCGGCTGACCCCAGGCGCCACCAAAGGGAAAGCCGCCCTCAAAGGGATTACCATAGCCTGCGCTGCCGGCGTAGCCGCCGCCATAGGGCGAAGCCGTGGGAGCGCCGGCGAAGGGATTACCCGAACGCATGGCGTCATAGCGCGCACGCTTCTGCTCATCCGAAAGCACAGCGTAGGCCTCGGAAACCTCTTTGAACTTTTCCTCGGCATCCGGCTCTTTGTTGACGTCCGGATGGAGCTTGCGTGCCTTTTGCTGGAAGGCCTTCTGTATATCACGCGAGGTGGCGTCCTTGGAGACACCCAAAATCTCGTAGTAATCTTTTTCATTCATCGTCGCCATGCGCGGCAACCTCCTGCTCACAGCAGCGTATATATTGCGGTAATTCTACCCGAGCGGCCTAAGCTAGACCCCAAAACAGCTCGAACAGCACATTTCCATCGAGCCAGCCCAAGTGGGTGGGCGCTAAACGAGCACGGACGCGACCTGCGATAACGTCTTTCGAGGTGACGCGACCCACATGTCCTTCAATATAATCGGGCACCCAGGTGGTAAGGCCAAACTCGAGCGCACGGTCACAGGCCGCCGCCAACTCATCTGCAGCGATCACGTTTGCCGAGCGAACCAACAGGTCGGGCCCAATGCCACGCGTCATGCGGCAGGCAAGCATCAAATCCTCGGCTGCCGCCTCGCGCTGCGACAGAAACTCGGCCTCAAACGTCGTCGCGGCATCGTTGCGTTGCACCAAGCGCACGCGATACGCATCGCCGCGAGCAGACACGTCGGGAAACAGCCCGGCCAAGCGATCGAAATCCTCGGCGTCGAGCATACCGGCGGCAGAGCGACCCAAGCCCAGATAGCCCTGTCCGGTCCAATAGGCAATGTTGTGGGCACACTCATGGCCGTCGAGAGCGTAGCTTGCCACCTCATACGGGTGATAGCCGGCCGCACCCAGGCGCTCACGCGCCGCGTCCATGCATGCAGCCTGAAAATCCTCGTCGGGCTCGAGCGACTCGTCGCGACACGCCATGCGGTAGAGCGAAGTGCCCTCCTCGAGCGTGAGCGGGTACACCGACACATGATGCGGCACCGCCGCCAACACACCATCGAGCGTGCGTTGCCAGCTTAGGTCGGTCTGCCCGGGAAGGCCGCACATCAGGTCGCACGACACGTCAAGCCCAGCGTCCTTGACAGTCGCGATGGCAACGAGCGCCCGATCGGCATCGTGAATGCGGCCGATGGCGGCAAGCTCGGCGTTGTCGAGGGTTTGGACTCCCAGAGAAATGCGCGTGACGCCCACCCCGGCAAGCGCCGCCGCAAGCTGCGGAGTCAACGACTCAGGATTGGCCTCGCAGGTAAACTCAACGGGCTTGCACCACGCAGAGATACGCCAGGCAAGTTCTACCAGACGATCCCCCGCCAGCGACGGCGTGCCGCCGCCAACATAGACGGTACGGATCTGCGCAAGCGCCCCGACGTCTCCAAAGGCATCAAGGCGCGCATACAACTGCTCAAAATAGGCATCGAGCGCAGCACTCAGGTCGCACGGAGCAAAACTGCGCGAGTCAAAGTCGCAGTACCGGCACTTTTGGGCGCAAAACGGCACGTGCACGTACAGCGCGGTAACGGCCACCGTTAGGCCTCCAGCGGATGAGCGGGCACCGACTCGCCGGCGGCAAGTGCGGCCTCGCAGGCCACCACATCGCGCTCGATATCATCGACCAATGCCATGAACTCCTCGTATGTGGAGCAGCGCACCACTTGGGCGCGCCAGGCGGCAGCATGGGGCATGCCCTTTAGATACCAGCTCGCGTACGTGCGGGCACGCGACATGAGCGGCAACAGCTCGTGCGTGAGCGTCAGGTGCTCGCGAAGGGCATCCAGGCGCTCGCATGAGGAGCGAGACGGCGCCGGCGTGCCATCGAGCGCAAGGGCGCGGGCATCGCCGAACACCCAGGGATTGCCATAGATACCGCGCGCGATAAACACGGCACTGGCGCCAGAGCTGCGCAGACGCTCCGCAGCATCCTCGGCGCAGAACACGTCGCCCGAACCGATCACGGGAATCTCGACGGCATCTGCGACCTCATCGACGACCGACCAATCGGCCTGACCCGTATAAAGCTGCGTGGCACAGCGACCATGTACCGCCACCGCAGCGGCCCCTGCCCCCTCGAGCATCTGGGCAAACGTCGCGGCATTGCGGTCTTCGGCGTAAAAGCCCTTGCGGATCTTTACGGTCACGGGCACGTGCGCCGCGCCCACCGCCGCCTCGACGATGCGCTCGGCCAGCTCGGGCGTACGCATAAGCGCCGAGCCCTCGCCCTTGGTGACGACCTTGCGAGCCGGGCAGGCCATGTTGATATCGATCAGCGACAGGCGATCGCCCACACGCTCCTCGACGGCAGCGACAGCGCTCGCAAACTGATCGGGCTTGGAGCCAAAGAGCTGCACGCAGATCTGCTGTTCCTCATCGGCAGGCAGCACCAGGCGCCACGTCTTATTGCTGGCATAGGCAAGGCCCGCCACGCTCACCATCTCGCTATAGGCAAGATGGGCACCGCGGCGGCGGCACATGATGCGATAGGCGGGATCGGTCACGCCGGCCATGGGGGCCATAAGGAACGGCTGCTCGGCATAGGCACCCAGCAGCCGCGTACTGTATTCAGAAAGCGCCATGGACCTACTCGTCCACCTTGAGGATCGCCATAAAGGCCTCCTGCGGGACCTCGACCGAACCGATGGCCTTCATGCGCTTCTTGCCCTCTTTCTGCTTCTCGAGCAGTTTGCGCTTACGCGAAATATCGCCGCCGTAGCACTTGGCCAAAACGTCCTTGCGGCGCGCCTTGACGGTGGAGCGGGCGATAATCTTGTTGCCGATGGCACCCTGAATAGGCACCTCGAACAGCTGGCGCGGAATGATTTCCTTGAGCTTGTCGCACAGGCCGCGGGCCAAGCCATAGGCCTTGTCCTTGTGCACGATAAACGAAAGCGCGTCCACCTCGTCGCCCGAAAGCAGGATATCGAGCTTGACGAGCTCGGAGGGACGATACTCGTTGAACTCATAGTCGAGCGAGGCATAGCCCTTGGTGCGGCTCTTGAGCTGGTCAAAGAAGTCTAGGATGAGCTCGGCGAGCGGCATGTCGAAACGCATCTCGACCGATTTGCTCGTGAGATGGATCATGTCGGTCGTAATGCCACGGTGCTCGATAGCGAGCTGCATGACGGCGCCCGTATACTCGGGCGGGCAGATGATCTTGGCTTTAAGGTAGGGCTCCTCGATGCGCTCAATGCGCGTGGCCTCGGGCAGATCCTGTGGGCTGCGAACATCGATCATCTCGCCGTCGGTCTTGTAGACGTGGTAGTCCACCGAGGGGCTCGTGGCAATGAGGTCCAGATTGAATTCGCGCTCCAGGCGCTCCTTGACGACCTCCATATGCAGCAGGCCCAAGAAGCCCACGCGGAAACCAAAGCCGAGCGCCACTGAGGTCTCGGGCTCCCACACCAACGACGGGTCGTTGACATGCAGCTTATCGAGAGCGTCGCGCAGGTTCTCGTAATCCTTGTTGTCGATCGGGAACAAACCCGTGTAGACCATGGGCTTAGCCTCGCGGTAACCGGGAAGCGGCTCGGGGCAGGGATTCGACGCCCACGTGAGGGTATCGCCCACGTGCACGGCCTCAGGATCCTTCAGACCCGTGACCACGTAGCCGACCTCGCCAACCGTCAGTGCGTCAACCGGGGTCTCGGCAGGACGCTTGACGCCCACGCCGTCGACCAAAAAGTCGCCCTCGGCCTGCATCATGCGCAGGGTATCGCCCTTCTTGATGGAGCCGTCAAAGACGCGGACCGTGGCAACGACGCCGCGGTACTCATCGAAATACGAATCCAGGATAAGCGCCTTGAGCGGCGCGTTAGCATCGCCCTTGGGCGGCGAGATCAAAAAGACAATGGACTCCAGCAGATCGTGAATGCCCTCGCCGGTCTTGCCCGATACGCATACGGCATCGTCGGCAGGGATCGCCAGGTCGTCCTCGATCTCGGTCTTGACCTCGTCGGGGTGTGCCGACGGCAGGTCGATCTTGTTGATAGCGGGCACGATATCCAGGTTGGCATTCATGGCGAGCGTCGCGTTGGAGACAGTCTGCGCCTCGACACCCTGGGTGGCGTCGACGACGAGCACCGCACCCTCGCAAGCGGCAAGCGAACGCGAGACCTCGTAGGTAAAGTCCACGTGGCCCGGCGTATCGATCAGGTTGAACTGATACGTCTCGCCATCGTCGGCATCATAGGACACGCGAACGGCATTGGACTTGATCGTGATGCCGCGCTCGCGCTCGATATCCATGGTGTCGAGCAGCTGCGACTCCATATCGCGCTCGTCGACGGTATGGGTGAGCTCGAGGATGCGGTCACTGATCGTGGACTTGCCATGGTCGATGTGCGCAACGATCGAGAAGTTGCGGATGTGGGAAATGTCAATTGAAGTATTCATGCGGACTATCTTACCCGAGCGGTACAAAAAATGGAGCCTGTTCCATAAAACAGGCTCCATTTATGCGCGTAATCTGTGTGGTGTGAAATTTACAATTTAGGCGTTGATGCTGTTCACGAGCTTGGCAAGACCGGACTTGCGGTTGGAAGCCTGGTTCTTGTGGATAACATGCTTGGCGGCAGCCATGTCGAGACGCTTGGTGACGGTCTTGAGGGCGGCCTGGGCCTTTTCGGCGTCGCCCTCGGCGACAGCGGACTGGACGTGCTTGGTCAGCGTCTTGAGCTCGGACTTGACAGCCTTGTTACGCATGCGAGCTGCCTCATTGGTGCGGATACGCTTCTTCTGAGACTTGATGTTTGCCACTTCTGGAGTTCCTTTCGAGTTCCTTGCAAAAAATGTATGACACCTCTGAGACACGGTGAGGTCATGCAAGCGCCTACTATAGCACGCTCCCCCTCAAAGGGATAGAACGAATTTGTCAAATAGGCAGGTATCATCACGATTTTCTCAAGATGTTCGTAATCCAGAGCAAAAGCGCGGTCTGGGAATCGGCCGAACCCTTCAGTGCGAGCTCCACATCGACCGCTCCCTCGAGCGCTGCAACGAGCTCGGTCATCGAAAAACGACGCGCCCAGGTCAGGTGATTCTTGACCTGCCAGGCCTGAAGCTTGAGTGTCGCGGCGAGCTCACGCCCCTGCCCACGCGCATCGAGCGCCTTGGCAACGATAAGCTCGCGAATACGCCCGCACAGCAGCGTGTAGGTCCACACATAGCTCTTGGCGGGCAGTAGATTGAAGAGCTCAAGCGAGCGGCGTATGTCACGGGCCGAGACCGCATTGAGGAAGTCCCAGGGCTGGACTTCGGCCGTACGCACGATCCAACGCTCCACGTCGGCAAGTTCAATCTGGGGTGCCTCGACCATCTGGGCGAGCTTTGCCAAGTCGTTATCGAGCATGCGTGTGTTCTCGCCCGAGCGCGAAACGAGTTCCTCGGCGGCCGTCGTCGAGATGGACTTTCCGTGCTGCGTCGCCATCTGCTGCACGCGGCGCGGGAGCTCCCAGCGCTTGGTCCCCGAACAGTCGATCACAGCTTTCTTGTCAATCTTGGCGATCGCCTTATACAGGCGCGTGTTCTTGGCAAGCGAATCGGCGATTATGAGGCAAACCGTCGTGGGACTGGGACTCGCCAGATACTCGACAAGCGGCTCGGAGATGGCTTTGGCGAGTTTTGAGCAGCCGTCAAGGATTACCAGGCGAAACTCGCTGCCCATGGGAAAGGTGTTGAGTGATCCGATAATCGACTCGATATCGGGGTCTTTGGTCATATCGCGCTCGTCGAGGTTGAACTCGACCATGCCCGCCTTTTCCAGACGCGCCTTCATACGCGAGACAGCGTGGTCGCGTTTGACTCCGTCGGAACCGACGATCAGATATGCCGGCAACAGACCGGTTTCGGACATCGCGCTCCCCTCCCGCAGGCTCTCGTGTTTGTACCGTGCCATTCTAGCCCACGAATTGGGCCCGCGCCAACGGCAGCATCACGGTCGTTGGCATCGCATAGCAAAACCGGATACGGTTGGCGAGACGGTAATGTCTCCTTGTTCGATGGTGCATGCGAACGCGCCGCCCGCATCGCGAACGGCATCGATGCAGACATCGGATGGATGGCCGTAGCGGTTGCCCTCGCCCGCACTCGCGATAGAGAGCTCGGGCTTAAGCGTTTCCAGCAGGTCTGTGTCGACGGAAACTTTTGAGCCGTGATGCCCCAGCTTGAGGACATCGATATCGCCCACCTCCTGTACAAACTCGCGCTCCTGATCGAGCTCGGAATCACCGGTCAGCAGCATACGCAAGCGCTTTCCTTCCTGAGCATAGGAGAGCAGCAAAACAAGCGAGTCCTCATTACCCTCACCATCCACTGTGTCAAACGGCCACATCACACGAGCCCGAAATGCGCCGATATCGACCGTGTTTCCACGGTTCACCTGCCGATACGTTACGCCAGGGCGATTCAGAACCTCGGCAGGCGCGCCGTCAAGCGCATCGGCCGCGACCACAACGGTTCCAACCGAAAACTGATCGAGCACATCGGGAAGACCACCCCAATGGTCTTCGTCCCAATGCGTCACGAAGACGGCGTCAATATGGTGGACGTTATTGCGAACCAACGCCGACACCACGCGCTCATCGAGCCCACAGTCGACGAGCGCCACGGCGCCACCCTGACGAACCAGAATCGCATCGGCCTGGCCAACATCGAGGACCGTCACCGAAGGCGGCGCGCATCGATCCCAATAGACATACGGAACACCAGCTGCAAGCATCAAACACAGCAACCCCACTGCCATGTTCCGTGCGCGGGGGCGTGGCCACCAGACCAAGAGGGCCACCAGCGCGAACGGCACCACATATACCAAGGGCGTATCGGGCGGCACGCTTACGGATGCGCCCGGAACGGCGGCAAATAGCTGCTCAAAGAAGAGGGCGCAGCGGGCGACAATCATGGGCACTACAAGCGCCCCGTGACGCAGCGGCGGAACAAGCGAGCAGGGCACCAGCACAACCGATACAGCGAGCAACACGCTTATCACCGGACCGATCACGGCATTTGCAAGCGGGGCAATGAGCGAAAACGTCCCAAATGCGGGAATGGTTACGGGAAGTGTCGCCAGCTGCGAGCACAGCGTGACAGACAAAATACTGGCGACACCCGATGGCACACCCAGCTCGCCCAAGGCGTAGGTAGCGTAGGGGCAAAAACAAAGGATGGCAAAAACACTGGCGCACGATAGCTGAAAACCCATCTCGAACAGTACTGTCGGCCGGAGCAACACAAAGATTGCCATGGTCAAAAATAGAGCCGAGAGGCCATGCCGACGACGCCCGGCGCCGTTGGCGACAAGCGACGCCGCCACCATGCAGCACGCGCGCACGGCCGAGGGCGAAGCGCCCGTAAAAACGGCATAGGCAGCAAGGGCCAGCACCAACAGTCCCCGCTGCAGCCCACGAGAGAGGCGAGTCTTTTGCAGGGCGCTCTCAATCACAAACCCGACGATGGCAAGATGGCTGCCCGAGACGGCGACGAGATGTGCGGTGCCCGTTACCGAAAACCAATCGCCCGCCGGCTGGGCGCGCAGCTCGGCCGAGCGTCCGCAGACAACGCCGGCAATGAGCGAGCGCGCCGGATCAGTCTCGGGCGCGATAACGGCAAGGAGCTCGTTTCGAAGCCAAGTCAACGGCCCTGAAGGACCCTCGTCGATCGATACCAACCGGACGACTTTAACCTTTCTAAGCTCGCCCCGAAGCACGCGTGAGCGCCCATACGCATCATTCTCAAAGCGCGAAATTCGACCGATAGCACGTACATGCGAACCGGCGCCGAGCTCGCGATCACACGACAGCCGTACCTGACCCAAACGCTTTTCGCCCGCATACGCATCACAGGTATAGGAGTACACACCGTCATTGATGGACGGATCGCCCTGTACATAAAATTCGAGACTGCTCGCAGCCCGATTATCCAGTGCCCTCGATGCGCGCAGCGCCCCTATCGCCCAAGCCGCGGACACGACCGCTCCCGCCACGAGGCCGAGAGCCGCGGCATACAGCCATCGCCTCCACCGCACAAGACGCATACAAGACCGAGCTAATACGATGCACGCCGCAGCCGAAACGGGAAAGGCCATAAGCAATGTGACGGGCGCTTCCCGCTCTCCCAGCAGCAAATCGGCTGCCATGTTAAGTACTAACCCACAGCTCACACACAAACCGGCACAAAGGGCTATCGTCCACGGCATCAATGGGCGCGGTGGCATCACATGCTCGCTCTCGGTCGCACTCATACGCAGATGCAATCTTTAATTTTGGCGAGCTTCTTCTCACCGATCCCCGATACGCGCATAAGGTCATCAACCGAGGCGAAGGCCCCGTTTTGCGTCCGCTCGTCGATAATTGACTGGGCCATAGAAGGCCCGATGCCCGAAAGCGTCTGCAGCTCCGCCGCACTTGCCGTATTGATGTTCACGAGCCCCGACGAAGACCCCGCACCAGGAGTCGTGGCAGCACCGCTTTCGGCCCCGCCGACCGCCGCAGCCGCTTGCTGCTCCCCTACCGTCGGCACATAGATCTTTTGACCATCTGTGATCTTGGACGCACGATTTAGCCCTGTCACATCCGACTCGGCCGTAAGCCCTCCGGCGGCATCGATCGCTTGGGATACCCGCGCTCCATCTTTGAGCCGGTACACGCCAGGCCTCGCAACGGCGCCATCCACATCGACGTACACCTCGGCAGCGGAGGAGCTCTTGGCAGACGACTCATCGGCATCGTCTGGTGACGCATCCCCGGCCCCGCGAACATCTGAGGTGCCCGCCTCATCACTACGTTCAAACGACACGCCGCTGGAGTGGCCACCAAAACTTGCCATCGCCAAGCCGCTCGCGGCGGCAATGACAACCAGAATCGCCACGACCACCGCCTTATGGCCGAGCAGCTTTTCTGCCCAGCGATCCATCCGCTTAACCCGTTCGTGTTGCTCGCGCTGCGCCATAGCAAACACCTCCCAACACCATCGTGTCAGGAAACGAGCGCCGCAGCCTCCGCACGCCCACACCGTTTTTCGCGGTCAAACCAAAAGCTGACCAAAACCTTGCGAGAAAATGTCCATTTATTCAGGCACACGTCGACAAATGAGCAATTTGGAAGCAAACGCGCAGATAGCAAAAGGCCGACGATGCAAATACATCGCCGGCCTATGCAACAAATTACTCGTGATCTTGGTATATCTCACGCGGAGCGAGCTCCGAATGTTTGCGTTTTAAGGTCTTGGGGGCCTTATACGTGTTGCTGCCAAAATCGATATACTCGGTCTGCTTAAGCAAGCGCTCGATCATCTCCTCGTGGTCGAACAGCTCCCAGGCCTCATGCACGGCATCGAGTTTGGCGTGCGTCTCGGGACGACGCGGCATAAAGAGCGTGCAGCAATCGGGAGCAGCCTCGGACGAGATATCGAAGGTACCGATCTCCTGAGCGCGAGCGATGATCTCCTGCTTGTCCGAACCGATCAACGGACGGAACACGGGGATCTTCACGGCCTCGTTGACGGCCATGATGTTCTCGAGCGTCTGGGAAGCAACCTGACCGAGCGATTCACCGGTCACGATAGCCTTGGCGCCCTCGATGTGCGCAATGCGCTCGGCAACCGAATACATAATGCGGCGATACATGATCACGCGCAGATTGCTGGGGCAGGTGACCGAAATCTCGCGCTGGCAGTCGCCAAACGGGACTACGTACAGGCGACCGATCTGGACACCCGGCTCAAGCGCATGGATGATGTCCTGCACCAAATACTCGCTCGTATCGGGCGTCTGCGGACGACCGGAGAAATGTACCGGCACGCACACCGCGCCGCGACGCGCGAGCATCCAGGTCGCCACTGGGGAATCGATACCCGAAGACAGAAGCGTCACGACCTTGCCGGCAGATCCCACCGGCAAGCCACCCACGCCGCGCTCGGAGCGCGCATACACGTAGACGCTACCCTGGACCACCAGCACGTGCACCATCGCGTCGGGATCGTGCATCTGGACCTTTTTGTCGGGAAACGCCTCGCACAGCACCTCGCCAACCTGTCGATTGATATCAATCGAGGTGAGCTCATAGTCGGTGTTAGAGCGCTTGGCATGCACCTTAAACGACTCGAAGGGACCAAACTCGCGCAGCGCTTTCACGGCGGCGGCGCAGTACTCCTGCGGGTCGCGATTGGTGTGATAGGCCAGGGAGACACGAGCAACGCCAGGCACGGTGCGGATAACGCGCGCCGCGTCGTCGGCCTGATGCTCGTTAAAGGTCACGAGGATATAACCGGAAATTCGAGACACGGCATTCACGGAAAAGGCGGCCAAGGCCGCCTTGATGTTATCCATGAGGATATGCTCAAAATGTGCGCGGTTCTTGCCCTTCAGTCCAACCTCGTGATAGTGGACCAGGCAGACGCGGGCTGCCATTTAGGCTTCAGCAACCTTGTGGCCGAGCGCCTTCTCGTAACGGGCCTCGTCGTAGGAGATGTCGCCGTCGACAATCTCGTCCATAGCCATCGAGATGGTATCGGCGCCGGAGAGTGCAATGGTGATGTCGTCGACATCCTGGACGGCGAGCACGCGGTTGTGCTGGCCACGCAGCATGCTGTTAATGTCGCAGGCGCGCTTGGAGGCAAGCGAGGCGAGCAGGAAGCGGTTGTGATCGGTCTTCTCCAGAAGATCGTCAATGCAAGGCTTTACAACGGACACGGACCTCAGATCCTTTCATGCATATCGAGAACGCGAACGAGCTCATCGGTCGCGCGGTCGAGATCGTCATTCACCACGACATCGTCGTAGCGGTCGGCAAGGGCAAGTTCATCGGCGGCGTTTGCCATACGCAGCTCGATCGTCTCAGGCGTCTCGGTACCACGACCGACCAGGCGATCACGTAGTACCTCGAGCGAAGGCGGCTTGATAAAGATCAACACGGCCTCGGGGAAACGCTCCTTAACCTGCAGGGCACCCTGGACATCGATCTCCAAAATCAGAGACGAGCCAGAGGCGAGCTTGGATGTGACCTCGCTCACCAACGTCCCGTAGCAATTGCCGTGGACCTCGGCCCACTCAACAAACTCACCGTTTGCCACGCGGCGGTCGAACTCCTCGCGCGTCAAGAAAAAGTAGTTGACGCCGTCGACCTCACCTTTGCGTGGTGCTCGCGTGGTAGCCGAAACCGTCAGGCCCAGGTTCGAGCGACGCTCGCGCACACGAGTGACGAGCGTGCCCTTGCCTGCACCTGACGGTCCAGAAATCACAAAGAGCTTTGAATCCTGAGCGCTCACTTATTTGGTCAGCTGCTCGAGGAGCTGCTCGCGCTGACGGACACCGAGGCCCTGGACGCGACGGGTAGCGGAGATGCCGAGCTCCTCCATGATCTTGGCGGCCTTGGCCTTGCCATAACCGGGCAGAGACTCGATGAGGGTGGAAACCTTCATGCGGGAAGCGATGGGGTCATCGGAATTGAGCACGGACTCAAGGGACTTCTCGCCCTTCTTGATCTGCTCGCGAAGCTCAGCGCGGGCGTGACGTGCGGCAGCAGCCTTCTCAAGAGCCTGCTTGCGCTGCTCGTCGGTAAGCTGAGGGAGTGCCATTCGAACCTCCAAATAGTTGGGTTATATCTGATGCAATAATTGGCATTTTAGCACGTCAAACGCACTAAATGCCCAATCGACGGCATCATAGGTTAGACGATACCTGCGAAAAGTGCAATATACGCAGGTCAAAGTTGAGCCCCTGACCTGCGATTCCACACAAAGGATGGGAAAGTTTTCGCAGGCACAGGGGCTAATTTGTGCTAATGAGACCCAAAAGTGGTGACTTGAGGGAATCTTTTAGGCGACGTTTTCGACCAGCTCGGCAACGATAGCGTCAAATGCGGCAACCGGGTCGTCGGCACCGGTGATGGGTCGGCCCACCACGATGTGGCTCGCACCGCGCTCGATAGCCTGGGAAGGCGTCGCCACGCGGGATTGATCGCCCAGGGCGGCACCCACCGGACGCACGCCCGGAGTCACAATGAGGGCATCGGGGCCCAGCAGCTCGCGCATGTCATGGGCCTCCATCGGCGAGCACACGATGCCGTCGATGCCGTTAGCCTGGGCAAGCTTTGCCAGGCGGGCGGCCTCCTCGGCCACGGGCGACTCGACACCGATCTCGGTCAGCGCATCCTGGTTCATGCTCGTGAGCACGGTAATGGCAACGAGCTTGGCGCGGTCCTCGCGAGCCTCCTCGGCACCCTCGCGGCAGGCAGCGAGCATAGCGCCCGAGCCCAGACCGTGGACCGAAAGCAGGTCGGCACCGGCAAGCGAGGCGGAACGGGCGGCACCGCGCACCTGATGCGGAATGTCATGGAACTTGAGGTCGAGGAAGACCTTAAAGCCCAGGTCCTTGAACGTCTTGACGATCTCGGGGCCCTCAGCGTAATAGAGCGTCATGCCCACCTTGAGCCAAGCAGCATGACCAGAAAGTTCATGGGCGAGCTCGAGTGCACGCTCACGGTCACAGTCGAGGGCGACGATAACGCGGTCGCGGGCGTCGTTTTCTAGCATTCGAAAGCACCTACCAGCTCGTTGATGTCCTTCACGCCCTGGGACTCCGCCCAGGCCTCGAGCTCGTGCGCGATCTTAATCGAAGCGCACGGATCGACGAAGTTGGCCATGCCGACCGACACGCAGGTAGCACCGGCCAGGATAAACTCGGCCGCATCTTCGCCAGTCATGACGCCGCCGACGCCATTGATGGGGATATCGACGGCCTGGGCAACCTCCCAGACCATGCGCACGGCGATGTGGTGGCACAGCGGGCCCGAGAGGCCGCCCTTGGGCTTGGCCACGCGGGACTTGCGGGTATGAACATCGATGGCCATGCCCTGGATGGAATTGATGACCGAAAGGCCGTCGGCTCCCGCGGCCTCAAGAGCCTTGGCAATCTCGGCGACGTTAACCGGAGCCATCTTTACGAACAGCGGCTTATCGGTCACCTTACGGCAGGCAGCCATGACGGCAGAAGCGCCCTCGGGCGAGGAGCCCATGGCGGCACCGCCGGCGGCAATATTGGGGCAGCTGACGTTGATCTCGTAGCCGGCAGCCCAGGGGCACAGCTCGACATACATCTCGAGCGCGCGGACAAACTCGTCAACGGAGTGACCGGCGACCTGGCAGATGACCTGGCAACCGTCCTTGGAGAGCTGCTCGAGCCACGGACCGGACTCACGGGCAAAGGCAGCCACGCCGGGGTTCTGAAGGCCCACGGAGTTGATCATGCCGCCCGGGATCTCGGCCATGCGGGGCGCGGGGTTGCCGGGCCAGGGCTCGGCAGCACAACCCTTGGTGGTGATGGCGCCCAGCTGGGAGACATCAAAGAAGTTCTGGAACTGCCATCCGTAGCCAAAGGTACCGGCTGCGGTGTTGATGGGGTTCTGCATCTTGACGCCGCCGAAATCGACGGCCATGTTCACGGTACCCACTAGAAGACCACCACCTTGGAAGCATCGAACACGGGGCCGCACATGCAGGCGCCCTTCATACCGTCGACCGTCTCGACATTGCAGGTGTTGCAGGCGCCAAAGCCACAGCTCATCATGCGCTCGAGCGACACCTCACAGTACGCACCGGCCTCAGCGGCAGCGGCGGCGACCTTCTTCATCATGACGGCGGGGCCGCAGCTGGCGACGTAGTCGTAACCGCCCTCGCCGAGCAGCTCGGCGGCAGGATCGGTGCAGAAGCCATGCGTGCCCAACGAGCCGTCGTCGGTGCACACGTTGACCGTGGCTCCCAGAGCGCGGAACTCATCGATGCCCACGGCCTTAGACGCAGTGCAAAAGCCCAGGCACACGTCGACGGCCACGCCCTGCTCGGCAAGCTTGCCAGCAAGACACAGCACGGGCGGAACACCGATGCCGCCCGCAACGAGCAGCGCCTTCCTGGTGCCCTCGGGCACAAGCCAGCCGCGGCCGCCAGGGCCCAGCAGATTAGAGGTGGAACCGGGGGCCATCTGAGACAGACGACGGGTGTCGTCGCCCACGACGGCGTACCACAGCTCGACGGTGCCGGCCTGGGCGTCGGCACGATAGAAGCTCAGGGGCACGCGAAGCAGCGAGGACGCATCGCCGGGCACGGCAATGTTCACAAACTGACCGGGCTTGAGCGCACTTGCAAGCTTGGGGGCCGAGATGACGAGCGAGAAGATGCCGTCGGCGATCTCCTGGTTCGAGACGACCTCGAAGTCGTGCATGCGTGCAGTGGAAGGTGTGGGCATAGACGCTCCAATCCCCCATGCGGTTGCATGGTCCAAACGAACAGAAAGCGCGGCACCGCAAGGGCACCGCGCACAAAAGCGATAAGGCTATGCTAGCAGATGCAGCCGTCGGCGAGCGTCTGCTTACCGCCGACAAACACATCGGTGGCACGACCGGTGAGCGTGCGGCCGGCAAAACCGGAGTTCTCAGCACGCGACTCGTAGCCGTCCTCGCCGACCGTCCAGGTAGCGGACGCGTCGAACACGGTCAGGTCGGCAACGGAGCCCGCCTTGACCTGAACCTGGTCGAGGCCCAGGATCTCACGTGGCTTGATGGCCATGAGCTCGACCATACGGCCCACACTCATCTTGCCCGTGTTGACCAGCTCGGTGAGCACGAGCGACAGCGAGGTCTCGAGGCCGATCATGCCAAAGGGCGCAAGCTCGAACTCGCGAGCCTTCTCCCACGGGGTGTGGGGAGCGTGATCGGTGACGATAGCGTCGACGGTACCGTCGATGACACCCTGACGGATAGCCTCGGCGTCCTCGTCGGTGCGCAGCGGCGGATTGACCTTAAGCGAGGTGTTGTAGGTCTCGTCCAGGTCGTTCTCGGTCAGGAACATGTGGTGCGGGGTGGCCTCGCAGGTAACCTGAACGCCAGCGGCCTTACCGGCACGCACGATCTCCAGGCCATGGGCGGTGGAGATGTGCTGGATGTGCAGCTTGGCACCGGTCAGCTTGGCGATTTCGATGTCGCGAGCGATCTGGAGCTCCTCGCCGGCAGCCGGCCAGCCCTCGAGAGCCAGACGGGTCGAGACCTTGCCCTCGTTGATCTGGCCGTGGCCGACCAGGTCCTCGTCCTGGCAGTGGCTCATAAAGACCTTGCCGAACATCTTGCCGTAGTCCATGCAGCGACGGAGCATGCCCGCGCCCTGCACGCCGCGACCGTCGTCGGTAAAGGCGACGGCGCCGTGGGCGACCATATCGCCCATCTCGGACATAGCCTCGCCCTTAAGACCGCGGGTCATGGCGCCCGACGGATAGACGCGGCAGTGACCAACCTCGGCAGCGCGGGACTTGACGAACTCCACGACGGTGCCGTTATCGGTAACGGGATCGGTGTTGGGCATGGCGCACACGCCGGTAAAGCCGCCCTTGGCAGCAGCGCGGGTGCCGCTCTCGATGTCCTCTTTGACCTCGTAGCCAGGCTCGCGAAGGTGAACGTGCATATCCACCAGGCCGGGGACGAGGTACTTGCCGGAAAGGTCGCGGACCTCGGCTCCCTCGACGGCGAGATTCTCGCCGACCTCGGCGATCTTGTCGCCGTCAATCAGGACGTCAACGACACCGTCAAGCTCGACGGACGGGTCGACGACGTGGGCATTCTTAAGAAGCAAGGCCATTATCGGCACCTCCAAGCAGCAGATACAGGATAGCCATACGCACGCAGATACCGGCGTAGACCTGCTCCAGGATGACGGAGCGTTGCGGGTGGTCGGCCATATAAGAGTCGAACTCGACGCCGCGGTTGATGGGGCCCGGGTGGCAGATGATCGCATCGGGCTTCATGAGCTTCTCGCGGTCCTTGGTCAGGCCGAAGAGCTTGTGGTACTCGCGAATGGTCGGGAACGGGGCACCCTCGAGGCGCTCCTGCTGCACGCGCAGCATATAAACGACGTCCAGCTCGGGCAGGACGGAATCGAGGTCGCTCGTCACGTGGTCGCAGCCCAGGACCTCGGGCGCCGGCGGCAGCAGCGTGCCGGGGGCGACGGCGTAGGTCTCGCAGCCCATGATCTTAAGGGCGGGGATCAGCGAGCCACAAACGCGGGAGTGTGCGATATCGCCGACGACGGCGACCTTCAGACCGTGGAAGTCACCCTTGTGCTCCCAGATGGTGTACAGGTCGAGCAGGGCCTGCGTGGGATGGTTGTGCTTGCCGTCACCGGCGCAGATGACGCTCGCGGGCGAGTTCTGCGTGACGATGTAGGGAGCGCCGGCGTGCTTATCGCGAACGACGATGCAGTCGATTTTATAGGCGTTGAGGGTCTCGACGGTGTCGACGAGGCTCTCGCCCTTAACCGTAGAGGTTGAGGAGCCGCCAAAGTTAAGGCTGTCGGCCGAAAGACGCTTCTCGGCGAGCTCGAAGGAGCTGCGGGTGCGCGTCGAGGGCTCGTTGAACATATTGACGATGGTCTTGCCCTTGAGCGTGGGGACCTTTTTAATCGCACGCTCGTTGACCTCGGAGAACGCCTTGGCGGTCTCGAGGATGAGCTTGATGTCCTCTTCGGAGTACTCGGTAATGTCGATCAGGTGCTTATGGTTGAACGCCACGGTACTACTCACCTCCCAGCGGCGCGGAGCCCACATGGGAACCCGGCGCGACGTCGTTAATCTCGACAGCGGTGTGGCCGTCGACTTCCTTCATATATAGGTGCACGTTCTCCTCATGCGACGAGGGAACGTTCTTGCCGACAAAGTCCGGCGAGATGGGGAGCTCGCGGTGGCCGCGGTCAACGAGGACTGCCAGCTCAATGCGGCTCGGACGGCCCAGGTCCATGACGGCGTCGAGAGCGGCGCGAATGGTACGGCCCGTATACAGGATGTCGTCCACCAGCACGACGCGCTTGCCGTCGACGCTAAAGGGAATGTTGGTGGCGTGGATCGCGGGAGCGAAATTGGTAGCGTAGTCATCGCGGTAGAAGCTGATGTCGAGGCTGCCGAGCGGAACGTCGACGCCCTCGATCTCCTTGATCTCCTCGGCAAGTTTCTTTGCCAGAAGGTCGCCGCGCGTGACGATGCCGACCAGAGCGAGGTCTTCACAGCCCTCGTTGCGCTCGAGAATCTCGTGCGCGATGCGGGTCATCGCTCGATTGACGGCGGTCTCGTCCATGATGACCGCCTTGGGGGAAGTCGTGCCCATCGATCTCCTTCCTCACATGTCTTGACTGCTGACACAGTCAAAAAAATAGATGCCCGACCGCTCAAAGCGGACCAGACACCCACAGGAAAGACTGCTCTTTGGCAGCTATGTAATTCCATGTGGGTATCTCGTACCCCTTTAATGGTCAACGGATAGTGTAGCCAACCTCGAGCTTAATTGCGAGCATAAATACAGAGCAATCCGTAAACGGAGCCCAATGCTCAATAAACCTATATATATTTGTGGGACGAGCTTGAAAACGCACGCACGAGCTGGCATAATCCCCTCTGCTGCACGCAAATCGGATCTACGTCCAGGGCCGTGGCGTGAGCACTATCGCCAAAAGAGGAATATCTCTGTGTAGATTACGCACAGGGAGCTGCTTCTGTGCTATAGTTCAGGCTTGTTTGTTAACGCGACATGTTCGTTTGTCGCCCAAGGAGGGTCAGTTATGTCCAAAGTTTGCGAAGTTTGCGGTAAGCACCCCGTTGCCGGTCGCTCCATCAGCCACTCTCACCGCGTCACCAACCGTAAGTTCCGCCCCAACATCCAGCGCGTCTACGTCGTCGTCGATGGCCACCGTCGCAAGATGAACGTTTGCTCCACCTGCCTCAAGTCCGGCAAGGTTGCGCGCTCCTAAATAAGGTCTTACCAACAAGTACCTCGGACTCTCCGGGTCAAAGACCTCGCGTTCACATAGAACTTACCAAAGGCGCCCTCCCCTACGGAGGGCGCCTTTTTGTACTCATTGGGGACAGGCTTACATGAGTGAAAGTACTCGTGTAACCCTGTCCCCAATGAGCGGGACGATGCACTGGTAGATAGTTTTGTTAAAACGTTTCAGTTTATTGAAGCGTTTTAGTGTGCCTTTTACGGGAATCTTACCGTTCGCCGAATCATTTCTTGCTATCATGCAAGGCGTAGGGTAAATCTCCGATCGCAAGGAGACACAAATGGTGAAAAAGTCACCGGAAAACACTACTCCCGCAATTGTGGACAACGTAGAGGCGCTTGAGGCTAAGCTCGCTCAGATGCGAGAGGCCCAGGCGCTTTTTGCTACGTACACGCAGGAGCAGGTCGACAAGATCTTCTATGAGGCCGCCATGGCCGCCAACAAGGCTCGTATCCCGTTGGCGAAGATGGCCATCGAGGAGACCGGCCGCGGCGTTCTTGAGGACAAGGTCATCAAGAACCACTACGCCGCAGAGTACATCTACAACGCTTACAAGAACACCAAGACCTGTGGTGTCCTGGAGCGCGACGAGGCTTACGGCATCACCAAGATCGCCGAGCCCATCGGCATCGTGGGTGCCGTCATCCCGACGACCAACCCCACCTCCACTGCGATCTTCAAGACGCTGATCTGCCTGAAGACCCGCAACGCCATCATCATCTCCCCGCACCCGGCTGCCGCCAAGTGCACCATCGCCGCCGCCAAGCTCGTGCTTGACGCCGCCGTCAAGGCCGGCGCCCCCGAGGGCATCATCGGCTGGGTCGATGTCCCCTCCATCGAGCTGACCAACATGGTCATGCGCGACGTCGACATCATCCTCGCCACCGGTGGCCCGGGCATGGTCAAGGCCGCTTACTCCTCGGGCAAGCCCGCCCTGGGCGTTGGCGCCGGTAACACCCCGGTCGTCATCGACGACACCGCCGACGTGCTGCTCGCCGTCAACTCCATCATCCACTCCAAGACCTTCGACAACGGCATGATCTGCGCTTCCGAGCAGTCCGTGACCGTCATCGACACCATCTATGACCAGGTCAAGGCCGAGTTCCAGAAGCGCGGCTGCTACTTCGTCAAGCAGGGTGCCGAGATGGAGGCCCTGCGTGCCGCCATGTTCAAGAACGGCGCCCTCGATCACCGCATCCCCGGCATGGCTGCCGCCAAGATCGCCGAGCTCGCCGGCATCGAGGTTCCCGCCAAGACCAAGATCCTGATCGCCGAGGTCACCTCCACCGACCCCGCCAAGGAGGAGTTCTCCCACGAGAAGCTCTCCCCGGTCCTGGCCATGTACCACGCTAAGGACTTCCAGGAGGCCGTCGACAAGGCCGAGCACCTGGTGCTCGCCGGTGGCCCGGGCCACACCGCCTCTCTGTACGTGCACCCCGCCCAGGCCGAGAAGATCAGCCTGTTCGAGCACGTCATGAAGGCCTGCCGCATCGTCATCAACACCCCGTCCTCGCACGGCGGCATCGGTGACCTGTACAACTTTGGCATGAAGCCGTCTCTGACCCTGGGCTGCGGCTCCTGGGGCGGCAACTCCGTCTCCGAGAACGTTGGGGTGAAGCACTTGATCAACGTTAAGACTGTGGCCGAGCGCCGTGAGAACATGCTGTGGTTCCGCGCTCCCGAGAAGGTCTACTTCAAGAAGGGTTCCACGCCCGTCGCCCTCGACGAGCTGGGCAACGTCATGGGCAAGAAGCGCGCCTTCATCGTCACCGACCAGTTCCTCTTCAAGAATGGCAACACCCGCGCCATCGAGGCCAAGCTCGACGAGATGGGCATCGCCCACGACTGCTTCTACGACGTCGAGCCCGATCCGTCGCTGCAGTGCGCACGTCGCGGCGCCAAGCAGATGGCTCTCTTTGAGCCAGACGTCATCATCGCCGTCGGCGGTGGCTCCGCTATGGACGCCGGCAAGATCATGTGGATGATGTACGAGCACCCCGAGTGCAAGTTTGAGGACATGGCCATGGACTTCATGGACATC
This sequence comes from uncultured Collinsella sp., assembly GCA_900541665.1. GTDB lineage: Bacteria > Actinomycetota > Coriobacteriia > Coriobacteriales > Coriobacteriaceae > Collinsella. The sequence continues at coordinate 29,911 of UQKV01000001.1, forward strand.
CGCAAGCGTATCTTCACCTTCCCCGAGATGGGCAAGAAGGCCTACTTCGTCGCCGTCCCGACCTCTTCGGGTACCGGCTCCGAGTGCACGCCGTTCGCCATCATCACCGACAAGGAGACCGGCATCAAGTGGCCGCTCGCCGACTACGCGCTGCTCCCCAACATGGCTATCGTCGACGCCGACAACTGCATGACCGCTCCGCGCGGCCTGACCGCTGCCTCCGGCATCGACGTCATGACCCACGCCATCGAGTCCTACGTCTCCATCATGGCTTCCGACTACACCAAGGGCCTCTCCGAGCGCGCTGCCAAGCTCGTCTTCGAGAACCTGCCCTCCAGCTTCACGAACGGCGCCAAGGACCCGCATGCCCGCGAGGAGATGCACAACGCCTCCTGCATGGCCGGTATGGCCTTCGCCAACGCCTTCCTGGGCCTCAACCACTCCATGGCCCACAAGCTCGGCGCTTTCCATCACCTGCCCCACGGCCTCGCAAACGCCGTCATCCTGACCCGCGTTATGCGCTACAACGCCGCCGAAGCTCCCGTCAAGATGGGTACCTTCTCCCAGTATCCTTACCCCAACGCGCTGCACAACTACGCCGAGATGGCCAAGTACTGCGGCATCGAAGGCAAGGACGACAAGGAGGTCTTCGAGAACTTCATCACGAAGCTCGAGGAGCTCAAGGACTTCATCGGCGTCAAGAAGACCATCGCCGACTACGGTGTTGACGAGCAGTACTTCCTCGACACCCTCGACGAGATGACCGAGCAGGCATTCAACGACCAGTGCACCGGCGCCAACCCGCGCTACCCGCTCATGAGCGAGATCAAGGAGCTCTACCTGGACGCCTACTACGGCCGCGAGCCCCAGGATTACGCCGTCTGCTAGTTTTTAGCACGGTTATTTGCGGCGGGGGTGCACGGGTGTACGCACGCCCCCGCCGTTGCTTCTATCGCATCGTTGAAAGGATGCAATCATGCTGCTCCCCGATTCCAAGACCGAGCTCGTCCGTCGCGGCAACAAGGTCGTTTACGACCTGGGCGACAAAATCGTCAAGGTCTTTAACGAGACCAAGCCCGTCTCCGACGTGTTCAACGAGGCTTTGAATCTTGCCCGCATCAATGAGTGCGGCATCCGCAGCCCCAAGGCGCTCGAGGTTTCTCAGCTCGAGAACGCCAACGGCTGGGCGCTCGTGACCGAGAAGGTTCCGGGCACCACCCTTGCCGAGAAGATGACTGCCGAGCCCCAGCGCTTTGGTGAGTACCTCGAGATGTTCGTCGACCTCCAGATCGAGATCCACGGCTACACCTCCCCGCTGCTCAACCGTCAGCGCGACAAGTTCGCCCGCATGATCGACAGCCTCGATCAGCTCAATGCCACCACGCGCTACAACCTTCAGGAGCGTCTGGACGGCATGACCAAGGAGTTCAAGGTCTGCCACGGCGACTTCAACCCCTCCAACGTCATCGTCGGCGACGACGGCCAGCTGTATGTTTGCGACTGGGCACACGCCACCCAGGGCTCCCCTGCTGCCGACGTTGCCACCACCTACCTGCTCTTTGCCCTCAACAGCAAGGACCAGGCCGAGGCCTACCTGGAGCTCTACTGCGACCGCGCCGACATGCCCATGCAGGTCGTGCGTCAGTGGACGAGCATCGTTGCCGCTTCCGAGCTCGCTCGTAAGCGCAACGTGAACGATGAGTTCCTTAAGAACTGGATCGACGTCGTCGATTATCAGTAATAACTGAGCGATTCATTTCGCATCGAAGGCATAAAGGGAAACCCCGCAGCTCATATGGGCTGTGGGGTTTTCTTTTACCCGTCGAGCTGATTCACGCAACAAAAAGGACTGCCCCGCATCTCATCCTAAGAGAGATACGGGGCAGTCCCACAATTACATCTACTAGCAAAAATGTCGATTAACGGCGTGCTGCCTTCACAAGCTCGGCAACCTTGGCGACGACCTCATCAATCGCCACATCCTCGCGCTCGCCCGTGGCACGGTCCTTAAGCTCAACGGTACCGTTCTTAAGGCCGCGCTTGCCCAGAATCACCTGATACGGGAAGCCCATAAGGTCGTTGTCAGCAAACTTAAAGCCAGGACGCTCGTCACGGTCATCGACGACGACCTCGATACCCTCGGCGCACAGAGCCTCGACGATTTGGTCGCAAACGGAAGCGCACTCCTCCTTCTTGGGATCGAGCGGAATCACCGCGACCTCGTACGGGGCAACGGAGACCGGCCAGACGATACCATGCTCGTCGTTGTGCTGCTCCACGACGGCAGCGAGAGAACGAGACACGCCAACGCCGTAGCAGCCCATGATGAGCGGCTTCTCCTTGCCGTCCTCATCCATAAAGGTGGCACCCATGGCCTCGGAATACTTGGTGCCCAGCTGGAAGACCTGGGAGACCTCGATGCCGCGGGCAGCGGAGAGGGGCTTTCCGCAGTGCGGGCAAGGATCGCCGGCCACGACGGTGACCAGGTCGGCCCACTCATCGACGGTAAAGTCGCGCTCGGGGCAGGCACCGGTAAAGTGATAGTCAACCTCGTTGGCGCCGCAGGCCCACTGCTTGGACTCGCGCAGGCTCTCGTCGCAGACCAGACGAATGCCCTCGGGAAGGTTAACCGGTCCGATAAAGCCCTTATGCAGACCGTAGGTCTGGAGCTCCTCATCGGTCATCATGCGATAACCCTTGCCAAAGACATGCTCGGCCTTGCAGTCATTGAGCTCATGATCGCCCGGGACAATGGCCACGACCGGCTTGCCCTCGGCATCGATGAGCGCCAGCGACTTTCGCGTACCGTTCTCGGGGAAACCGAAGAACTTGGCGACGGCCTCAATGGTGCCCATGCCCGGAGTCTCGACCTTGGTGAGCGTACCGTCGCCGGGGCCCTCAGTCACGACGACCTTGGTGCTTGCCGCCTCGTCATCGGCAGCAAAGCCGCAATCGTCGCAGTAGACCAGCGAAGCCTCACCGGCGTCGGCCAAAGCCATGTACTCGACGGAGGTATCGCCACCGATCTCACCGGAGTCGGCGACAACGGGCAGGGCCTTGATGTAGCAGCGCTCGCAAATGTTGGCATAGGCCTGCTTCATCTTGTCGTACTCCTCCTGCAGGCTCTCCTGCGTGGCGGAGAAGCTGTAGGCGTCCTTCATGATGAACTCGCGGCCGCGCATCAGGCCAAAGCGGGGACGGAACTCGTCGCGGAACTTGTCCTGAATGTGGTACAGGTTGACGGGAAGCTGCTTGTAGGAACGCAGCTCATTGCGAACCAGGGCGGTCACGGTCTCCTCATGCGTGGGGCCCAGCACGAACTCGCGGCCGTGGCGGTCATCAAAGCGCACGAGCTCCTTGCCATAGGCGTCGATGCGGCCGGACTCGCGCCATAGCTCAGCGTCGACCATAATGGGCATCATGAGCTCCTGGGCGCCGGCAGCGTCCATCTCGTCGCGCACGATGTTCTCAATCTTGCGGATCGAGCGCCAAGCAAGCGGCAGGTAGGAATACAGACCGGCGGCCTCCTTGCGGATCATGCCGGCACGGAGCAGCAGGCGGTGGCTGGCGAGCTCAGCGTCCGCCGGATCCTCTTTAAGCGTCGGCGCATAGAGCTTAGACATATACATTGCTCGGGTCATTTATTTCTCCTCAATAAGTTTGTCGACCTCTGCCATAAGCGCGTCGACAATATGGTCCTCAGCTACTTTACCAATGATCTGGCCATGCGAAAAGAGCAAGGCCTGACCACGTCCGCAAGCAACGCCCAGGTCGGCATCAGAAGCCTCACCGGGGCCATTAACGGCACATCCCATCACAGCGATCGAAAGCGGCGCGGAGTAGTTCTTAAGCCGCTCGGTGACCTCCTCGGCGATGGGAATGAGGTTAACCTGGCAGCGGGCGCACGTGGGGCACGAGACAATCTCGGGGCCACGGCGACGCAGGCCCAGCGACTGCAGAATACCCCAGGCAACCGGCGGCTCCTCAACCGGATCGGCCGTAAGCGACACGCGCATGGTGTCACCGATGCCCTCGGACAGCAGAATACCCAGACCCACCGAGCTCTTGATAGTGCCCTGCAGCTTGGTCCCCGCCTCCGTCACGCCCAGGTGAAGCGGAACATGGGGAATCTCGCGCGAGAGGGCTCGATAGGCATCAAGCGTCGTTTGCACGCTATGGGCCTTGGCCGAAAGCACAATGTTGGTAAAGCCGCGGTCTTCAAAATGCTTGACAAAACGCTCGCTCGACATCACGAGCTTTTCGGGCTGCGTGAGGTCGTCGCGCTCGGCGATATCCTGCTCGAGTGAACCGGCATTGACGCCGATACGAATCGCACAGCCCACGGCACCAGCAGCATCGATCACCGCGTCAACCTTGGCCCAATCGCCGATATTGCCGGGATTGATGCGCAGCTTGGCAGCACCGGCCTCAACGGCACCAATGGCGAGCTTATGGTTAAAGTGAATATCGGCGACGATCGGCACCGGGGACTCAGCACAGATGGTACGAAAGCCCTCGAGCGCGGCCTCGGTGGGTACACTCACGCGCACGATATCGCAGCCCGCCTGCGCCAACGCGCGAACCTGCCCAAGCGTTGCCTGGGCATCAGCGGTATCAGTGCAGGTCATGGACTGAACCACCACCGGCGCGCCGCCGCCGATCTGCACGCCGCCCACATGCACGGGGCGCGTCAGCTCGCGCGGCAAAGAATGGGTTAAAGACAATCCAAACACTCCCCTACAGAATAAATCGAAGGATGTCGGAACGAAGCATATAGACAAACAGCAGTGCGAAGAGCGCGATGCCCACATAGCTCACAATCGTCTGAGCCTTGAGAGGCAGCTCGCGACCCGCAATCTTTTGAATAATCTCGATGACTAACTTACCGCCGTCGAGCGGGGGGATGGGCAGCAAGTTCATAAAACCCAGCGAGAACGAAATGAGCGCGGCAAACGACAGGAACGTTACGGGGCCGGCAGCAGCCGCTTGAGAGGACATGACGCTGATGCCCACGATCGACGAGGACTGGTCGAGAATCTCCATCGTATGCTGCGGCTGGAGTAGGCGCATCACGCCCTCCGCTGTCTGCACGACATAGGAGAAAGACAGGCGAGCCGACGTGATGGGGTCTAAACGGACCACCTGCGTAGAGGCATACACACCTAGGCGCTCGTCCTCTTTGAGCGCAACCGTGGTCGAATGCTGCTTGCCGTCACGCTCGTACTCGATGGCGATATCGTCCTTACCGGCAGCCTTGCCGATAGCATCGTAGACGTCCATCCAAGTGGAACATGAGACACCGTCGACCGAAAGGATCGCGTCGCCGCCCTCGATACCCGCCTTGGCGGCAATAGACCCCTCGTCAACCTGACCGATCACGTTGGTATCCATCGGCACGGTGACACCCGCAATAGAGTAGATGCTCATAAGCAGCAAAAAGCCCGTCAAGATATTGACGAGAATGCCCGCGAGCAGCATAAAGGCGCGCTTGAGAAAACCCTGGCCAAGATAAGTGTGCGAACGCTCTTGCGCCAAGAAATCAGCCTCGCCGCACGGCAGCTCCCACACATCGCCCTCGAAAGTTGAATGTTCGCGATCGAAACGGCGGCCGTCAAAGGTGGTGTAACCCGCCGCATCTCGCGGCAGCGTCTGATACTTGGTGGGATAGTAGCTCGGCGAGGGCTTCTCCCCTTCCTCATACCAAGGCGCGATAGAGCCCCAACCCAAGAGCAAGGCGCATGCCTCGAGCACAACCTCCTCGGATAGCTCGAGCTCGGCGGCAAGGTCGGCCACGGTCACGCGACCATGACGATAGATAGCCGCGAGCACGCGATCGGCGCAGGAGACGTCGGTCGGATCCATACCGCAGATGGCAGCGTAGCCACCCAGCAGCAGCGGGGTCACGCCAAACTTGGTTCCAATGCGACGCGACGTGTAATGGATGTCAAAGCGGCAAGGCAGGCCCAAAAAGAACTCGGTCACACGGACGCCGCAGGCACGCGCCGCCAAAAAGTGGCCGCCCTCGTGCAAAAACACGAGGACGGAAAGCATCAGCAGGCCCCAAAAGACCGATGAGAGAACGCTCAGAACAGTATCCATAAAACGAAAAAGCAATCCTTATGGGTTAGGAACGGGTTGCGGCGAGCACCTGCGCAGCCTTTTCACGCGCCCATGCATCGATGTCGTGAAGCTGCTCAAACGAATCGACCGCCTGCATATCGTGGGAATCCATGCAGGATTCCACAATGCGATCGATATCGGTAAAGCTGCAACCATCGTGCAGGAAGGCATCGACGGCGACCTCGTTGGCGGCATTGAGCACGCACGGCATGGTGCCACCCGTCTTGCCGGCACGTTCGGCCAGTGCCAGACAGCGGAAGGTATCCATGTCGGCAGCATCAAACGTGAGCTGCCCCAGCTCGCGGAAATCGATACGAGGCGCCGGGGTATCCCAACGCTCGGGATACGAGAACGCGAACTGGATGGGAATACGCATGTCGGAAGCACCGAGATGCGCCATCACGGAGCCGTCGGCAAACTCGACCATAGAGTGAATCTTGGACTGACGCTGCACGACCACGTTAATGAAATCAAGGTCGCAGTTAAACAGATGCATGGCCTCAATGCGCTCTAGGCCCTTGTTCATGAGGGTGGCGGAGTCGATGGTGATCTTGGCACCCATGGCCCACGTGGGATGTGCGAGGGCATCGGCACGCGTCACGCGATTGAGCTCGTCGCGCGTACGGCCAAAGAACGGACCGCCCGAGCAGGTAAGCCAAATACAATGAGCCTCGCGCGGGTCCTCCCCCAGATAGCACTGGTAGATGGCGGAGTGCTCAGAGTCGACTGGAATAAGCTGGCCCGGTTGTGCCAACGGCATAAGCAAGTCGCCACCGACGACGAGGGACTCCTTGTTGGCAAGGGCAAGGCGCTTATTAGAGGTCAAGGCCGCATGGCTCGCCTCGAGACCGGCGGCGCCCACAATAGCAACGAGCACGCAGTCGACATCGTCGCGACGCGCGAGCTCGCAAACCGCCTGCGCGCCAACGCCGAGCTTCGTTCCCTCGGGCAACTCCTGCAGCACGGCGTCATCGCCGTGAGCGACATCGGCCACGGCAACCGCCGGAACCGAGAACTCGCGGGCAGCGGCAACGAGCTCAGAGGTGCTGGAATTAACGGACAGCGCCGTCACCTGCAGGCGATCAGCATGCTGACGGCACACATCGAGTGTCTGGGTGCCGATAGAGCCCGTACAACCTAGGATGGCAACACGGAGGCGTCCATCGGGGCCATACGTCGTCTGGAATGACATTACAGCACGCCTCCGATCATCAAAAGCAGCTGAGCGGTAATGCAGCCAAAGATAAGCGAGTCGCTACGGTCGAGCATGCCGCCATGGCCCGGGATAAGGTTGCCGGAATCCTTGACGCCCACGCCACGCTTGATGCGCGACTCGATAAGGTCGCCGATAACGCCCAAAATGGACACGACCACGCCGCACAGCAGCGCATAGGGCAGGCTGAGCTTGTAGAAGTGCGTCGCCCACAGAATGAGCCAAATCAAAACCGAGCCCAGGATGCCGCCGACAAACCCCTCCCAGCTCTTTTTGGGAGAGATCTTGGGAACCATCTTGTGCTTGCCGATACGGCTGCCCACAATGTAGGCAAACGAATCGGAGACCCAAAGGGACGCGCAAACGCCCACTGAAAGCAGGGCGCCGGCAAAACCGGGCACGGCATCGCGCAGCAGCACGATAGCCGACAGCATAAAGCCAGTGTAGATGGGACCCATGAGCGTCACGGCCACATCAGAGATGCGGGTACGCGGCGACCAGACATACCAAATGCCCACAGCGAGCATCAGGGCAAAAAGCAGGGCATTCAGCAACATCGAATCGCCCAACGCCGACAGCGGAAAGAGTACGGCGGCAGCGATACCCATGCGCTCGTTAGCCATCTTGCCATCGAGCCTCGTCATACGGAAAAACTCATAGCAGCACAGACCGCTCATGACAGAAACAAAGATGGCAGTGGGCACGATACCCAAAACCAGGCACAGGATAAAGACAACGGCATAGACGATACCGGCGGCGGCACGGGTAATAAAGCCCGCCAGCCACGAACCGGTGCCACTCTTCGCTGCAGGCGCTCCCGCAGTGGCAGCTTTGCGCGCAGGCGTCTTGGGAGCAGATGCCTTGGGACGATCGGACACGATTAAGCCTCCTCGGTCTTGCTCAGACCACCAAACCTACGGTCACGGCCCTGATAGGCCAAAATGGCGTCGACAAGGCCCCAACGATCAAAGTCGGGCCAATAGGTATCGGTGACATAGAACTCGGAATAAGCCACCTGCCACAGCAGATAGTTCGAAAGGCGCAGCTCACCAGAGGTGCGAATCACAAGCTCAGGATCGGGAAGACCGGCGGTATAGAGGTGGGAAGCCACCATGTCGTCATCAATTGCGCCAGGATCGATCTTACCGGCGGCAGCGTCGAGTGCGATCTGACGGACAGCGCGGGTAATCTCGGCACGCGCGCCGTAGTTGACGGCAAGCGCCAGCGTCATGCCGGTGTGATCGGCGCACTCGGCAAGACCGCGTTCAAAAACATCGCGGGTCTTCTTGGGCAGAGCGGAAATGTCACCCAAAAAGACAACGCGCACGTTTTCGCGCTTCAGAAGCGGCAGCTCGTCGATAAACGTCTTGGCAAACAGGTGCATCAAGACGTTGACCTCGTGCTGCGGACGGTTCCAGTTTTCGGTAGAAAACGCATAGGCCGAAAGCACGTCGACGCCCAGACGCACGCAGGCGGTAATAATCTCGCGAAGGGAGACGATACCCGCCTTGTGGCCCTCAGTGCGCGCAAGACCGCGCGACGTAGCCCAACGACCGTTGCCGTCCATGATGCACGAGATATGGTGCGGAATGTTATTGAGGTCAAGGTCGGAAAAACCGACGCCCGCAGGGGCGTCGGCAAAGTACTCGACCAGTTTATGCTCGTCGTATTGCACCTTAGATCTCCATGACCTCGGCTTCTTTTTCCTTCAGAAGCTCCTCGACCTTGGCGACATACTCATCGGTGTGCTTCTGGACCTTGGCCTGCTCGCGACGGACATCGTCCTCGGTGAGCTCCTCATCGCGCTCGAGCTTGTTGTTGAAGTCGCGACGGATGTTACGGATAGACACCTTGGCCTGCTCAGCGTACTCGCGGCACTCCTTGACGAGCTCGCGACGGCGTTCCTCAGTGGGAGCCGGGAACGGCAGACGAACGACGGTGCCATCGGAGTTGGGGGTAATACCCAGATCGGAAGCGCCGATGGCCTTGACGATAGCATTGATGAGTGCCTTGTCCCACGGCTCGATGAGCAGCATGTGGGCCTCGGGAGTCTTGACGGCGGCAACCTGCGTGACCGGCGTGGGAACACCGTAATAATCGACGGTGATGTCGGACAGAATGTTGGCATTGGCGCGGCCGGTACGAACCTTGGAGAAGTTGTGCTTGAGGGACTCGAGCGACTTGTCCATGTGGACGGTGATGTTCTCTGCCATGCTTAATCCTCCTGATAGACGAGCGTGCCGACGGGCTCACCCGAAAGCGCGCGCTTGACAGTGTCCTCGCCATCGATGTTGAGGACCAAAATCGGCATACGGTTATCCTGGCACAGTGCCGTAGCCGTGGAATCCATAACCTGCAGGCCACGGACGAGAACCTCGTGATAGGTAATCTTGTCAAAGCGGACGGCATCGGCGCACTTGACAGGATCCTTGTCGTAGATACCGTCAACCTTGGTGGCTTTAATCAGAATCTCGGCACCGATCTCGCAGGCACGAAGAGCCGCGGCGGTGTCGGTCGTAAAGTAAGGATTGCCCGAACCGGCGGCAAAAATAACGACGTTACCCTTGGAAAGGTGGTTGATGGCGCGACGGCGAATATAGGGCTCGCAGATCTCGTTCATCTGGATAGCGCTCATCACGCGGCAGGGAACATCGTTGTGCTCAAAGGCATCCTGCAGGGCGAGCGCATTCATAACGGTTGCAAGCATGCCCATGTAATCGGCCTGGGCGCGCTCCATACCACCGGCAGCGCCGGCCATGCCGCGGAAAATGTTGCCGCCGCCGACAACGACGCCGACCTCATGACCAACGGCGAGCAGCTCCTTGACCTGCTTGGCAAGATGATCAGTAATCTTGGGGTCGATACCATAGTGGCCGTCGCCCATCAGTGCTTCGCCGGAAAGCTTCAGAAGCACGCGTTTATATCGGATGTCGGACAAAGCGATCCTCCTTTAATTAGACTCTCAATATGATAGCAAAGGCTCTGATAAGAGCCATGAAAAAGCAGGCTGTGAGTAAAACCCACAGCCTGCTCATTACCAGCTACAAGAGCTTATTTACTCGCCACGGACCAGACGGTCAAAGGCAACGACGGTAATGGTATCGCCGAGCTCCTTGGAGACCTGCTCAGCGTACTTCTTGATGGTGAGGGAGCTGTCCTTGATGAACTCCTGCTCGGTGAGCACGGACTGCTTGTAGAACTTCTCCAGACGGCCAACAGCCATCTTCTCCTGAATGGCCTCGGGCTTGCCGGACTCGGCGGCCTGAGCCATGTAGATCTGCTTCTCGTGCTCGACGGTCTCAGCCGGAACCTGATCGCGGGTAGCACAGATCGGGGCGACGGCGGCAACCTGAAGGGCAACGTCATGAGCGAAGGTCTTGAAGGAGTCAGCCTGAGCGGTCTCGGCCTTCTCGAAAGCGAACTCGACGAGGACGCCGATCTTACCACCCATGTGGATGTAAGAAGCGAGGGCGCCGTTCTCGGCCTTACGGGCGGCGAAACGAGAGATCTTCATGTTCTCGCCCATGATGTGAATCATCTCGGTGAGCTCGGAGGAAACGGTCTCCTCGCCCATCGGCTTCTCGAGCAGAGCGTCGACGTCAGCAGGCTCGGTGGTAGCGACAACCTCGGCAACCTTGGAAGCAAAGCCGGTGAACTTGGCGTTGGAGCCGACGAAGTCGGTCTCGCAGGAGAGCTCGAGCAAAGCGCCGGTCTTGCCATCCTCGGAGACGAACGCGGCGACAGCGCCCTCGTTGGTCTCACGGCCAGCCTTCTTGGCAGCCTTGGCGAGGCCGTTCTTGCGCAGAACGTCGACGGCGGCATCCATGTCGCCGTCAGCCTCGACGAGAGCCTTCTTGCACTCCATCATCGGGGAGTCGGTCATCTCGCGGAGCTGCTTGACCATAGCGGCAGTAATCTGGGCCATTGTGGTTCCTTTCAAAGAGATGAAAAAGACTTAAATAGGACTGATTTACTCGGCCTTGGGCTCGGCGGCCATCTCGGCCTCGGAGACCTGCTCCTTGCCGGAGCCAGCGAGGCAGGCGTCGGCCATGAGCTCGCACATAAGGGTGACAGCGGAGATGGCGTCATCGTTGCAGGGGATGCCGTACTCGACCTCGTCGGGATCGGAGTTGGTGTCGATCAGGGCGACGACGGGGATGTTCAGGCGCTGGGCCTCCTTGATGGCGTTCTCCTCGCGCTTGGTGTCGATGACGAAGAGAGCCTGGGGCAGACCCTTCATGTCGCGGGCGCCACCGAGGTTGGTCTGGAGCTTAGCGAGCTCCTTACCGAGCACAGCCTGCTCCTTCTTGGGCAGCACTGCCATGCGGCCGTCCTCGACCATGGCCTCGAGCTCCTCCATGCGGTTGATGCGGGAGCGGATGGTGACGAAGTTGGTCAGCATGCCGCCAAGCCAACGCTGGTTGATGTAAGGCATGTTGGCGCGCTCGGCTGCGTTCTTGACGGCCTCCTGAGCCTGCTTCTTGGTGCCGACGAACAGCACGTTGCCGCCCTTGGCGACGTTCTTGACGAAGGTGTAGGCCTGGTCGGCGTCAAGGATGGTCTGCTTGAGGTCGAGGATGTAGATGCCGTTGCGCTCACCGAAGATGAACGGCTTCATCTTGGGGTTCCAGCGACGGGTCTGGTGACCGAAGTGGCAGCCGGCCTCGAGCAGGGTGCGGATATTAATCTTGGTAGCCATGTTAAACCTCCTGTGGTTTGCCTCCGCGCGGGGTCATCCTCCATAACCAACCCGGACATGTGCTACCAAAGCCCGGGCACCACGGTATGAAGTAGCCGCGCGTGCGTGATAAAAACATGTTGCCGTGAAGCAACCCGATGAATGATAGCAGGATTGCTTCTTCCTGCCAACCCGCAATCAAAACCACACACCTCGGTGCGGGAAGAGCACCCTTCTCCTACTCGCCGCGGGGGTGGGCCTGACTCACGGCGCGTTTGAGTCGGTCGGGCGTGAGATGCGTATAGATCTGCGTCGTGGACAAACTCGCGTGCCCTAGCAGCTCCTGAACCGAGCGCAGATCCGCGCCGCCCTCGAGCAGGTCGGTCGCAAAGGTGTGACGCATCGCATGCGGGGCGATGTCGGCAGGAATGCCGGCAAGTGCCGCAAGCATGTGGAACCGCCTCCTAAGCATGGCGGCACTCATTCGGTTTCCGCGCGCCGAGATAAACAGCGGATGAACGCCGTTCGCACCGTCGCTACGCTTTGCCTGCGCAAGGAGTTGCGGCCTTCCTTCCTCAATATAGCGACGGGTCGCCTCGAGAGCGCGTCGATACAGGGGCACGATACGCTCCTTGCTCCCCTTGCCCCAAAGTCGAAGCGTTCGCTCGGACCAAGCAATGGACTCCACGTTAAGCGCCGCGAGCTCGGAGATTCGCGCGCCGGAGGCATAGAGCAGCTCGAGCATCGCCGCATCGCGCAGCCCCGCAGGCGTCGAGGTGTCGGGGGTCTTGAGCAACGACTCGACTTGCCGGGTCGTCAGCACACCGGGAAGATCGCGCGGCAGCTTGGGCGAGGAAATCGCCGAGACCGCATCGCCCTCAACGATTCCCTCGGCAGCCATCCACCGATAGAGCGAGCGTATGGCAGACAGGTGTGCCGCAAGGGTCCGAGCCGCCACCTGGCCACGCGACAGTTCGGCCAAATAGGAGCGAACGGTCCGCACGTCGGCGGCGCGAGCGTCGATGCCCTCGCGGTCGCACCACGCGGCGAAGCGCTCGAGCCGCGAGGCGTAGGCGGTTACCGTATTGGGGGCGAGCCCTTCGACACGTGCGATATAGGCGATAAACGAGTCGACGGCATTGTACAGGTCAAAGGCTATGACCTCTCGCCTCCAAACAGATCGGGGCGAGTGGCCAGATAGGCATCCAGGGCCTCGAGGGCGCGGTCCGCGTAGGCCTGGTAGCGGTCGCGCTTGCTGCGGCGCTTGCCGTCCTCGAGCGGCGGAACGAGGCCAAAGTTGACGTGCATGGGCTGGTACCCCACGGTGGCCGGATCGGTCGCATACCCCACGAGCGCGCCCAGGGCGCCCACGCGCGGCAGCTCGACGCCCGCGGCACCGATGGCCTCGGCATAGGTGTTGAGCGCGGCGAGCAGACCCGTCGCCACGGCCTCCATGTACCCCTCGGTACCGGTAATCTGGCCGGCAAGGCGCACGCTCGTGCCGGGCACGGCAAAGGTGCCGTCGAGCACGTGCGGAGCATCGACAAAGGTGTTGCGGTGCATGACGCCGTAGCGGAAGAACTCGGCGTTCTCCAGGCCGGGAACCATATGGAAGACGCGCTTCTGTTCGCCAAAGGTCAGGTTGGTCTGGAAACCAACCAGGTTATAGGCCGTCTTCTCCTTGTTCTCGGCGCGCAGCTGAATCGCCGCCCAAGGACGGCGACCGGTGCGCGGGTCGGTGAGCCCGACGGGCTTCATGGCACCAAAACGGATGGCATCCTTGCCCGTGCGCGCAACCTCCTCGGCAGGCTGGCAGGCCTGGAACAGGTCCCCGCCCTCAAAGTCCTTGAGCACCACGCGATCGGCCGTGGTGAGCGCCTCGATAAAGGCCTCGTACTCTTCCTTGTTGAGCGGGGCATTGAGATAGTCGCCACTCCCCTGCTCCTCGTAGCGCGACTGCGAGAACAGCACGTCCATATCGAGCGTAGAGGCATCGACAATCGGGGCGGCCGCGTCAAAGAACGCCAGGGCGTCGCCACCGACAAGCTTCATGACCTCCTCGCTCAAGGCCGGCGAGCATAGGGGGCCAGCGGCGATAACCACATGGCCCTCGGGAATATGGGTGACCTCACCGTGAACGACCTCGATATTGGGGCGGGCGGCAACCTCGGCCTCGACGAGCTCGGAAAACTTGACGCGGTCGACCGCCAGGGCGCCGCCGGCGGGAACGGCCGCACGATGAGCGCAGTCGAGCAGCACCGAACCCATGCGCTCGAGCTCGGCCTTCAGCAGGCCGGCGGCGGAATCGGGACGGGTCGACTTAAACGAATTCGAGCAGACGAGCTCCGCCAAGTGATCGGTATGGTGGGCAGGAGAGCTCACCTGCGGACGCATCTCGCACAGCTTTACGGCGAACCCGCGATCTGCCAGCTGAATCGCACATTCGGATCCCGCCAGACCGCCACCGATAACCGTCACCTGATCAAACAGCATCTGCAAACACCTTTCTAATTGACACGTTTTCCATTGTGACCGAAGGGCGTCTGGGCGTGAAGGGCAAACTTGGAGGGCGCATACCTTCCATCCATCATGCGTTCGATGAGGCCCTCGAGTTCGAGCGAGCCCAGGAGCTTGAGCACGCCGACGGCATCGAGGGAAACGAGTGCGGCGATGTCATCGACCTTGAGCGGCGAGGCGATGAGCGCATGCATCACGGTCTGCTGCATGGGGTCCAGATCCGCGATACCGGGCGCATCGGGACGCGAATAGCGCAGGGTACCGTATATACGAGAGATAGCCATCTCGATGGACTCCTCATCGACAATGCAGCAGGCGCCGTTGGCGATAAGATAGTTGGTACCGCGCGACTCGGGAGACAAAATCGAACCCGGCACGGCAAGCAGCTCGCGCCCCAGGTCCATGGCGGCCTCGGCGGTAGAAAACGTCCCAGATGGCATGCCGGCCTCCGATACAAAGAGCGCCTGCGACAGCGCGGCGATCACGCGGTTGCGGCGCGGGAACGCAAACTTGCGCGGCCCCATGCCCCACGGTGAGATCGACACGACCGCACCACCCGTATCGATCGTGCGCGCGATGAGCCCCGCACTCGAGCGCGGATAGACCACGTCGGCGCCCGTACCCAACACCACGACATGCCTGCCTCCGGCGTTGACCGCGGCCCAACCTGACGCCTGGTCGCAGCCGACCGCGCCGCCCGAGACCACCGTCACCCCCGCCTCGACCGCAACTTTCGCGGCCAGCTCTGCCACGGCAAGGCCGTACGGCGAGGCCTTGCGAGCGCCGATAATGGAGAGCGCGGGCGTCGACAGTGCGGCGGGGTCACCACGCACATAAAGCGTCTGGGGAACATCAGAGAGCTCCAAAACGGTATCTGGATACAACACATCACCGGGATGAAGCTCAAAAGTCTCCTCGAGCATTACTGATCCCTCCGTCCCTGATACATGGCGGCCTCGAGCACATGATCTTGCGTTACCCGCTCGCTTTCTGCGACATCGGCGATCGTGCGCGCGATGCGCACCAGGCGCACGATGCCACGCCCCGTGAGATGCGTGCGCTTTGACAGGCCAAGCACGCATTTCTCGGCGGCCTCGTCGAGTGCAAAGGTCGACACGACACCGTCAATGGACCGTGACTCATCGTCCTCGGCCTCGGCATCCGCATCGTCCATACGGGACTCGCGCCAGGCACGAAAAACCCGACCGCGGACAACGTAGTCGCGCAGCTCGGCCGACGACATGCCCTCGGCGCCCTCGATAATCACCTGCGGATCGGGGCGGGTCACGTCGATCATCAGGTCAATGCGGTCGGCCAAAGGACCGCGCAACTTGGACCGGTAGCGCTCGACCATCGATGCCGAGCAGCGACACGGAACCTCGCGATCGCCCAAAAAGCCGCAGGGGCAGGGATTGCTCGCCGCAAGCAGTTGAAAGCGCGAGGGAAATGTAAAGGCGCCGTCGACGCGCACGATCCTGACATAGCCGCGCTCGATAGGCTGACGAAGCGTCTGCAACACACCGGTGGGAAACTCGGCAAGCTCGTCCAAAAAGAGCACGCCGCCATGGGCAAGGCTGATCTCGCCCGGATGCACCGGGCGCCCTCCGCCAATAAGACCCGCTGTCGAAATGCTGTGATGGGGGCTTCGAAATGGTCGATGCCCCGCAAGCAGGCCATCGATGTTCTCACCCAAGACCGAATGGATACACAGCGCCTCCTGCTGATCCTCGACGGAGAGCTCGGGCAAGATCCCCGTCATGCGGCGCGCGAGCATGGTCTTGCCCGATCCCGGAGACCCGATCATGAGCAAGCCCAGCTCCCCTGCCGCCGCAAGCGCCATGCCGCGCTTGGCGACCTCCTGACCCAACACGTCGGCATAATCGAGCTCGGGCTCAAAGGTCGCCTCAACGCCCTCAGAATCCAAGTAGTGTCGCGCGGCATCGCCCATACCATGAGCAAGCTGAGACAAATGATCGATGAATCCACAATCCACGCCCGCGAGTGGCACATGCTGGTCGGACCTGCCGGCGATAAAAGACAGCCCCATATCACGCGCCAATAGTTGAAACGCCACCTCGCCCTTGACAGGAAGCACCGTACCGTCCAGACCAAGCTCACCAGCGATAAGACAACGATCGAGGTTGTCGCGGGGAATCTGCCCATCGGCCGCCAGAACCGCGATGGCGATGGGCAGATCAAAGCCGCTACCGGTCTTGCGAATATCGCCGGGCGCCAGATTGACCGTAATGCCCGAGCGCGGGATCTCGAACCCGGCGGAGCGCATCGCGCAGCGAATGCGCCCGCGTGACTCCATCACCTCCATACTCGGAATGCCGAGCATCTGGATGCCCGGAACGCCGCCGGCAAGCGATACCTCGACCGTGACGGGAATCGCCTCGACGCCGCGGATGCAGGCCGCGTGAACGGCAAACGTCTCGAACGCCATCACGACACCTGCCAATCGAACGCGTTGTACTGATGTTCGATCTCGGCGATATGCCCGCCGCGAATGGTGACACCCACGGCATCGAAGCGAATCGCCTTGAGCGGATAATGCTCCATGAGATAGCAACTTGCGATGCGGCGGTAGCGGCATTGCTTTTGGGCGTCCACGGCCTCCTCGGGAAAGACCCGCGTGTTGCAATCCAGCGCGACGCGTCTGGTCTTGACCTCGGCCATCACTACGACATCGTCGAGCTCATCGAGCAGCACCAGATCGGCCTCGCCCTCGGTGCAACGATAACCCTGCTCCAGCAAGGTGTAGCCGCGCTCGTTAAAGTAATCGATTGCGATAAGCTCGCCCAGCATACCGAGCTCGCGAGGACTGAGCCCCTTGATAAATTCGGGCGTGATCGACCCGCAATCGAGCTCCCCCTCTTCCCAACGCTCCTTGAGCTGCTGCGTCTTACTCGGTTTGCCTGCGGCACACATGGGGTCTCCTTTCCCACTCCCTGCATTACCTCGATAATGAGGGCGGGTTTCATGCGGGTAAGTACCGGAAGCAAACCAAAAACCAACCAAATGCCGACAAATGAGGAGCCGTGCGCAACAATAGCGTTGCACACGGCCCCTACCAGCAGGTTTATGAAACCCTTAAGGTCCCAGTCTTCACAATTGGCCTAAAAAAGGCGCTCAGTCTGCAGAAAGTTTCCGCAAAAGCTCACGCGATGCAGCGGACAAAGTCCATGTTTGCGAATCGCCTCGATGTGCTCGGGGCTTGCGTAGCCCTTCGACTCGGCCAAATGATACTCGGGGTACTCGGCGTCGTACTCGACCATCATCTCGTCGCGCGTGACCTTAGCCATGATGGATGCCGCGGCGATACAGGCGATTTTGGCATCGCCCTTCACCACGTCGCGCTCATTGGGAACGGCACCCAGGGGGTTACCGTCCATAAGCACGCAATCGGGCTCGAGCCCCGTATCGGCCACGGCGCCCGCGACGGCAGCGCGGATGGCGCGGGCCATGCCCATCTCATCGATATCCGCGGGAGCTATATGGCAAAAGCCGATGGCAGTCGCCACCTCGGCAATCTTCACCGAGAGCAGCTCGCGGCGCGCCGGCGTGAGCTTTTTGGAATCGTTGATGCCCCAGATGCGCGGCTCCATCGGAAGGCACACGGCGCACACCGTCAAAGGACCCGCTACCGAGCCACGGCCCACCTCGTCGACGCCCACGACCACACCATCACCGCCGAGCTCATGCATAAGCTCGTACATGCCGTTGACGCGCTCGCGCTCGGCAAGCTCCTTGGCATGGCGCTTTAGGGCACGCTCGCAAGCCTTGATCACTTGCTGGCGCGGATCCTCGCGATAATGCTCCACGAGGGCGGGAATCTCCTCAAACGTGGCGCTCGCCAGCTCGCCGGCAACCTGCGATGCCGAAACCGAGCTCGTCATGTTGGCCATACCAGGCCCTCCTTGCATGCAAATCAGATAAAAAGAAGGGCCACCCGAAGGTGACCCTTGTGTCCAAACGAGTGGACAGACGCTGCGATCTTCTTAGCGCTTCTCGGGGATGCGAGCAGCCTTGCCCACCTTGTCGCGGAGGTAGTACAGCTTGGCGCGACGGACGCGACCATGACGAACGACCTCGAGCTTGGCGATCTTGGGGCTGTGAAGCGGGAAGGTACGCTCAACACCGACACCGAAGGAAATCTTGCGGACGGTGAAGGTCTCGCGGGCACCGGCGCCGGCCATGCGGATGACGTCGCCCTGGAAGACCTGGATGCGCTCGCGGTCGCCTTCCTTAATGCGGTAGTGAACCTTGACGTTGTCGGCAACGCGAACCTGAGGAATGTCCTCGCGGATCTGCTGACGCTCGATTGCGCGGATGTAATCCATGTGCAATTCCTTACTCTTCTAGAGGTGCCGTACCACCTTGGCCGGCACGTAGTTGAACAAACGTATTCGAGTATACACGCGCGGGTTTCTGCTGCAAGAACAATTTTTTACGCAGACAAAAAGACAAAACCCGCACATGATAACCGCCCACCTCACGAATGAGACGGGCGGCATGAAGGGGGCTACGCTAGGCGCCCAAACCCAAAACGTTAGGCGGAACGCTTGGCTTCGAGCTTGGCCTGGGCGGCCGCAAGACGTGCGAGGGGCACGCGATAGGGTGAGCAGGACACGTAGTCCACGTCGGCCACGTTAAACAGGCCCTTGATGGACTCGGGGTCGCCGCCGTGCTCGCCGCACACGCCAAAGTGCATGTCGGGATTGGTGGCGCGACCCTTCTCGACAGCCATACGCACCAGCTCGAGTACTGCCGTATCGATGGTCTCGAAGGGGTTGTCCTTCAGAATCTTCTTATGCATGTACAGCGGAATGAACTTGGCCTCGGCATCGTCACGAGAGAAGCCGAAGGTCGTCTGGGTAAGATCGTTGGTGCCAAAGCAGAAGAAATCGGCATGGTGGGCGATCTCGTCGGCGACCATGCAGGCGCGCGGCAGCTCGAGCATCGTGCCCACGGGAATATTGAGCTCGACGCCCTCCTCGGCGGAAACCTCGGCGATCACGCGCTCGATAACCTCGCGGGTCTGTACATGCTCCGCCGTAATGGAGACGAGCGGAACCATGATCTCGGGACGCGGATCGACGCCCTCCTTGATGAGGCGAGCAGCAGCCGTGGCGACGGCGCGGACCTGCATGAGCGGCAGATCGCTAAAGACAACGGACAGGCGCACGCCGCGCAGGCCGAGCATCGGGTTGGACTCGACCATGCCGTCGACACGACGCAGGCGGGCTCGCAGGACGGCAAGCTCTTCCTCGCTGGCGCCAGCGGCTTCCTTCTTGGTGATGGCGACCTCGAGCTCGCGAGGATTATCCAGGAACTCATGAAGCGGTGGATCGAGCAGGCGAACAACCACATCGCGACCGGACATGGTCTTGAACATCGCCAGGAAGTCCTCGGTCTGAACCTTAAGCAGGTCGGCCAGAGCCTGCTGCTTCACGGCCTCATCATCGGACAAGATGAAGCTCTGGATGATGTTCTTGCGGTCGCCCAGGAACATGTGCTCGGTGCGGCACAGGCCGATGGCCTCAGCGCCAAATTCGAGTGCGAGCGCGGCATCCTCAGGGTTGTCGGCGTTGACGCGCACATGGTTGGCGTGGCCACAGGTCTCGTCCAGGCGAATCTCGTCGGCCCAGGACAGGATGGTGTCCAGGTCGCCGATGAGCTCAGCCGAAACCAGATCAACGGCGCCGTCGACGACGATGCCCTGAGTACCGTCGATGGAGATGATGTCGCCCTCGTGCAGCACACGGTCGCTGCCCTCGATGCGAACGACCTTCTCGGCGGCATCGATGTGGAAGCGCTCAACGCCGCAGACGCAGGGCGTACCCATGCCGCGGGCGATAACGGCGGCATGGCTCGTCTTGCCACCGTGGCTGGTCAGGATGCCCTCGGCGGCAACCATGCCCTTCAGGTCGTCGGGGTTGGTCTCCCAGCGAACCAGAATGACCTTATGGCCCTCGTTGGCGCGCGCGACGGCATCGTCGCTCGAAAACACGACCTCGCCCACGGCGGCACCAGGGCTGGCGTTTAGACCGCTGGCCAGGGCCTCGTACTTTTTGGAGGCATCGAACTGCGGATGCAGGAGCTGGTCGAGCTGCGCGGGATCGATACGGCTCACGGCCTCCTTGCGGGTGATCAGGCCCTCCTCGACCATTTCGATGGCGATGCGCAAGGCGGCGGTGGCAGTGCGCTTACCCACGCGGGTCTGGAGCATCCAGAGCTTGCCCTGTTCGATGGTGAACTCGATATCGCACATATCGCGGTAATGATCCTCGAGCGTCAGGAACACGCGCTCGAGCTCTTCACCAGCGGACTCGAGGCCCGGGGTGGCCTTGAGGTCGGCGATGGGCTCGGTGTTACGGATGCCGGCGACGACGTCCTCGCCCTGGGCGTTAACCAAAAAGTCACCATAGAACTCCTTGGTGCCGTCGGCCGGGTTGCGTGTAAAGGCAACACCCGTCGCAGAGGTCCCGCCCTTGTTGCCAAAGGCCATGGCCTGTACGTTGACGGCAGTTCCGAGCTCGTCGGAAATGCCATGCTGCTTGCGGTAGATGCAGGCACGCTCGTTCATCCAACTGCCAAAGACGGCCTGAATGGCAAGGCGCAGCTGGAGCTCCGGGTCGTGCGGGAAGACGGGCTTGTCGTCGGCGACCTCGAGCTCGGGATACAGGGCGGCCTCAACGTTCTCGGAGAAGATGCCCTTAAAGGTCTCGACGAGCTCCTGCAGATCTTCGGCCGAAAGCTCGGAATCGACGCGAACGCCGGCGACCAGGCGTGCCTGGGTCAGCGCGTTCTCGAACAGGTCGGCGTCAACACCCATAACGACGTTGGAGAACATCTGGATAAAGCGGCGGTAGCTATCCCAGGCAAAACGCGGGTTTTGCGTCTGGGCGATGAGACCCTGAACGGAGTCGTCGTTGAGGCCCAGGTTGAGGACCGTATCCATCATGCCGGGCATGGAAAACGGAGCACCCGAGCGTACCGACACGAGCAGCGGGTCGTTAGCGTCGCCGAGCTTCTTGCCGCAGCGGGCCTCGAGGTCGGCCTCGGCGGCAACGATCTCATCAAGTGCGCCTTCGGGCCAGACGTTGCCGGCGCCGGAGTACTCGACACAGGTCTGGCAGGTAATGGTAAAGCCACCGGGAACCGGCAGGCCGATGCGGCTCATCTCGGCAAGGTTTGCGCCCTTGCCGCCAAGCACGAAGTTCATGGACTTGTCGCCCTCAGTGACACAGGTGCCCTGGGCGTCGGTTCCAAAACGGTAAACCCTCTTGCAATCGCTCACGATACTTCCCCTTCCATGCGCTTACGCGCACGACCGTGGTAACGAATCGACCCACCGGATGCGAGCCGTGAGGGTACTATACGGCGGGCATTGAGCAGGCTTGCGTAGAGGGCGCGAGGTTTGGTAAACGTGGTAAATGTGGCGGTAAACGGTAGGTAAAGGTGGTTACCTTATGAAGATACCAATGCAAGGGAATTGCAGGTCAAATGCAAGTTCTTTGCTAAATCGCTTTACCAATATCGTGCAATATTTTTAGGTAGTCTTTAAAAGCCGGTGCATTTTTAGCTACTCCAATGAGTTAGCTTTGCTGGGCTCGGCGGGCGGCGCGGAGGGCACGGGCTTCTTGGATTTCCATCAAATGACCGATGATCTCGGAGGCGCTCTCCTCGATCGCCTTGCCGTCGGTACGCACCACAAAGCAGCCCAGGCGCTTCATGAGGGCGCGAGCTTCCTCGAGCTCGCTGCGCACGCTCTCGGGCGCAGCATAGGAGCCTGCGACGGCGCGAGCATAGTCATCGCCCAAGCGGCTATCGCGAATCTCGGAGATGACGTCAGCGGTCGAAATCAAGCCGAACAGGCGCATCGGGTCAACCTCGTAAATCGACTTGGGCGGCTCCATGCCATGCGCCAGTGGGACATTGGCGACCTTGTAGCCCTGATAAGCTAAATACATCGACAGCGGCGTCTTGGACGTGCGCGATATGCCCAGCAGCACAATATCGGCCCCCGAAAGGTCGTCGCAGCCGCGCCCATCATCGTGCTCAACGAAATACTCCATAGCCTCGATGCGATGGAAATAGCGGTCATCCGTTTTGTGAATCACGCCCGCAACACCTTTGGGCGGCACACCAATGAGCGACGACAGCACGGCAAGCGTCGGGCCGATTAGGTCGACCGAACGGATATGCAGCATGCCCAGGTAATCGAGCACACGGGCGCGAAGCGTCGGATCGACAATGGTGTGGAACACGGCAATATCGCGATGATCTGCATCGACGCGCGGGCCCACAAACGACTTGACCTGCTCCACCGAGTTCACCTTGGGCAGGCGCAAGAGACGAAAAGCCCCTTCATCAAATTGCCCGGACGCCGCAAGCACCACCTCACAAGCGGTATCACCGAGCGAGTCGGAGATAACGATAACGGTGGGACGAGCGGTGACCGGGCAATCCATGCGGGGCTCCTTTTGCGCTTATGCGCAGGCTGGCTTACTTTTTGCGAGCAAGCTCACCGATGTTTGCGATGCCGGAGAAAACGGCCTCGAAGCGGTTGAGCAGCTTAAGGCGATTTTCGCGGAGCTGCTCGTCCTTGTCCATGACCATAACCTCGTCGAAGAAGCGGTCGATGGGAGCACGCAGAGCTGCAAGAGCGGCGAATGCGGCCGGGTAATCCTCGGCAGCAAGGGCGGCATCGACAGCGGTCTGAGCAGCCTCGGAGGCGTCGGCGAGCGCGAGCTCAACCTCGCCCATCAGGCTGCGGTCGTACTCCGCACCAAGCTCGGGCTTGGAGATGTGCGCGGCGCGGGCATAGGCGGTAGCCAGGTTGTCGAAGGTCTCGGCGTCGTTCTTGCGGGCCTCGTCGAGCGCGGCGCAGCGGGCGAAGAAGACGGACGGGGCGATGATGTGCACCGCAGAGACGGCGGCGACGGTATCGGCAGGAATCTTCTCATCGCGGGCCATGCTCACCAGGCGGCCGTGGAAGAAGTCGCGGACCTGCTGGGCGACCTCGGCGGCGTCAAACTCAATGCCCTGCTCGCTATAGAGCTCAAGGGCAAAGTCAATCAGCGACGTGGGGTCAATCGGCAGGCGATCGCGCAGGATGTTGATGATGCCGATGGCGGCGCGGCGCAGCGCGTACGGATCGGAAGAACCGGTCGGGGGCTCGCCGATGGCAAAGATACCGGCAATGGTATCGAGCTTGTCGGCACAGGCCACGATGCAGCCAGCGGTGCCCTCGGGCAACTCATCACCGGCAAATCGGGGACGATAATGATCGCGAATGGCGTGGGCGACCTCGTCGTTCTCCCCCATCGCAGAGGCATAATAACCGCCCATCACGCCCTGTTGGCTCGTGAACTCGACGACGGCGTTGGATACCAGGTCGGCCTTGCACAGGTGCGCGGCGCGAGCGGCGTCGGCAGCCAGGTGGGCGCCCAGATGGGCCTCGCGGGCGATGGCGAGCGCGAGTTGCTCAATGCGCTCGGACTTGGCGAGCACGCTACCGAGCTTCTCCTGGAAGGCGACCTTGGCGAGACGCTCGCGGAACTCGTCGAGGGAGATCTTCAAGTCCTCCTCGTAGAAGAACTTGGCGTCGTCCAGACGGGCGCGCACGACGCGCTCGTTGCCGTCGATCACGCGCTCGGCGTTCTCGGGCTTACTGTTGGAAACGACCACGAACTCACGCGTGAGCTTGCCCTCGCCGTCATAAATCGGGAAGTAGCGCTGGTTGGTGAGCATGGACTCGCAGATGATCTCGTGCGGGACCTTGAGGAACTCCTCGTCGAAGGTACCGACAAGCACCGTCGGCCACTCGCAGAGGTTAATGACCTCCTCAAAGACCTTCTTGGGCGTGTCGACATGGCAACCGGGGCGAGCGGCCTCAACCTCGGCGATACCGGCAAGGATGGTCTCGCGACGACGCTCGGCAGAGAGCACGCCGGCGTCCTCGAGCACCTGCTCGTAGACGGCGGGGCTGGCGACCACATGGTCACCGGGACCAAGTACGCGATGACCACGCGTGGTGTTACCACTCGTCACGTCGGCAAACGACACGGGCACAACGTCCTCGCCCAGAAGGCAGCAAATCCAACGGACCGGACGAACAAACGTCGCGTGCTCGTGGCCCCAGCGCTGGCTGCGGTAGTTGGGCCACTGCAGGCCGGCGATGGTCTTCTCGCACAGAGCGGTCAGAATCGGCGTAGCCGGTGCGGAAGGAATATTCTTCTCGGCAAAGACGTACTCGCGGCCGTCGGTGTCCTCGCGACGGGCCAGATCCTCGGCAGCCACACCGCACTTGCGGGCAAAGCCCTGGGCGGCCTTGGTGGCGTTGCCGTCGGCATCAAAGGCAATGTTTGCCGCGGGGCCGCGCTTGACCTCATGGACCTCATCGGTCGCGGTGGCGACGTTGGCCACGAGCGCAGCCAGACGACGCGGGCTCGAGATCACGCGGACTTC
Organism: uncultured Collinsella sp.; assembly: GCA_900541665.1. Lineage (GTDB taxonomy): Bacteria > Actinomycetota > Coriobacteriia > Coriobacteriales > Coriobacteriaceae > Collinsella. Next base: position 54,915 of record UQKV01000001.1, read on the forward strand.
GCCATGGGCCAGACCGGCCTCGTCGAGGCCCTTGGCGATCATGGTGCCAAGCTGCTTGACGGCATTGTTCAGCGGTGCGGAGGGCATTTCCTCCGTACCGATCTCAAACAGGAAATCCTTAGCGTCTGCCATGGCTTACGCCACCTCGCCTTCCTGGTCGGCATTCTCGTTGACTCCGGCGACCTCGGCCATATAGGCCTCGCAGCACGCCTTGGCGACGGCGCGGACGCGGAGGATGTAGTTGGCACGCTCGACCGCGGACAGCGCACCGCGGGCATCGAGCAGGTTGAAGGCATGGCTGCACTTCATGACGCAGTCGTATGCGGGCAGCGGCAGCTTGCGCTCCAGGCAGGAGTGGCACTCGGACTCGTAGTCGTCAAACTTCTGACGCATCATCTCGACGTTGGCGACCTCAAAGTTATAGGCGCTAAACTCGCGCTCGTTCTCGAGGAACACATCGCCATAGGTCATGGGCGTGCCGTCGGGCAGGTAGCTCCACACCAGGTCGTAGACGGAGTTGACGCCCTGCGCATACATGGCAATGCGCTCCAGGCCATAGGTGATCTCGACGGGCACGGGGTCGACCTCGATGCCGCCCACCTGCTGGAAGTACGTAAACTGCGTGACCTCCATGCCGTTGAGCCAGACCTCCCAGCCAAGACCCCAGGCGCCGAGCGTCGGGCTCTCCCAGTCGTCCTCGACAAAACGGACGTCATGGTCGTTGGGGTCCAGGCCAATGGCAGCCAGCGAACCCAGATAGAGCTCCTGGGCGTTGACCGGCGAGGGCTTGATGAGCACCTGGAACTGATAGTAGTGCTGCATGCGGTTGGGATTCTCGCCGTAGCGGCCGTCGGCGGGACGGCGGCAAGGCTGCGCATAGCAGGTGCGCCACTCGGCGGGACCGAGCGAGCGCAGCGTGGTCGCGGTATGGAAGGTACCGGCACCGACCTCGGAGTCATAGGGCTGCATAATGACGCAGCCCTGCTCGCCCCAGTACTGCTGGAGGCGCAGGATGATGTCTTGGAAGGAAAGCGATGAAGCGTTCATGCCTCTAATATCCCCTCGTCGAAACGATTACACGGTTAGGTACTGTACTATAGCGGTTTTTAGTCGATAGCGCCGATGCGGTTGAGCGGCCAGTAGCGCACAAGCGCCACAGCGATCAAATCAGAGCGATCGACGGGACCAAAGTAGCGTGAGTCGGCAGAGTTTTCGCGGTTGTCGCCCATCACCCACACGCACCCGTCGGGAACGGTGTAGGGATAGCTTACCTGAGCGCCGGGCGCTTGGACCGAAAGTGGCCAGCTCATGCCCGTCGTATAGTCCTCGTCGAGCGCTTGGCCGTCAACGACCACCTTGCCATCCTGCAGGTCGACCGTCTGGCCGGCCGTGGCAATAACGCGCTTGACAAGAACATCATGCTCGGAGGTGCCATCGGGGTTGTGAAACACCACGATATCGCCCTGCTTGACGGGCTGACCGAGCTCGAGGCTCACCTTTTGCGCCAGGATCTGGTCGCCAATCTCGATTGTGTCCTCCATAGAGCCGGTGGGCACCACAAAGGGCTCGACCACAAAGGTGCGGATCAGGAAGGTGGCCACAAGCGCGATCGCGATGACCGCGATCCACTCAAAAGCGCCCCTCAACGCGGAATGTTGCGTAGGAACCATACTCACTCCTCGCTCTGCGAATACGAAGCGTCAAGGATCTCCTGCGCGTAAGCGCGCTCCTCGGGCGTGAGCCGCGCAGTCTCGATCAGGTCGGGACGCCAGCGACAGGTGCGCTCGATGGCATTCTTGCGGCGCCAGGCATCGACCTTGGCGTGATCGCCGCTCACGAGCACCGGAGGAACGCCCTCGCCGTTGAACTCGGCGGGGCGGGTGTACTGCGCGTACTCGAGCAGGCCTCCGTCCTCGGCGGTCGAGAACGACTCGTCCACGTTGCTCATCTCGTCGCCCAGGGCGCCGGGAATGAGGCGTACGACGGCATCGGCAACGACCATCGCGGGCAGCTCGCCGCCCGTGAGCACATAGTCGCCGATCGACAGACGTTCATCGGCATACGCATACGCGCGCTCGTCGACGCCCTCGTAACGGCTGCACACAAACAGCAGGCGCTCACTTTTGAGCAGGCGCTCGGCCACATGCTGCGTAAAAGGCTCGCCACAGGGGGTAAAGAACACCACAGTGGGCTTAGGACCCTCTGCGCTAATGGCCTCGATGGCCTCTGCGATAGGCTCGACCTTCATGAGCATGCCCTGCCCGCCGCCGTACGGCTCGTCATCGACGGTACGATGGCGGTCGTGCGTCCAGTCGCGCAGGTTATACGCCTTAAAATCAAAAAGGCCGGCCTTGCGGGCGCGGCCCAAAATCGATGTGGACATAACGGGCTCAAACATCTCGGGAAAGACCGAAAGGGTCTCGATCAGCATGTTGTCCTCCCTACTTGTCCATATCGATCAGGCCGTCCATAACGTGGACGGAAATTGTTCCTTTGTCGGGAAGATCGAGCACAACCTGCTCGATCACGGGAATCAGTACCTCGCCGTACCGATCACCCTCGACAACCCAAACATCGTTAGCGGGCGTCGACATGATCTCGACGATCGTGCCGAGCGAACCGAAGCGCTCGTCGACCACCTCGCGACCCATCAGGTCGGTATAGGCAGCGTCGAGCGAATCGAGCTCAAAGTCGTCGCGATTTGCCAGCACATAGCATCCCGTGATGCCCTCGGCGGCCGTCAAGTCGTCAATGCCCTCAAACGAGACCAGATCGCCATCGCCCGTATCGGTGACGGACACGACCGCGCAAAAGCGGTCGCGCTTGAGCGCCGGCGGCGTCAGGGCGACGCGCATGCCCGGCTCTAATACAGAAGGAAGCCCCCGCAGCGGCTGCGCGAGGACCTCCCCCTTCCTTCCGTGCGGCTTGACCACACGGGCGATGTTTTTGTACTGGGACCTCAAGGTCCTAGCCCAGAACCTCTACCTCGACAGCAGTGTCGAGGCGAGCGGCCAGTGCACGGGCGAGCGTGCGAATGGCCTTGATGGTACGGCCACGACGGCCGATGACCTTAGCGACGTCATCCTCGGCGACAGAAACCTCAATCGTAGAGGCGTCATCACCATCGATGACCTCAAGGCTCACGGAATCCGGGTCGTCGACGATCTGAACAACGAGATATTCGACGAGATCGGCGATGCGATCTGAGAGCATTGCCTCACCCTCGAGCTGTGCAGCGTCAACCTCAGGCACGATTTACTCCTCGGCGCCCTCAGCGGCCTCAGCGGCAGCCTTAGCGGCCTCGGCCTCTTTGGCGAGCTGCTTCTTGGACTTCTTGACGACGGTCTCGGTCTTCTCGCCCTCGTTGGCGGCCTTGACCAGAGCGGCGACGGCGTCGGTGAGCTGAGCGCCCTTGGACTGCCAGTCGGCGATCTTCTCGAGGTCGAGGTTGATGGTCTTGGGGGCGGTCATCGGGTTGTAGCGGCCAACCTCCTCGATGATACGACCGTCACGCGGGGCGCGGGAATCGGCGACGACGACACGGTAGTACGGACGCTTCTTAGCGCCGTGACGAGCAAGGCGAATCTTGACTGCCAAAGGAAACTCCTCCAACCAAGCAGCTTTAGGCTGCAACTACAAACAAACAGTTGAACATAATACGCCATCGACGCGGGCAGGTGAAGTCCGTGAGACCAACTTCTTCGGTGTAGTCGAGGGCAAATCCATATCTTAGACAAGAATTCGGGATTTGCAAGCACATACACGCACCCCACATGAGCTGCGCGGTATACTCATGACATGGAAAGACGCGAACATACATACGGTTATGAGGATGCCATGGGCGTCACACCGCCTCCCTGGACGGGCCCGGCGGTGGGTCTGATGGACCTTGATGCTTTTTTTGCGAGCGTGGAGATGCTCGATCATCCCGAGTGGCGCGGCAAGCCGCTCATCGTGGGCGGAGACGCCGATTCGCGTGGCGTCGTGTCCACGTGTTCGTATGAGGCGCGTCGCTTTGGCGTGCACTCTGCCATGGCCTCGGCCGAGGCACGGCGCCTGTGCCCGCAGGCCATTTGGACGCATGGGCATTTTGATCGCTACCGCGAGGTGAGCGCGCAGGTCATGGCGATTCTCGCCGACGAGACGCCGCGCGTGGAGCGCGTATCCATCGACGAAGCCTTTATCGATATCACACCGGGTCGCTTTGCGCCCGAAGACCCGCTGCTGGTTGCGCGGCGTATAAGCGACCGCGTGGCAGCGCTGGGAGTGACCTGCTCCATTGGCGTGGGCTGCAACAAGACGGTCGCAAAGATCGCAAGCGAGCGGGATAAGCCGTTTGGGCTGACCATCGTGCGCCCCGGGACGGAACAGCGCTTTTTGGCCGCGCTACCAGTGTCTGCCATGAGCGGCATCGGGCGCTCGGCCGAGGAGCGACTGCGCCGCATGCGCATCTACACCCTCGGAGAGCTTTCGCGCGCGCCTGAGTCCACACTGGCTGCCATTTTTGGCGTGAACGGCGAGCGCATGCGCCAGCGTGCGTTGGGGCTCGAAATCTCTGAAGTCACGAGTCTCGATGAAGAGCGCGAGGTAAAGTCGGTCAGCAATGAACGCACCTTTGCGAAAGATTTGACTGAGCGCGGGGACATCGAAGCGGCGATTGCGCTGCTGGGCGAGTCAGTGGGACGCCGCCTGCGCCGTCAGGGACTAACAGGCGCCACGGTGACGCTCAAGCTCAAGTATTCGTATGGCAGCGGACGCACGGCGCAGCGGCGGCTTCCGCACCCTACCGATGACGAGAATATCTTTGTGGCCGTGGCACTCGAGCTGCTCGGCAACATCTGGCAGGAAGGCATGCATGTTCGCTTAGCAGGCATCGGCATGAGCGACTTTGACCATCAGGGCGGCATCCAGACTGACCTGTTCTGCGAAGTCGACGACCGCGGAGCCCAATCGAGCGACCGTCGCGACCTCTCGGTCGCTATCGACGCCGTCCGAGACAAGTTCGGCGACACCGCCCTATCCTTCGGCCGCCAATCCCGCTTCAATAACTAGTCTTTTTTGGACGGGGGAGTTGCTGCCTTCCGTCCGACACGGCATTGGTAGTCAATTTGGGACGGGGCTATTTTAGCTACCCCTATATATCGGTTGAGATTCATTCGGCCTAATTCATTCACCGTCGGCCAAAGGGTAGCTAAAATAGCCCCGTCCCAAATTGACTACCCCGGATGTCCGGTTTGGCCGCCGCAGCAAAATTATCCCGCCTAAAATGAGCTACTTTTCAACTTTAACTTTTTGAATCGTGCAATGGCCGATACCCGTGAGGCGCACGATCTGCTTGATCGAAAAGCCCTCGCTTTTGAGCTTACGGATACAGTCATCACGCACGCCCTTGGGCAGAGCGTTGAGATGGTGAGGCTCGTATGGTTTGAGCAACGCCTGCGCAAACTCAAGCGCGTCAGCATCACTCACATGAGCGCCATAACGGAAGCAATAGCCATTGGGCTCGCCCGAGGTGCTAAATGCAAAAAATCTCTGGGAATTCCCGAGCAACCCGAGCACGCAATCAGTCTTACAAATTCCCGGATAGCCCATATACTCGCTAAAGCTGCTCCAGCGATAGAGCGAAGCAGTGCCAATTCTGGCTTTCGCAGGGTTATCGTGAATGTAACGAACGCAGTTGAGCAGCTGATCATCATCGAGAATCGGCACACTCTTAAATCGATCCTGGAAAACAGGACCTCTCCTGCCTGTCTTAGAATTGAAATACATGGCATACGCCGTCGTAATCGAATGCATGCAATCGCTCAGGTGAGCATGCCCGTCATCTAGCAACAAGTGAATGTGATTATCCATAAGGCACCATGCGATGACATCCACTTTGAACTTCTGGCATTTCGAAGCTATCAGTCGAATCAGATAGAATCGATCGTCAGCATCCTCAAATATCAGCTGACCACCACAGCCCTTTTGGACGACATGGTAATAGCCGTAAACAGAGATTTCCCGCGCGGTCCGAGTCATACGCATCTCCTCCTCTACAGATAACAAATACGTTACCCGAGTCGGAAAGCTAAATTTCACGCAATGAACCGCAACTCGCTTCTATCGGCGAACGGTAGGTAGTAGCTAAAAAAGCCCCGTCCCAAATTAGCTACTTTGGGCAAAAAAGCCGGGTAGGTGCGGAAAACTGCAACTGCCCGGCGATATGCGTGAGGGTAGCTAAACCCCGTCTCAAATGAGCTACTAGAGGAGATTGAGGGGGAGCTGGGGGGCGTCGCCCCAGAGCTTCTCGAGACGGTAGAAGTCGCGGGCTTCGGGAGTGAAGACGTGGACGACAACCGAACCGTAGTCCATGAGCATCCAGGTCTTCTGCTCGCGGCCCTCGATGGAGAACGGATGCTCGCCGCAAGCCTCGGCGACCTTCTCCTCGATCTCGTCGACGATCGAATCGACCTGGCGGTTGTTGGCACCGGTGGCAAGCACAAAGTAGTCGCACACATCGGAAAGCTCGGTCAGGTCAAGCACCTGAACGTCCTCGCCCTTCTTGTCGTAGGCGGCCTGCGCGGCGGCGCGGGCGACATCCTCGGCGGCGACACCGCTCGCGGACAGCGAGGCGGCAGTGCGGTCGGACGTGGCAACAAAACTCTTGTGCTCCACACCTTCAAGAATCTGCTCGTCGGTCATGGTCTCGTCGGCCATGGAATACCTCTTTCTAGACAGCCCGAGCTAGCGCAGCTGGGCGTAATGGTTGTAAATCGAAATAGCCGTGGGATAAAGATAGCGCCCGGACTGGATCACATAGACCAGACCCTGCGCAAAACAGGAGAAGAACAACTCATCGAGCGTCGACTCCCCCACCATCTTGCGCAGCGCATGCGCATAGTCGCCGTGGCGGTTGGGCTCGATGGCATCGGCCACAAAGACCACCATATCGAGCGGCGTCATGTCGCAGGCACCCACGGTGTGACGGTCGACAGCCTGGAAAACGGCCGGCGACAACTCGGGGAAAAGCTGCGGAAGCTCATAGGCGGCAACAGGGCCATGCAAAAGCGGCGTCGCGGCGGAAGGAGAGCCGGCAATCTTAATGCCGTAATGCAGAGCGCGCGTGACCAGCTCGTCGTCGGAGAGCACTTTGTCCCAGTCATGGATCAGGCCGGCGGCAGCGGCATCAAAGCGGTCAACGCCGTAGACCTCGGCCAGATGAAGTGCGGTCTCGGCAACGCCCAGCGAATGCACATAGCGCTTGCGCTTATTCTTCATGCGAACATCGAGCAGCTCTTGAATGCGCTTGAGCAGCGCGCGCTCATCGCCCTCAAACTGATCCTCTACCGACAACGTAGACCCCCATCACTCAAAATCTTCTTGACCCAGATCGACATACAAACCGCGCTTGCGAATGTAGCCGAGCACAGACTCGCTCGTAAGATAGCGCACGCTCATGCCGCGGGCAACTCGCTTACGAATGTTCGTCGAGCTAATCGCCAGCGCCGGAATCTGAATATAGCGCACATCGAACGGCAGCCCCGACTCTTTGATTCGGGCACGCGCCGTATCGATATCAAAGCCCGGTCGCGTCGCCGCAATAAAGGTAGCAAGCTCAGCGATTCGTTCGGCATCATGCCAGGTCACAATATCGATAATCGCGTCGGCGCCCGTAATAAAGTAGAGCTTTACCTGCGGCGGGTAAAAGTCGCGAAGGGCATGAAGCGTATCGGCCGTATAGGTTACGCCCGGGCGGTCGATCTCGAACCGGCTCGCCAAAAAGGCCGGGTTCGCGGCGGTGGCGAGGACCGTCATGGCATAACGGTCCTCGGCAGGCGTCACCGGCTTGTCAAGCTTAAAGGCAGGCGTGCCCGCCGGCATAAAGAGCACGGCGTCCAAGTCGAGGGACTCACGCGCCTGCTCAGCGGTCACCAGGTGCCCGTAATGGATGGGATCAAAGGTGCCACCCATAATGCCAAGCCTAAACTCCTGCCCGTCCTCTAGAGGAAGCTCGGGCAAACCAATTCCACCGCGCAGCGACATGGCTTACTCGCCCTCCGAGGTCTCGGCATCGTCCGCGGCATCCACCGCATCGACAACCTCGACGCCCTCATCCGCAGCATCGGTCACGTCAATGGCCTCAACGGCAACGTCCTCGTCAGCATCCTCGAGCTCTTCGTACTCCGAGAAGTCCTCAGCGCCCTCAAAGTCAAAGGCGCGCTGGCAAATGCGGACCTCGTCGCCCGCACGGCAACCGGCCTTCTCGAGCGCGTCGTCAACACCCATACGCGCAAACTTATGCTGCAGGTAAATGACGGCTTCCTCATTTTCCCAGTCGGTCTGGATGACCATGCGCTCGATGGCACGACCGACCACGCGGAAGGCACCGGGCTCCTCCTGGACAATGCGGAAACGCTTCTCACGCTGCAGGCGACGGCGCTCCCACTCATCGTCGCGCAGAACGACCGGCTCATCGGAGACCGACAGCTCGGCGCGCAGCTTAGCCACCTGCTCGCCCACGGCAAGCATCAGCGTGTTGAGGCCGGCGCCCGTAACAGCAGACACGGCAAAGAACATATGTCCATCGTCGAGCGCTGCGCGCTTGAGGTCGGCAATCTTGTCGGCCGTGCCCGGCGCGTCGCACTTGTTGGCAACGACGATCTGCGGACGCTCCGAAAGCTCGGCGCCATACTGCTCGAGCTCGCGGTTGATGATGCGATAGTCCTCAACCGGATCGCGATCCTCAAAACCGCCCGTCATGTCGACGACGTGCATGATCAAGGCCGTACGCTCAATGTGGCGCAGGAACTGGTGACCCAGGCCCTTGCCCTCGCTCGCGCCCTCGATCAAACCGGGAACGTCGGCAACGACGTAAGAATATTCGCCGGCACGCACCATGCCGAGGTTCGGAACGAGCGTGGTAAACGGGTAGTCGGCGATCTTGGGACGGGCGGCACTCATGCGAGCGATGAGCGATGACTTACCCACCGAGGGGAAGCCCACGAGCGCGGCATCGGCCATAAGCTTCATCTCGAGCTCAATCCAGTGTTCCTCGGCCGGCTCGCCCAGCTGAGCGAAAGCGGGCGCGCGGCGCACCGACGTCACAAAGTGCGTGTTGCCCAGGCCGCCGGCGCCACCAGGAGCCACGACAACGCGCTCGCCATCGTGCACCAGATCGGCAATCTCGAACATCGGGGTCTGCGTCTCGGGGTCGAGCTCGCGCACCACGGTACCCATAGGGACCTTGAGAATCAGGTCCTCGCCGCTCTTGCCGTTACGACGGGCGCCCTGCCCGTGCGTGCCGCGCTCGGCGCGGAAGTGATGCTTAAAGCGGTAATCGATCAGCGAAGACAGCTGAGCATCGGCCTGGATGACGACGTTGCCGCCACGACCGCCGTCGCCGCCATCGGGGCCGCCCTTGGGGACAAATGCCTCGCGCCTAAACGACATGCATCCGGCTCCGCCGTCGCCGCCGCACACGTTAATGCGGCTGATATCGGTGAACTGTGACAACAGAATCGCCTCCTACAAAAAGAGGGAGACCCTTGAATCCTAAAACTCAAGTGCCTCCCACATATGTGCTCTATGAAGGGTGAATTACGCGTTCGCGAGCGGGCGTACGCTGACCCTGTGCTTGATACCCTTGTGGAACTCAACGGTACCGTCGACCAGCGCGAACAGCGTGTCGTCCTTACCACGGCCAACGTTCTCACCCGGGTGGATGTGCGTGCCGTGCTGACGGACGAGAATCGTGCCCGTGGTTACCGTCTGGCCGGCATAGCGCTTCGTGCCAAGGCGCTGACCGCGGGAGTCACGGCCATTACGGGAGGAACCGAGTCCTTTTTTGTGTGCCATTGTGTATACCTACTCTTTCGTTACGAGTGTAATCTACTCGGCGACGGGAGCCTCGGCAACAGCCTCGGCCTCTGCCTTGACAGCCTTCTTGGCGCGGGACGTAGCCTGGACCTTCACGATCTTCAGCTTGGTGAGCTGCTGACGATGACCCTTCAGACGACGATAGCGCTTACGCTTGTGGAACTTGAAGACCAGCTGCTTCTCGCCCTTGAACTGCTCAACGATCTGAGCGGTAACCTTGGCCTTGGCCAGCTTGTCGGGATCGGTGACGATCTTCTTACCATCGTTGAGGAAGATAACCGGCAGGGTGACCTTGTCGCCCTCATTGCCCTCGATCTTCTCGACGGTGATGACATCGTCGGTGGCGACCTTGTACTGCTTGCCGCCCGTGTTAACGATTGCGTACATGTTTACTTGCCCTTCATGCATCAGTTAGTGCAACAGCCGAATATAGTAGCAGGCGAAAATACCCCCGTCAACGAGTATGTGGAGCAAATCCACAAGTTCGCACAGGTATGGGGCTGACGAGTCGGCCCTCGTCGTCCTCGCATGCTTGATTCTGACGCTCGACATCGTAGGAGCAGATGGTCACGAGGTCTTGCATACCGGTGGAAACAATAGGCGCATCCACGCCCGGGGTCAAGCCCTGCAACAAAACATCAGCAGCAGAAAGCAAAATTTCCGGACGCATGGAGCCCTCGTTGTCGGCATGGGTGTCGAGCATGAGCACTAAATGGTCCGGGCGCTCCCCCGCCGTGAGTTCATAGCCCACGAGCGTGTGATCCAAATCCAAGCGCTTGCTCTTTTTGCCGCGTGCGTAGTCGATGCCATGGTCCGCGCGCAGCGTGTCGATCGCACGACGCACCTCGTCGGCGCTTACGGGCGCCTCGGGATCCAAGTGCAGATCGATGCGATACGACAGGCGCGTGAGCTGCGCCGTCAAGGCCGGCGTGCGCACGTCGATGTACGCCGCCTCGATGGGCGCCAGATCGGCCGGAGACGCCGCAGCCAGGCGCTCAAACGCCTCGTCGAGCGCCACGAACTCGGTCATAAACAGGTCATACCACTCGCAGGTCGACGACGTACCCACCGGTAGCGCCGAAGAGAAGCCCACGCGCATGTGCGGGGAGAAGCCCTGCGTGACGGCATAGGGAAGTCCCGCACGGCGCACGATGCGCTCAATGGTATGGATCACTTCGAGATGGCCCAGGTACTTAAGGCGATCTCGCTTGCCATAGCGAACACGAAGCCTAAAGAGCGTGGGGTTGTCGGTCAGGCGCTCACTCATGCGCGATCACCCATCAATACATTCTTGGCGTGGAGCGTGGGACAGATTCCGCAGCCGGTGCACGACGTGCGGGTGCAGTCGGGAGTCGTGACACCCTCGAGCGAGCGACGGTACTCGCGCTCGAGGAAGCCGCGCGTGCAGCCGGGGCTCACGTGTTCCCACGGCAGACGCCAGTCCAACTCGTAGGGCAGGTGCACGAGCTCATTGAGGTCGATGCCGTTTTTGGCAGCAGCCTCCTTCCAGTTATCGAGCGAGAAATGCTCTACCCAGGCGTCAAAGCGAGAGCCCGCGCGCCAAGCATCGATGATGACGGGCGTCATGTCGCGACCGGCGCGGGACAGCGCGGCCTCGATGAGCGAGGTCTCGGCATCGTGGTAATGCACGCGGACGGCACGGTTGCGAACGCTCGTAATGAGCAGTTTCTGGCGACGCTTGACGTCGTCGTAGTCGAGCTGCGGGCACCACTGGAACGGCGTGGCAGCCTTGGGGATAAAGACCGAAACCGAGATGGACACCGAGATCGAGCCGCGACGAGCCTTGGGCACCACGGAACGACCGAGCTCCAGCACGTGATCGGCCAGATTGGCGATGGCCACGATATCCTCGTCGCGCTCGCCGGGAAGGCCCATCATAAAGTAAAGCTTCATGCGGTTCCAGCCGGCCTCGAAGGCTGCCTTGGCCGCACGGTCCAGGTCCTCCTCGGTCACGTTCTTGTTAATGATGTCGCGCATGCGCTGGCTGCCGGCCTCGGGCGCGAACGTCAGGCCGCCCTTCTTTTCGCCAGCGACCGACTCGGCCATATCCACGCCAAACGAATCCAGGCGCTGCGACGGAATAGACACGCGAATACCCGTATCCTCCAGGCGACGGTTGAGCCTGCCGAGCACGTCGCGAATGCAGGAGTGGTCGGTCGTGGAGAGCGAGGTCAGCGACACCTCGTCATAGCCGGTCTTTTCCAGACCCTGAATCACCGACGAGACGATCTGGTCGGCCGAGCGCTCGCGCACCGGGCGATACGTCATACCGGCCTGACAAAAACGACAGCCGCGGGCGCAGCCGCGCAGGATCTCGATAGACAGGCGGTCGTGGACCAGCTGCGCATAGGGCACGCACGACTGCGACAGCGGATTCGTGGCGCCGAAATCCTCGACAACGCGCTTGTAGACCACGGTCGGCGCATCCTTGCCCTCACGTGGCACGGTGTAGCCATGCGGCGAGCAGGGCTCGTCGTGACGAACCTCATAGAGCGACGGCACGTAGTTGCCGGCAATGGATGCAAGCTGCTCGACAATCTGCGCGCGCGGGACTCCTTCATCACGCAGGCGGCGATGCAACTGGCAGGTCTCGAGCAGCGATTCCTCGCCCTCGCCGATGAGGATGGCATCGAAGAAGGCCGCGTACGGCTCGGGGTTGTACACCGAGGGGCCGCCGGCGATGATGATGGGGTCGTCTTCACCTCGGTCGGCCGCTAACAGCGGAATGCCAGCGAGGTCGAGCGCCTCGAGGAAGTTCGTCACCGCCATCTCGTGCGGCACATGCAGACCGACGATATCAAACGAAGCGACCGGCGCTGCACCCTCGAGTGAGAGCAGCGGAATGCCCGCCTCGCGCATAGCGTCACCCATATCGGGCCACGGCACATAGCCACGCTCGCAGGAGATGCCCTCGGCCTGGTTAAGGATGTTGTAGAGGATGGCGATACCCTGGTTGGGCAGACCAACCTCGTACACATCCGGGTAGATCAGGCAGCAACGGTAATCGGCATCGGCCTTGGAAAGCGTGCCCCACTCGTGATCGATATAGCGACTCGGCTTCTCGACCTTGGCGAGCAACGGCTCAATTAAATGAAAACAATCTTGGTATGCAACGCGCAACGGAAAACCCCTAAGCAGCGAGATCGGATGCGTCTTGGTAGGACGCCATAGGACGGGTAGCGCCCGCGACCGTGGTCACCAGATCGCGAACGCGGGAGAACGTGGCAGTGACCGACTCGTTGGCACGGCTGTAGTCGACATCGCGCTCGTAGAGCGAAACAAGCGCACGGCCCATGCCGTAGGTGCCCGCGGCAGCAGTGAGCGCCTTGACGGCAAACCCAATATGCGGCGTTTGTTTGACGAGCGCGCGGGTGACCGCGCGGATCACAAGACCGCCGGCAAGCACGCCCGCGACCTCGTAGCCGCGCTCAGGCTTAATGCCGCGTCCAAAGACGGCAGCGAGCTCAAAGAGCATGCCCACCTGCGCCAGCGCCATAACGGGATAATCGGCGCCCGGCAAAAACACCAGTGCACCGGTCGCCATATTGGTGAGCGCGCACGAGGTGATGATACGATTGGCCGCCGCGATGCGCATGAAGGCAAAGTTCGCCGCAAAAGCCGTTTCCTTTTCGGTGCGATCGAGAATCCAGCGTGCAAGCGTCTCGAGCAGATACGTCTTATCGGTCGCCGCTACCACGCCGAGCATGGGCGTGGACTCCTCGATAAACGGCACCTCCACAGCGGACTCGGCAAGCACGCACACAGGTGCGCCGGCGATCACGAGCTCCTGCACGGCACTCTCCAAGCGGTCGGAACCACACGAGAGCACCAGCACCACATCGGTATCGGTCTTTGGAGCAATTCGCTCCTCCCCCAGACGCTCGACGCGTACAATGCCCGAGGTCGTCTGTGGCACAAAGGCGTCACGCACCGTCTCGGCCAGAAAGCGCGATGCGGACGAATCCAGATAGACCGAGACGCGCACCGGCGTATCGGAATCCTTCTTAACGGACGCGCCCATCTTAAAAGCGCGGGTCAGCTTATCTACGGGAATTTTCATAGCAAACCCCTCCAGCGGTTACGCGGCGCCCGAACGATGCCGCCATATGGATTGTACGATACCCACCGTCAGCAGCTGAATCATCATCGAAGACGAACCGAAGCTAATAAACGGTAGCGGAATACCGGTAATCGGCATCATGCCGATGCACATGCCGATGTTTTCGAAGGTCTGGAACGCCCACATGCCAACGATGCCCACACACGAAAGACGCAAAAACAGCGACTCACACTTAAAGGCGACGCGGATCGTCGAGAAGATGAGCAGCACGTACAAGCACAGCAGCAAAAAGGAGCCGCAGAAGCCAAAGGTCTCGGACAAAAAGGCGAAGACGAAGTCGGTGTGGAACTCAGGCAGAAAGCCGCCGGCCGACTGCGTCGCATGGCCCAAACCCTTACCAAAGAAGCCGCCCGAGCCAACGGCGATAAGCGACTGCTGCAGGTTGTAGGCATCGTCCGAATCGGCATTATCGGGGTCGATAAAGACCGTCAGACGGTTCATCTGATACTGCTTGATGAGCACATCGTGGCCGAGCAACGAATCAAAGACCGAATCGAGCGCCAGGACGAGGGCCACCAGGCCCACGAGCAGGGCAAGAGTCGACAGCACCCATTCGCGGCGTGCACCGCTCATACAAATGACGATGGCGCCCGAAACCAGCACGACCAGGCCCGAGCCCAGGTCGCCCATGGCAACGACGGCCAAAAACGGAATGGACAGCATGCCGCAGAGCTTGACGTAGTCGCGAACAGTATCGATGCGACCGTTATACTGCGAGCCAAGCGTAGCAATAAAGAAGATGGTGATAAGCTTGGCAAGCTCAACCGGCTGGAATGTCAAGCCGATACCGGGAATCTTGATCCAGCCCGTCATGCCCAGACCGCCCGTATAGGACAGACCCGGAATCTTGGGCGAGAGGATCACGATCAGGTCGATGACGAGCAACGCCGTCGAGAAATTGGAAATACCGCGCAGGTCGGAGCGCCAGACCAGCACCGCCAGCACCGTGCCGATGCCAATTCCCAGCAGATGGCGCGAGAACGAAGCATCGGCCTTAAACTGCGAAGCAGACCAGATGATGATGGCACCGTAGGCGACGAGCGCCACAGTAGCCACGAGCACACCGATATGCACCTTTTGGCGAAACGTGCCGCGCGAGGCCGAAAGTTGCTTGTTGACACGGTCCAGGCTGCTGCGAGAGCCGGTCTTGGTTGAACGGAACAGATCCGCCGGAGAAAAATCCATCGCAACCTCCTATCGAACCGAAGAATCGCCCGAGGCCGAAGAGGTATCGGGCTCGTCATAAATCACGCCGAGCACGTCACGCACGACATGCATCGCGGTATCTGAGCCGCCGCCGCCCTGCTCCAGGACAGTAGCGATGACATACTTGGGGTCATCGGCCGGTGCATAGGCGCAGAACCAAGCGTATTCGTCCTCGCCGCTTTTCTCGCCCGTGCCCGACTTGCCGTATACCTGCGGCGTCAGGGTGCCAAAGTGCGCCGCCAAGGACGTCGATGCCGTGTAAATCACGTCGTGCATGCCGTTGCGAACAAGAGCCAAATCCGAATCGCTGTTGATCTTGGCCTCCAGGCGCTTCTTCTTGCCCTTGCCGTTGTACTTGTAGGCATCGCCGTCGCCATCGCGCGACACGGCGGACAAAAACACATGAGGCACGTACTGTTTGCCGCCGTTGGCAAGACCCATATAGGCGCACGCCATCTGCAGGGGCGTCACCAGGATGTCGCCCTGGCCGATGGCAATGTTGGTCATATCGCCGGCATTCCACTTGCGGTCCTCGGCAGAGGCGTCGGTGAAGTACGACTCTTTCCACTCGGCATCGGGAATACGGCCCGCACCCTCACTCGGCAGATCGATACCGCAGGTCTTGCCTAAGCCCCAGCGACGAAAGACCTCCTGCAGGCCCTCGGAATGTTGCTCGTCATAAAAGAACGCCTTGCCCATGTCGTAGAAGACGGGGTCGCACGAGTTGGCGATACCCGACTGCAGCGTCATGGTGCCGTGGCCGGAATGCAGCCAGCAGTACTTGCCCCACGACTTGCCCAGACCCGTCCAATAGCCCGTGCAGTTGGTCGTCTGCCCCGACGTGTAGGTTCCAAACTCAAGACCGGCCAGTGCCGAGAGCGGCTTGATGGTCGAAGCCGACATATACTGTCCGCTAATGGCGCGGTTGAGCAGCGGGTGCGAACCCTTGTCATCATTAAGCTCGGTCCACACGTCATTTGAGACACCGCCGATAAAGACGGACGGATCGAACTTGGGCTCGCTCGCCATGCCCAGGATCTCGCCATTGTTGGGATCGAGACACACCACAGCGCCGTTGCCGGCATTGCTGTAGCCAGTGGTCTTGGCAAGCTCGATAGCACTCGCCAGCGCCGTCTCACAGGCCTGTTGGATCTTAAGGTCGAGCGTGAGCTTAATGTCGGAGCCGGCCTTCGCGGGCACGGCGCCGGCCTGACCGGTCACATTGCCCGAGGCATCGACCTTGACGGTCTGCTCGCCACGAATACCCTGCAGCAGGTTTTCGTAGTAGCTCTCAACGCCCGCCTGGCCCACGATATCGCCCGACTGGTACGTAATCTTGCCAGCAGAAGCATCATCATCGCCAGAGGTTTTCTTATTCTGGGCCTCGAGCTGCTCGGAGGTAATGGTGCCGGTATAGCCCAAGACATGGCATGCCGTCTCGCCATATGGATACTGACGCTCAGTACGCTCGGCAATCTTGACGCCCGGGAACTCGCCGGCGTGTTCCTTGATATAGGCAACCGTGGAGCGACGGACGTCCGTCGCGATGGTATGCAGGCTCTGGGCGCCCTCTGTATTGTCCTGAATATTGCGAAGGACCGCCACGTAAGGCATTCCAAGCACGTTGGCAAGATGGCGAACCAGAACCTCATCCTCGGCAAGGTCGCGGTAGGCCACGACAGCAAGTGAGGGACGGTTCTGGACAAGCGCCACGCCATTGCGGTCGAGGATGCGGCCGCGCACAGCGGGAGTGGTAACGGTGCGAGTCTGATTACTATTGGCCTGCTTCTCGTAATAGCCCGACGAGACCATCTGCATGCCCCACAGCTTGACGGCGAGCGCCGCAAACATCGCGCCCACACCCGTGGTGAGGATGGAAAAGCGGCCCTTAAAGGCGGTCGACGCGGTATTGCCCTCGCCCTCGGTGGCGCGCGGGGCCGTTCCATGCTGCGTATCGTAGGTAAAACGGGAATCGCCACGACGCATGATGACCAGCGCGACCACGATGGCCACAACCAGCACGATACCGGCGATAATAACCGTCATCTGGGAAGACATCTACGGGCCTCCCCTATTTGAGCTTGCGGGTCTTGGGCTTAAAGCGCATACCCGTCTGGCGTCCGCCACGTGCGGAGAATCCATAGCCGGACTGCGGCACGACGCCGGACATCAAAAACGGAATGGCAACCAGACCCGTCAGGATCGAGGACGGCAGCGCATGGCCGAAGATCGCCACAACAAAGCTCGTCTCCAAACCCATAAACAGCAAGATGATGCTGTAGATCACATTAATGACGAGCGCGAAGGCGCCCACAGTGACGCCGCGCGCACTCGGGGTACCGCCCGTCTGACCGACGGCGCTGTGCACCAGGGCAAAAGAACCCACGGTCAGCAGGAGCGACATAACGCCCACCGGCACGGCAGCGGAAAGATCATAGAACAAGCCGCTGCAAAAACCGCACACGACGGCACGAGTCGGGTCGCCCGAGAACACGCTTAGGCACACCAGGATAATCATAAAGTTGACGCGACCGCCCGCAATGGAGATCTGTGGCGCCAGGCCTGCCTGCAGCAGCACACACACAATGGCGGCAATTACAAACGTGCGGGAGCTCATCCCCTGCTCGTGTAGATCCATGGACATGCCCCCTATTCGCTCGAGCCAGAATCGGTCGTCTCGGACGTGTCGGAACTGTCATCCGAACTCTCGTCCTTCGTCTTGGTCGCAGCGTCGCGCGACGTTCCCTGCGGCGTGTTATTAGCGGTGCTCACGTCCTCATCCGAGGCCGACTGTTCGTCGGTCAGCGAGGTAATGACCAGCACTTCCTCGTTGTTCTCGGCCGTGGTCTGAGCGCGCACCACAATGGTGTAGTACACGTCGTTTGCCGATTTCTCAACCGACGAGACGGTGCCAAGCGGAAGGCCCTTGGGGAACACGCCACCGATGCCCGAGGTCACGATGATGTCGCCAACCTTAACATCGGAGTCGACGCTCACGTACTCAAGACGCAGCGTGCCGTCAGCCTGACCCTGCAGCATACCCTGGGCGCGCGTGTCCTGCACCATGGCGGACACACCCGAGTTCTCGTCGCCAATCAGGCGCACGGTAGAGGTCTTGGCCGATACCTCGATAATCTGGCCGATAACACCGGCCGAACTCGTCACAGGCATGTTGATGGTAAGCCCGTCGGCAGAACCCTTATCAATCGTGACGGTCGAGGTCCAGGCATCGCCCGAGGCACCAACGATACGAGCTGCGGTCGATTTGAGGTTGTAGGTCGACTGCAGGCCGACCAGCCCCTCCAGACGCTCAGCGGTCTTTTGAGCCTCGGAGAGCTCAGCAACCTTAGAGGTCAATTCCTCGTTTTGCTTCTTAAGCTCGTCAAGCGTGTCCTGCGACGCCGTAAGGTTAGAGAACACGTTGCCGATCGCATTGAAAGGAGCCGCCACAGCCGAGCCCACAAAGCGCACCGGAGAGGTGATCGTCGTTACGCCCGAACGCAAGGCATGAATCGGTCCTGCCTCGCCCTCGCGGATGTAAAACGTGAGCAGCAACACCGAAATCAGGCTGAAAACAATCAACGGGCGCATACCCGTTGATTGTCGCTTGGTATTCAGATTTGTGGAGAAACCCGAAGATCGTGCCAAATGGAATCCACCTTTTGGAAATTAAGCATTGGTCTGGACGAAGCCACCATCAAACGCATTGGCCTCGAGCACGCGGGCACAGCCGTTAACAACGTTATCGAGCGCCGTGGGGCTGACGTTGACAGAAACGCCGGTCTCATCGCGCAGGCGCACGTCGAGACCGCGCAGCAGCGCGCCGCCACCGGTCAGCAAAATGCCGTAGTACATAAGGTCCGAGGCGAGATCGGGAGGCGTAGCGTCGAGTGCGTCCTTGACGGCCTTGGCCATCTCGTCGAGTGGCTTGTTGAGTGCGCGACGAATCTCCTCGCTCTCGATGCGCACGGTCTTGGGCAGACCGGTGATCACGTCGCGGCCGTTGACCTCGACATCGAGCTCGTCCTTGAGCGGCACGGCGGAGCCGACCTTGATCTTGATGTCCTCTGCCGTACGCTCGCCGATGGCCAGGTTGTAGGCATCACGAACGTGCGTGAGGATGGCCTGATCGAACTCGTCGCCGGCAATACGGATGGACTGCGAGACGACGATGCCGCCCATAGCGATAACGGCAACCTCGGTGGTACCGCCACCGATGTCGATGACCATGGAGCCGGTGGGCTCCTCGACGGGCAGGTCGGCGCCGATAGCGGCAGCCATGGGCTCCTCGATCAGGTAGGCCTGGCGAGCGCCGGCCTGGATCGTGGCCTCAAATACGGCACGCTTCTCGACCGACGTGACGCCGGAGGGAACGCAGACGACAACGCGCGGACGCGGGGTCCACGGATAGCGCTTCTCGGAAGCCTTGTCGATAAAGTAGCGAAGCATGGCCTCGGTAACATCGAAGTCGGCGATGACGCCGTCCTTCAGGGGACGAACGGCCACGATGTTGCCGGGCGTACGGCCGAGCATGCGCTTTGCCTCGATACCGACCGCCAGGATGCGCTCGTCGTTCTTGTCGATGGCGACAACAGAGGGCTCGCGGATGACGATGCCCTTGCCGCGCACGGAGACAAGCGTATTTGCGGTGCCGAGGTCGATGGCAAGATCGCCCGCATAGCTACCGAAGAACATATCCATCAAAGAAAACAACGCAACTCCTGATGTGTTGGATGATTGCTGGAAAACTACTAGCTCATGATACTAGCGCAAGCCCGGCACCTCACTTGCGGTGAAGCGCCGGGCAAAGCTAAATCCCATAAGGTCACTACTGGTTGTCAGCAGCCGAGAAATCCATATCGAGTGAGGAAACGGCCCAGCCGATATGGTTGTAGGAGCGCACGAATTTGACGGTGTACTCCTGCTCGCCGCCCTTGGACAGCGATGCCTTCACCTTGGCGGTCGTCTCGGTCATGGACTGATCCATGCCCTCGACGGACACGGTGGCACCCTGCGGAATCGAGGAGATGATCATCGACTTGGCGTCCTCGGACAGGCTCGAGGCCAGGCAAGACTCGGCCTTTGCGGTGTCACCGTCGCCGGCAGCCTGGAACAGATCGGTAACGACAGACTCCTGAGACGGGAAGCCAAAGCCGCGCGTGTAGGCAAAGCCCAGACCGCCCGCGGCAATCAAAATGAGCAGAAGCAGCACGATGAAGACTTTGAGACCCGTGTGGCGATGGCGACGACGGACCTTGGCCTGCTTGCGGTCCTGACGGTCCTGCTGGACCATCTCGGACTCGGACAGCGTAAAGAAGCCGGTGTCCGAGGGATCGGGCATAAACTGACCGGTCGCGCCCGTAGGATCGAGCGGATCGACGGCAGGAGCGTCCATCGCGGGCGCCGGTGCCGTGGCCATAGCCGTCTGGGCAGACAGCGCGGCAAGCGAATCGTGCACGCGGGCAAGCTCATCGGCCTGCTCGGAGGTGAGCTGGTAGATGCCATCGGCAGTAGCGACGTTAAAGGCGTCGAGTGCGTCGGAGGGGCGGCCGGCGGCAGAAAGTGCCTGACCCATGCCGGCGTTGAGCGCACGCGTGTCGTCGCGGGGGCCGGCAAAGTCGATAGCCGTGCGGTAGGTCTCCACGGCATCCGCCGGACGGCCGAGCTTAATGAAGCAACGACCAAGCTCGCCGAGTGCGGCGGCAGGAGCCGGATTGGCGCCGTCGATGGCAGCCTGACGGAAGGCAGTACCCGCGTTGGCATAGTCGCCCGACTGGAACAGCGCATTACCCAGGCCCAGATAGGCCTTGAACGGCGTGGCATAGGAAGCATCCTGCGTAGCAGCAGAGAACGCCTGGGCGGCCGTCGTGTAGTCGCCCACGGCGGCGAGCGCCTTACCGCGGTTGGTGAGCAGCGCGCCGCGCTTGCCATAGGTGCCGTCGTTGAGGGCGGCGGCATAAGCCTCGGCAGCCTCGGCATACATGCCCAGGTGCATCAGGGCGTTGCCACGAAGGTGATCGGCCTCGCCCATAATCTCATCGGGAGTCTTTGCCGCCCCAAGCATCTGGGCTGCAGCGGAAAAATCACCCGCGCGGTAAGCGGCGCGGCCCTGTTGGATCAGCTGGCTATTCAAGGAAGTCCCCTTTACTCGTGAACGATCTCGACATGGACGATCTCGTCGCCGGCACGCAGCTGCGAAATCACATCGAGACCCTCGACCGTGGTACCAAAGACGGTGTAACCGGAATCGAGGTTATGCTGGGCGCCCAGGCAGAAGTAGAACTGCGAACCCGCGGAATCGGGGTCCATGGAGCGTGCCATGGCAAGGGCACCATCGACATGGCTGTTGCGCGGATTGGTGGCAAACTCGCCCTTGATGCAGTAGCCGGGGCCACCGGTACCGGGCATACCGTCGGGGCCCTCAAGGCCGACAGCAACGTCGGCGCCGGACATATCGCGGGTATTGGGGTCGCCGCCCTGAATGACAAAGCCGGGCACATAGCGATGGAACTTAAGGCCATCATAGAAACCCATCGTGGAAAGCTCGCAGAAGTTCGCGACATGAATGGGAGCGCCCTCGCCGTCAAACTTGACCTTGATGGTACCCTTCGACGTCTCGATAACGGCGCACTCGTCGCCGGCAAGCTGATACTCGGGCGTGTAGAGCTCTTTCTTAAAACCAAACATGTGGTTCCTTCCTCGTGCGTTTAAAGCATATTTGTACGAATTGTAGCAATAAGCATGCGCTTACATCAATTGCGCACGTAGGTTATGCCGACTATGGCGAACTAATTTTAGGAACGCTGCTGCGGCTTCCAGGAGCCCACGTTGGCGTCGTACTGGTTCAGCGCGCTGTTGCCACCCTGCGCGATGGGCGCCAGGATCTCGCTTTGGTGGGAACTCATCGACTCGCCATCGGGAATGGCCAGCGAGATGTCCCAGCTCTGACAGATCACGTCGACACGCTCGTACATCCACTCGGCAAGCTGCTTTAAGTGGGCAATGTCGTCCGCATAGACCGTATCGTCCTGGTACTTAAGGTTGCTGAGCTCATCTTGCGTCTTTTTAATCTGGTCGCGCAGGGCGTAAGCACTCTGCGACAGCTCCTGACGGGTGGACAGCGGCGTTCGGAGATAACCGTTGTTAAAGGAATCGATGACCTCGCCGATCTGGTCCTCGTCACCGTAGGACACGATGGTCTGATACAGACCGTCGAGCCTGGTATAGAGCTGATCATCGGTGAGCACGGTTTCTTCCTGGACCACCTCGGCAGAATCGTCCTGCTTGGAATCGTCCTCAGTCGCCTCGCCCTTTTGGCGCGTGGGGAAGGTGGTCTGCGCGGCCTGGCCAAACTGGTCATAGAAGCCAGGCATGACACCCATGGGATCGGTCGTCACGAACCAGTAGGCACCGCCGCAAACGACAGCAAGGACCGCGATGACGATGAGCGGCTTGGGGATATGACGCTTGTGCTTGTGATAGGCGTCCTCGTCGGGATGCACCTTGCGCTTGGGTTTTTGAGCATCGTCATGCAGGGAAACGGACGTGGGAATATCGACCTTGGGGATACCGAAATCCTTATCGAAAGCCGGCAGCACGCAGGTCTCGTTGGGATCGGCGGCGTCCGAAAGAACCGCAGCAGCCGAGGCCGGCGCATGCGGCACCTCGGTATCGATCTGCTCTTGCGTTAGGCGCGGAAAGCCCGCCGTGCGGCCCGCTGCCAGGTCGGATGCGGCCGCGTCCTCGGAGAGGATACCCGGAGCGGGGCGTCCGCATTTGGGGCACGTACGGTCATGCGGAGAAAGACGGGCACCACAGCCCTCACAGAACACGAACTCGGTGTGCTCGGGACCATCGCCCGGACCCACATAGGCGTTGCAGTAGGGGCAGAACGAGGCGCCGTCCTCGATAGTCTTAAGGCAATGCGGGCAGATCACGGCATCCTCTTTTCGAAGCAATTCAAACAATCGAGGTTAGAGCATAACATCGCCACGGCCCCACAGGAGCAAGGCACCAATTCAACATCGCCAGGGCGCGTAGCTACTTCTTCTTTTTGCTTGGCATCGAGACCTTGATGCCTTGGGCGGACTTGGTCACGCGAGAGCGCTTGGCTCCGGCACTCTTCTTTTTCTTGGGCTGGGCCTGGGCCACGCCCTCGAGTGCGCGGGCCTCGGCCTCGCGAGCGGTGCGATCTTCGCGGCGCTGCGCCATGTCGGCGGCGACGCGCTTGGCAAAACGCTCGGCCGTCGAACCCGTCGAGCTCACCTTGCCGCCACCGCGACCCAGGTGAACGCGCACACCACGGCCAAAACCAGTTGCGGCATGACGACGACGCGGCTTGAGCGAATCCATCATCGTGGCGAGCTTAAAGAACACCGAGCAGGTAAAGACCACGATGACAGCCAAGATAACCATCTGGCCCATCGACAGGTTGGCAATGGACAGCAGCTCCGGGAATCCGATAACGCCCACCAGGATGCCGGCGACTACAAACACAAAGAGCACCACACGTAAGGGCGTGAGAGGCTGCGAAATGCGCCAGATCAGGCTGACGCTCGCCGCGCACGACGTAAGCAGGCACATCGTAGACAGCGTGAGCTGGCTAAAGCCAAACACGCGCGCCACAAAGATATCGAGCGCCGCAGCCAAAATGACCGCAATCGACGCCGGCAGTGCCCGCTTGAGTACGTTCGTCAAAAACGCACCCTTCACGCGAGCATTGTTGGGCTCCAGTCCCAACACAAAGCCCGGCGCGCCGATGCAGAAAAAGTTGATGAGCGTCATCTGGATGGGCTCGAAGGGGTACGGCGACAGCGCGATGCACAGCGCCGCCAGGCCCATCGAGAACAGCGTCTTGGTCAGGAACAGCGAGGCCGAACGCTGCAGGTTGTTGATGGAGCGACGGCCCTCGGCCACCACGGCGGGCATCGAGGCAAAGTCGTTGTCGACGAGTACGATCTCGGCCACGTTACGCGCGGCATCGGAGCCGGCCGCCATGGCCACGGAGCAGTCGGCCTCCTTGAGCGCCAGCACGTCGTTGACGCCGTCGCCAGTCATGGCCACGGTGTGCTCGCGGCGCTTGAGCGCCTGCACGAGCTCGCGCTTCTGCTGCGGGGTCACACGACCAAAGACATGGTAGCGGTCCACTGCGGCATCGAGCTTGGCCGGCGTATCGAGCGTCGTGGCGTCCACATAAGCGTCCGCCCCCGGCACGCCCACCACGCGCGCGATCGACGACACCGTACGCGGGTCGTCGCCACTAATCACGTTGAGGGTCACGCCCTGCTCGTTAAAGTAGCCAATAGTCTCGGCCGCCGAGGTACGAATCTCGTCGCGGATGGTCACAAAGCCCACGGGCTCGGCCTCGCCCACCATATCGCCATCGGGTGTAAAGCCGTCCACGCGCGCCACCACGAGCACGCGGCAGGTATCGGCAAGCTCGGCGACACGGTTCTCGACCTGGACGAACGCACGATCAGAGAGCACAAACTGCGCCGCACCCATCACATAGGAGCCCTGCGCAAACGACGCGCCGCTCCACTTTTTGGAGGACGAGAACGGAATGACCGACAGCGGCTCAGACACCTCGACCGGGCGATCGGCGTAATAGTTGAGCAGCGCCTGGCAGGTCTCGTTGGCATCGGCCGAAGTCGCACGCGCGACGTTAGCCAGCGCAAAATCGAGCACCGTGGTATCAACGGGAACGGCCGCCTCGTCCGAGCCGGCGCCTAGGCTCACGCCCTCAACCGGCAGCGGATACGTGCCCTCGACCTCCATGCGGCCCGACGTGATGGTGCCCGTCTTGTCCAGGCACAGCACGTCAACGCGAGCGAGCGTCTCGATGCAGTAGAGCTGCTGCGCCAGCACCTTGCGGCGGGCCAGGCGCACCGTGGCGATGGCGAGCACCGACGAGGTCAGCAGCACCAGGCCTTGCGGGATCATGCCCAGCAGGGCGCCCACCGTGGACAGCAGCGCCGACGAAGGCACATGACCGGCCAACAGCTCGGAGAAGCACCACGAAAGCGCGCTATCGCCCGGGGTTCCCGCGGCATCCCACAGCTCGCTCACACTCGAGGCAAACAACGCCAAACCGAGCGGGATCATGATGATGCTCGCAAAGCGCACGATGGCGTTAAGCTCGTTCATGATCTCGGAATTGACCTTTTTGACGTATTTGGCCTCGTTATTGATCTTAGCCACGTAATTGTCGGCGCCAACATGGATCACGCGGGCGCGCAGCAGGCCCGAGTCGATAAAGCTGCCGCTCATGAGCTCGGAACCGGGCTGTTTCTTAATAAGGTCGCTCTCGCCCGTCAGCAGGCTCTCGTTCACGAGCGCCTCGCCCGAAACCACCACGGCGTCGGCGGGAATCTGGTCGCCGCGCCCCAGGCGAATGATGTCGTCGAGCACGATCTGGTCCAGGTCGAGCTCCACCTCGGCGCCGTCGCGCACCGCGATGGCCTTCTTGGAGGTCAGCAGCGTGAGCTTATCGACCATCCTCTTGGAACGCATGGACTGGATGACGCCAATAGCGGTATTGAGAAACACCACGAACAGGAACGTCAGATTCTTAAACGAACCGGTCAAAATGACCAGGAACGCTAAGATCACGTTGATCAAATTGAACAGCGTGCAGAGGTTCTCGATGATGAGCTCTTTGACCGACTTGGTCTTGAGCTCCATGTTGCGGTTGATCTTACCGGCGGCGATGCGCTCCTCGACCTCGGCGGTCGAGAGTCCGCGCTCGATATCCGTTGCTGCCATACCACGTCCCATCACGTCGCGTCGGTATAAGAAAAACCGCCCGGACCATGCGAGGTTCGGACGGTCTTACGTTCGATGGTGCCCCATGTTGGATTCGAACCAACGGCCTTCTGCTCCGGAGGCAGACGCTCTAATCCCCTGAGCTAATAGGGCCAACGTTTGGCATTATACCCAAGTGCACCACGGGCTATCAAAATAAAAGAAAAAGCTTTGCAATTACGTGGGAGACGCGGCGCAACGGCCCACTTTAGAAGGCAAAAGCGAGTCAGATAGTATAAACTCTCATGCACCATATATACACGGCTCGCAATGCGGGCCGTTTTTGCAAAAGTTATCCATCGAGGTGAGAGGCACACCATGATTGCAATTCTAAAGCAGAGCGCCAGCGACGAGGCCGTAAGCCATATCGTCAGCTGGATTGAGAAAAAGGGCCTGAAGACCGATGTCTCGCGCGGCGAGAACGAGACGATCATCGGCCTGGTGGGCGATACGACCAAGATAGACCCGTTCCTGCTCGAGTCTATGGATGTCGTCGAGCGCGTGCAGCGCGTCTCCGAGCCGTTCAAGCGCGCCAACCGCAAGTTCCACCCCGAGGACTCCGTCATCGACTGCGGCCACGGCGTCAAGATCGGCGGCGATCAGTTCCAGGTCATCGCCGGCCCCTGCTCCGTCGAGGGCGAGAACCTCATTCGCATCGCACGCCGCGTAAAGGCCGCCGGCGCCACGATGCTGCGCGGCGGTGCCTACAAGCCCCGCACCTCCCCCTACGCCTACCAGGGCATGGGCCCCGCCGGCCTCGACCTGCTGTGCGAGGCGTCTGCCGAGCTCGACATGCCGATCGTTACCGAGATCATGGACCCACGCGACGTGCAGGTCTTCTTGGACAAGAAGATTGACGTCATGCAGATCGGCGCCCGCAACGCCCAGAACTTCCCCCTGCTCAAGGAGGTCGGCAAGACCCAGACTCCGATCTTGCTTAAGCGCGGCATGTCCGGCACGATCGACGAGCTGCTTATGGCAGCCGAGTACATCATGAGCGAGGGCAACGACAACGTTATCCTGTGCGAGCGCGGCATCCGCACCTTCGAGACCCGCACCCGCAACACCTTCGACCTCAACGCCGTGCCGGTGCTGCACCACCTGTCGCACCTGCCCGTCGTCGCCGACCCCAGCCACGCCACCGGCTACACCCGCTACGTTGAGCCCATGGCGCTCGCCGCGACCGCCTGCGGCGCCAACGGCCTGGAGATCGAGGTCCACGACGAGCCGAGCCGAGCCTGGTCCGACGGCGCCCAGGCCCTCACCCCCGATCAGTTCGACGACACCATGCGCCGCATCCGAGCCATCCGCGAGGTTGTCTGCCAAGAGACCATGGAGTAGCCCATGGGTACGGTGAGAAACGCGCGCGTTAACCAGGGCGGTCCCAAATGCGCCGGCATCGTCGGCCTTGGCCTCATCGGCGGTAGCTTTGCCCGCGGCTATGCACAGGCGGGCGTCCGCGTGCTGGCCTGGGACCCCGATGACGATGTCATGACGGCCGCCAGCATGGGCACTGTCGCCGGAGAGCTCAACGACAAGACACTCGGCGAATGCGACATCATCGTCCTGGCTTGCTACCCCGAGGCATGCATCGAGTGGCTCGAGACGCACGCCAAGGCGCTCGCCGACGCCACCGACACCGACGCCATCATGGGCCCCGTGGTAATCGACACGGTGGGCGTCAAGGGCATCGTGTGCGAACGCGCCTTTGAGCTTGCCCGCGAGCACGGCTTTTACTTTGTGGGCGCGCACCCCATGGCGGGCACGCAGTACTCGGGCTATGCGCACTCCCGCGCCGACCTGTTCCAGGGCGCTCCGCTCGTGCTCGTGCCGCCCGCGGTGGACGACGCGCTCAAGCTGGAACTTTTGGGCCAGGTGCGCGAGATGGTGCGCCCCTTGGGCTTTGGCAAGTTCAGCGTGACCAGCGCCGCCGAGCACGACCGCGTCATCGCCTTCACGAGCCAGCTTGCGCACGTGGTGTCCAACGCCTACGTAAAGAGCCCGACCGCCCAGGTCCACCACGGCTTTTCAGCCGGTAGCTACCGCGATCTCACCCGCGTGGCGCACCTCAACCCGCAAATGTGGTCCGAGCTCATGATCGACGACGCCGATGCGCTTGCCTTCGAGATCGACCATCTGATCGAATCGCTCGGCGCCTACAGCCGCGCCCTTAAGGACCGCGACCAGCGCTATCTGGAGAATCTCCTTGCCGAGGGCGACCGCATTAAGCGCGCACTCGACGACGAGGCCTCCCACTAGACCACCTATCACGCCAGGTCGAAAGGACCATAGCTTATGGCGATTACCATCGATATCGACACTGCACGCCCCTACCAGGTGCATGTTGGCACGTTTTTGCTGGAGCAAACGGGACCGCTCGTGCGCGCCACTGCCGGCGGCACCAAGGCCGTCATCGTGACGGACACCAACGTGGGCCCGCTCTACCAGATGCCCGTTAAGCAGAGCCTGGAGGCATCAGGCTACGAGGTGAGCATCTGCACCTTCGAGGCCGGCGAGGCCCATAAGCGCGCCGAAACCTATGTTGCCATTTTGGAGTTTGTGGCCGAGCACGAGCTTTCGCGCTCCGACGTGATTGTGGCACTCGGCGGCGGTGTCGTGGGCGACGTGGCGGGCTTTGTGGCCGCCACCTACATGCGCGGCTGCAAGTTTGTGCAAATCCCGACGAGCCTGCTCGCCATGGTGGATTCGTCGGTGGGCGGCAAGACCGCCATCGACCTGGCTGCCGGCAAGAACTTGGCCGGCGCTTTTTGGCAGCCGAGCGTGGTTATCGCTGACGTGGGGTGCCTGGCCACCCTCACGCCCGAGCAGTTCGCCGACGGCTGCGGCGAGGTTGTGAAACACGCCGTGCTCGCCGACCCGGAGCTTTTCGCCGAGCTGGAGAAGACCCCGCTCACGCTGGAGCTGCTCAACCGCGATGTGGCCCGCGTAGCGCTCATCATCGCCCGCAATATCGACATCAAGCGCGCCGTGGTCGTCGCCGACGAGCGCGAGACCAACCAGCGAAAGCTCCTTAACTTTGGACACAGCGCCGGACACGCCGTCGAGGCCTGCGAGCACTTTGAGCTCGGACACGGCAACTGCGTGTCGATCGGCATGGGCATCATCACGCGCGCCGCGGCCCTGCACGGCGTCTGCGATGCTGCACTGCCCGGTCGTATTGAGGAACTCTGCGCCCGCCACGGCCTCAAGACCCGCTGCGAGCTTTCCGCCGATGCCGTCTTTGCCGAGGCGCTCCACGACAAGAAGCGCGCGGGCGACACCATCGACCTGGTGATTCCGCACGGCATTGGCCGCTGCAGCATCGACCGCACGCCGCTTTCCACTTTCCACGAACTCATTGCCGAGGGCCTCGGCCAGAAGGGAGACGCATCCGCATGCTAGCCCGCATCACCCCGTCCCCGCTCAAGGGCACCGTTCCCGCCATCGCGTCCAAGTCGATGGCACATCGCCTGATCATCTGCGCTGCGCTTGCCAACGGCGAGACACACGTCACCTGCAACACCACCTGCGCCGACATCGAGGCCACGGTGCGTTGCCTTACGGCACTCGGCGCCCGCATCGAGACCGTCGAGGACGGCTTCCAGGTCCACCCTACCATGAAGAGTGTTGAGTTTGGCCTGCTCAAGGCCCTTGCCGGCGGCACGCTTGACTGCGGCGAAAGCGGCTCCACGCTGCGCTTTATGCTGCCCGTCGCCTGCGCGCTGGGTGCGGATGCCACCTTCGTGGGCCAGGGCCGCCTGGGCGCCCGCCCGCTCTCGCCGCTCTCGGACGAGATCATCGCCGCCGGCTGCGACCTACAGGGTCTGGGCGGTTTTCCGCTCAAGACGAGCGGACGCATGCGCCCGGGCACCTTTGTGCTGCCGGGCAACGTAAGCTCGCAGTATATCTCCGGCCTGCTGCTGGCAGCCCCGTTGCTCGCCCAGCCCTCCTGCGTGCAGGTAACGGGCCTCATCGAGAGCCGCCCCTACATCAACCTGACGATCCAGGCCATGAAGGCCTTTGGCGTCGAGGTCAACGTCGAACGTATTCCGTCCAAAGACGGCCAGCCCGAGGTCACGAACTTCCGCGTAAGCAGCGGCTCGTACCGCACGCCCGGCAACGTGGCCGTCGAGGGTGACTGGTCCAACGCTGCCTTTTGGCTGTGCGCCGGCGCCATCGGCTCCGATCCCATCACCGTCGAGGGTGTGTCCCTGAGCTCGGCCCAGGGCGACCGCAACGTGCTTGCCGCGCTTTCGCGCTTTGGCGCCCGCATCGTGCGCTCCACCAACGCCGCCACCGTGCAGTCCGACAAGCTCGCCGGCTTTGAGATGAGCGCCCACGACATCCCCGACCTGGTGCCCGTTATCTCGGCCGTGGCATCGCTGGCGCAAGGCCGCACGTTCATCCGCGATTGCGCCCGCCTGCGCATCAAGGAATCCGACCGTCTGGCCACTACCACCCGCGGGCTCACCGCACTGGGCGCACAGGTACGCATTGCCGGTGACGACCTCATCATCAAGGGTGTCGACGCCTTTACTGGCGGCGAGGTCGATTCGCACAACGACCACCGCATCGCCATGATGGCCGCCATCGCCGCGAGCCGCGCCACCGGCGAGGTCGTGATCCACGGCGCCGAGGCCGTCAACAAGTCCTATCCCGATTTCTTCGACCACTACCGCCTGCTGGGCGGCAAGGTCACGCTCGAGGAGGAATAGCATGTCCTCGACCTTTGGCAACGTCTTGCACTTAAGCATCTTCGGCCAGTCGCACTCCCCCGCTATCGGCTGCTCGCTCGATGGCATTCCGGCAGGTATCGCCGTGGACCAGGAGCAGCTGCAGGCCTTCCTTGACCGTCGCGCCCCCGGTCGCGACGAGACCGCGACCAAACGTCGCGAGGCCGACGCCGCGCATATCATCGCCGGTGTGGTCGATGGACACACCACCGGCGCACCCATCGCAGCGATTATTGAGAACACCAACACGCTCTCCAAGGATTACTCCGAGCTGCGCCGCAAGCCCCGTCCCGGACATGCGGACTTCCCTGCGCGCTTGAAGTACCACAACATGCACGACGTCGCGGGCGGTGGGCACTTCTCCGGCCGCCTAACGGCTCCCCTATGCATCGCCGGCGGCATCGCGCTGCAGGCGCTCGAGGCCCGTGGCATCAAGATCATGGCGCACGTCGCGCAGATCGGCGGCATCTCCGACCTGCCCATGGACGACATGGTCTATCGCGAGGCCGACCGCAAGGCGATCCTTACGAACGACCTGCCCTGCATCGACGCCGCCGCTGCCGGTCGCATGCGCGAGGAAATTCTGGCCGCGCGCGACGAGCTCGACAGCATCGGCGGCATTGTGGAGTGCGGCATCTACGGGCTTCCCGCGGGCATCGGTGACCCCATGTTCGATGGCATCGAGAACCGCATCGCGCAGATTGCGTTTGGCATTCCCGCCGTGAAGGGCGTGGAGTTTGGCATGGGCTTTGCCGTGGCCGCCATGCGCGGCAGCGAGAACAACGACCCATACCGCGTTGATGCAGAGACCGGCGACATTGCAGTCGAGTCCAATAACGCCGGCGGCATTCTGGGCGGCATCTCCACCGGCGCACCCGTCATGTGGCGTATGGCCGTGAAGCCGACGCCCTCCATTGGCCGCGAGCAGCAGACCGTAGACATGGACGCCATGGAAAATGCCGAGCTCTCGATCCACGGCCGCCACGATCCCTGCATCGTCCCCCGAGCCGTCCCCGTAGCCGAAGCAGCCGCCGCCCTCGCCATCTGGGACGCCCTCCTCGAGGACGCCGCCCAGCGCTAAAAATCTCCGGGGGCCAACTCCGGCCCCCACGCCCACCCAGTGATTTTTCTGGGACGGGGATTAAAAAATCATTAGGTACACAATGATTTTTTAATCCCCGTCCCAGAAAAATCACCGACACGTGAAAGGGGTCCACATGGACCTTGCTGACATCCGCCAGGCCATCGATGGCATCGACACCACCCTGCTCAACAGCTTTGTCGAGCGCATGGACATTGCCACCGAAGTCGCCAAATCCAAGATCGAGATGGGCAAGGCCGTCTTTGACCCCGCCCGCGAGCGCTCAAAACTCAACAACCTCGCCAGCCGCGCACCCGAGCGCTACGAGGCCCAGACCATCACCCTGTTCCGTCTCCTCATGAGCATGAGCAAGGCCGAGCAGCAGCGCTACATCAACGAGCTCAAGGGCATCACGGTGTCGCAAAAGGCCCATGCCACGGCCGCAGCCTTTGACACGCCCTTCCCCCAGACGGCCACCGTCGCCTGCCAGGGCGTCGAGGGCGCCTACAGCCAGATTGCCGCGTGCAAGCTCTTCGACGTGCCCGATATCGCCTTCTTTGAGACCTTCGAGGGCGTCATGCGCGCCGTACGCGACGGCTTTTGCGAGTTTGGCGTGCTGCCCATCGAAAACTCAACCGCAGGCTCGGTCAACGCCGTCTACGACTTGCTCGCCCAGTTCGATTTCCACATCGTGCGCTCGCTGCGCCTCAAGATCGATCACAACCTGCTCGTCAAACCCGGCACCAAGCTCGCCGACGTACGCGAGGTCTACAGCCACGGCCAAGCTATTGCCCAGTGCGCCGGCTTTATCGAGGGTCACGGCCTGCATGCCACCAAGTACCCCAACACGGCCATGTCGGCCGAGATGGTCGCTAACTCCGAACGCACCGACGTCGCCGCCATCGCCTCGCTCAGCTGTGCGGCTCTCTACGGCTTGGAAGTACTGGAGCCCAACATCCAAGACTCGGACAACAACTATACGCGCTTTGTCGTCATCAGCCGCGAGCCGCGCGTCTATCCCGGCGCCAACCGCACCTCGCTCATGATCACCACGGCCAACGAGCCGGGCGCCCTCTACCGTGTACTCGAGCGCTTCTACGCACTCAACATCAACCTCATCAAGCTCGAGAGCCGCCCCATCCCCGGGCGCGATTTTGAGTTTATGTTCTACTTTGACCTGGACTGCCCCTTTGGCAGCAAGGCCCTCGACGACCTGCTCGACTCGATCGACGACGTGTGCGAGAGCTTCACCTACTTTGGCAGCTACACGGAGGTGCTCTAGATGACCGATACCGCCGCAACCCGTCCCTACGGCGTGCTGGGCCGCGTGCTGGGCCACAGCTACACCCCGACCATCTACAAGGAGCTCGCAGGCCTGGAGTATGTGCGTTTTGAGCGTGAGCCCGAGGATCTCGAGGCTTTTATGACCGGCGACGAGTGGGAGGGCACCAACGTGACCATCCCCTACAAGCGCGCCGTCATGGAATACCTGGACGAGTTGAGTCCCCTGGCCGAGCGCATGGGCAACGTCAACACCATCACACGCCTACCCGATGGCCGCCTGCGCGGCGACAACACCGACTACTTTGGTTTTCAGTGTCTGGTCGAGGAGTTAGGCGTAGAGGTTGGCGGTAAGAAGGCCCTCGTGCTCGGCGCCACCGGCGGCGCAGGCACCACGGCCAGCATGGTGCTCGGCGACCTGGGCGCCATCGTCGTACCCGTGGGCCGCAAGAGTGAGGTCAATTACGACAACATCGCTCAGCAGTCCGATGCAACGCTGCTCGTCAACTGTACGCCTGCCGGCATGTTCCCCCACTGCCCCGACGCCCCCTGCACGCTCGAAGGACTCGATGCGCTCGAGGGCGTCATCGACATTGTCTACAACCCCGCCCGCACGGGTCTGATGCTCGAGGCCGAGCGTCGCGGCGTCCCCTGCATCGGCGGCCTGCTCATGCTTGTTGCCCAGGCGGCACAAGCTGTCGAGCGCTACACCGGCCAGGTCACACCGCGTGAGCGCATCCTGGATGTGACGGAGCGGCTGTCCCGCCGCGAGCAAAACATTGCCCTGATTGGCATGCCGGGTTCGGGCAAGACGCGCGTGGGCGAGCAGATCGCCCTACTCACGGGTCGTGAGCACATCGATTTGGACCGCGCCCTCGAGGAGCGCCTGGGGATGCCCTGTGCCGACTTTATCGTCGAGCGCGGCGAGGCGGCCTTCCGCGAGCAGGAGACGGCGGCCCTGGCCGACATCTCCAAGCGAAGTGGCCTGGTGCTCTCCACCGGCGGCGGCGTGGTCACGCGCGACGAGAACTACCCGCTGCTGCACCAGAACAGCCAGATTGTGATGCTCAACCGCAAGCTCGACGAACTCGCCCACAAGGGTCGCCCCATCACCGCCCGCGATGGCATCGACAAGCTCGCCGAGCAGCGCATGCCGCGCTACCGCGCCTGGGCCGACTACATCATCGACTCACGCGACTGTGCCGCCAACACCGCCCGCGCCGTCCTCGACACCCTTCCACCCGCTCTCTAACCAAAACCACCGCAAAGGGGACAGGCACCTTTGTGGTGGTTTTTCATTCCACCTCACCGCCCGCCCAACCGCAAAGGAAGCAACCATGAAAGCACTCGTCATCAATGGCCCCAATCTCAACATGCTCGGTATTCGCGAGCCGGGCATCTACGGCAGCGACAACTACGACCGCCTGGTCCAGATTTGCCAGGAGGCGGGTGCCGCACAGGGCTTTGACGAGGTCGAGGTCTTCCAGTCCAACCACGAGGGCAGCATCGTCGACAAGATCCAGGAGGCCTACGGCAAGGTCGACGGCATCATCATCAACCCGGCCGCTTACACGCATACGAGCGTAGCGATCCTCGATGCCCTCAAGGCCGTCGCCATCCCCGCCGTTGAGGTCCACATCAGCGCCGTCGAGACACGCGAGGACTTCCGCCAGGTGAGCTACGCCCGCCTGGCCTGCTTCGCCACCATCACCGGCGAGGGCCTGCAGGGCTATGCGCATGCGCTGGAGCTGCTGAAGGAGCATCTCGAAAAGTAAAATGCCAATCCCAACGAACAGTAGCGGCTTGCTCGCACTCGGCTCCAGCAGCATAGAAGACGAAAAAAGCCCAGACCACCAAGGGGTCCGGGCTTAATAAACGATGGTGCTCCATGGCGGATTCGAACCGTCGACCTTGGGATTAGAAGTCCCCTGCTCTATCCAACTGAGCTAATGGAGCAAATAACCGCACGCCCAAGCAAGCGCAAGCCTGTCAGGCGCAAGTAATTATAACCTAGTTGAACTGCTCGCGGTACGCCTTGCAGACCTCATCAACCGGACCGTCCATGCGAAGGTCACCCTTCTCAATCCAAACGGCACGCTGACAAATACGCTCAACCTGCTCCATGGAGTGCGAAACGAACAGAACCGTCACGTCGCCGCTCTGGATAAAGTGCTGAATACGGTCCTCACACTTCTGCTGGAAGAACACGTCACCGACGGACAGCGTCTCGTCAACGATCAGAATATCGGGCTCGGTAATCGTTGCGATTGCAAAGGCAATGCGCGCAACCATGCCCGAGGAGAAGTTCTTAAGCGGCATATCGACAAAGTTCTGCAGCTCGGCAAACTCAATAATGCCGTCAAAGTTGGCGTCGATGAACTCCTTGGTATAGCCGAGCAGGGCGCCGTTCAGATAGATGTTCTCGCGGGCAGTCAGCTCGGGGTCAAAGCCGGCACCAAGCTCAATCAACGGCGCGATGTTACCGTGCACCTTAACGCTGCCCTCGCTAGGCTCAAGCACGCCAGCGATAATCTTGAGCATCGTAGACTTGCCGGAGCCATTGGTGCCAACCAGACCGACAACTTCGCCGCGATGAATATCGAACGAGATGTGCTTAAGCGCCCTAAACTCCTCAAAGAACAGCTCGTGCTTGGCGAGCTTGATGAAGTACTCCTTGAGGTTGGTCAGCGACTCGGACGCCATATTAAAGATCATGGTGACGTCGTCGACCTCGACAGCCAGAGGCTGCTCGCTGTAATCAACAACAGATTCAGTCATCACAGCACTCCTTAGATGTAGAGGATAAATTTGCGCTCGGACTTATGGAACACGGTATAGCCAATAATAAGCGCAAGAACCGCCCAGGCAACGCACATACCAAACGTCATAAGCGAGGGCGTCGTCTGGAACAGAAAGATATCGCGCATAAACTGCAGGTAGTTGAACATGGGGTTCGCATACATCAAGATACGCACGAGATGCGGCATTTGCGCAATATAGTCAGTCGTCCAGAAGATGGGCGTAATGTAAGTCCACGCCGTAATGATGACGCTCCATAAATGCATAACGTCGCGGAAAAAGACCGTAAGGGCAGAGAGCATCATGCCCAGGCCCATGCAGAAGCACATAAGCAGCAGCAGGCAAACCGGCAGCAGAATCAGGTGCCAAGAAGGCATAACGCGGAACCACAGCATGACGATGGCGACGGCAACCAGCGAGAAGGCAAAGTTGACCAGCGAGAAGAGCACCTTCTGCACCGGGAAGACCCAGCGGTGCACCTTAACCTTCTTGAGCAAAGGGGCAGCACCCACGATCGACGTCAGGGCCTGGTTCGTAGACTCGGACATGACGGCAAAGGTAATGTTACCCACGATCAAGTACAGCGGGTACATCTCGGGCGTCATTGAGCCATTGCGGCCCTGGCCAAAAATCGTCGAGAACACGATGGCCATGACGATCATCATCAGCAACGGATTGAGCACCGACCATGCGACACCCAGAACGCTACGGCGATACTTGATCTTAAAATCCTTGGTAACCAGCTGACGAAGGATAAACGCATCCTTCTCAAATTCGTTCTTAGCAAACGTCGCAGGCAGACTGCGAGTTTCTTGTTGCTTTGTCTGATCCGACACGGATGCAACTCCTTTACTCGTAATCGTTGACAAACGAACAGTATAGACCCGACGGCCATGCAAACGATACGCGCAACAAAACTGGAGAACTAACCCACATCTTAGGATGCCAAGCCCAAACGGCTATACTTTCAAGGATTGAATATATAAGGAGCATTTAGTGAATTCTGAATCCATCGCCGTCATCATCCCTTGCTACAACGAAGCGCTCACGATTGGTAAGGTCATCGACGACTTTCACCGCGAGCTTCCGCAAGCGACGGTCTATGTCTACGACAACAACTCATCGGACGATACCTCACGCATCGCTACCGAGCACGGCGCCACGGTCCGCTTTGAGCCCCGCCAGGGAAAGGGCAACGTGTGCCGCCAGATGTTTCGCGATATCGACGCCGATTGCTACCTGATGGTCGACGGAGACGACACCTACCCCGCCGAGGCGGCCAAAGCCCTCTGCGAGCCCATCCTTAACGGCACGGCCGACATGACCGTAGGCGACCGCCTTTCCAATGGGACCTATGCCGAGGAAAACAAGCGAGCCTTCCATGGTTTTGGCAACAACCTAGTTCGAGCCATGATCAAGTGGATCTATGGCTACAGCTTCGATGACGTCATGACCGGCTACCGCGCCATGAGCCGTCCCTTTGTCAAAACGTTCCCCGTGCTTTCCGAGGGATTTCAGATCGAAACCGAACTATCCATCCATGCCGTCGATCACCGCTGGCGTATCAAGGACGTGCCCATTGAGTACCGCGATCGTCCCGAAGGATCCGAGTCTAAGCTCAATACCGTGAGCGACGGCATTAAAGTCGTTGCGATGATCGGCACGCTGTTCAAGGACTACCGCCCGCTGAAGTTCTTCAGCCTCGTCGCGCTTCTGTTTGCGGTGATCGGCCTCGCCCTAGGCATGCCCATCGTTGTCGAGTATTTCCAGACCGGCCTCGTTCCGCGCTTCCCCACCGCCATGCTCGCCGCGTCGTTTATGTTCCTGTGCAGCCTGAGCCTTGCAACCGGATTCATCCTGGATTCTGTAGCAAAGGTCGAAAAAAAGCAGTGGGAGGTCAACGTGTACAGCAAATACGCCTACGACGACCAGCCCGGCCACCCTACTTCCAATCCAAGCGAGAGGTAAACCACCATGCCGCTCATCTCCATTGTCGTGCCGTGCTACAACGAGCAGGAATCGCTTCCGATCTTTCTTAAAGAGCTCGATGGCGTCGTTCGCATCATGACTCAGCAAGACCCCTGCATCTCCTTTGAAGCCGTCCTCATCGACCTACTATCTCGCCAGCCCCTTTAACCTGCTCTGCGTACTGTTTCCTCAAGACAAGCTGACGCTCTTTGTGTTTGTTATCACCGCGCTCAAGCTCGGCTGTATCCACATCAGCAGCGCCTGGTTCCTGCAAAAGCGCTTTGGCCTACCCAAGCCCGCAGCATTCCTGCTTTCCCTCTCGTTCACATTTTGCAGCTGGACCATGAGCAACCTGCGCAACCCGCTCTGGATCGATTGCCTCATCCTGCTGCCCATCTGCGCCTACGGATGCTACGAGCTCATCCGCAAGCAGCGCATGATCCGCCCCGCCATCGCAACGGCGCTCAATGTCATGTTCTGCTGGTATACGGCCTACATCAGCATCCTGTTCCTCTGCATCTTCGTATTGGTCGAATTTATCGATTGTGTAACAGAAGAAGGATTTAGCTGGAAGCTCATGCTCGATCGAGCCCTGCGATTCGCCGGGGGTATCGCGCTTGGACTGCTCCTGTCCGCATGGACCTTTTTGCCGACCATCCTTGCCATGTCCAAGGGCGGTCCCGTTCTGGCACTCGGCCCCCTACTTAAAACCAGCCTCAAGTCGCTCATCAGGGGCTTTCTTCCCTGCATGTGGGTAAACAACGATAGCACACCGCAGTTCTATTGCGGCATCATCATGATGCTGCTTGCGGCGAGCTTGCTGGTTAACCGCACGGTTTCAATCAAGACGCGTATCGCAACACTCGTCGTCACGATAACCCTAGTCGCAAGCTCCGTTTTGAGCCCGCTCGAGTACATCTGGTGCGGCATGCGCGTTCCTAACGGCTTCTACTCGCGCACGGCCTTTTTGCTTAGCTTCTTTGCGCTGTGGGCCGCAGGATACGCGTTGCAGAAACTCAATAAGCGGCCAACATTACGTCGGGCCCATCGTCCGGCCATCATCATGCCGCTCCTGGCACTCACGGCAATTGAACTATTTGCCAACGCCCATGTTATGTGGAACCAGCTGTACACAGGCTATTCCGAAGAAGCCAACAGCGCCTATGTTGCCACCGCAACCAACACGATCACAGCCATTCAAGGCCAGGATTCGGCGCCTTTCTACCGCATCGACCGTACGATTACGCGCGCCGATAGCGCCGCCCTCAACGAAGGCTTGGCGCTTGGATACAACCAACTGTCTTCATATTCGTCGGCAAACAACCCGCAGGCAATTGCACTGCTCAACTCCCTTGGATACAGCAGTGTCGGCGAGTTTTCGACCCGTTATGCCGAGCCCATTCTTGCCGTCGATGCCCTACTGGGAGTCAAGTATGCCATTCCTGAGAACGCGCCTGCGGGATACGTTTCGGCCAAGACGAATCAGGCCGACTCCACAAGCGCGGTGTACGAGAACCCCTATGCGCTCAGCATTGGCGTCGCAGCCTCAAGCGATATCCAAAACAGCACGCTGAAGATCGAGAACCCCTTCGAAAAGCAGAACGACCTCTACAGCAAAATCCTAGGCCGCGAGGTAAAGCTCTATACCAA
Organism: uncultured Collinsella sp.; assembly: GCA_900541665.1. Classification (GTDB taxonomy): domain Bacteria; phylum Actinomycetota; class Coriobacteriia; order Coriobacteriales; family Coriobacteriaceae; genus Collinsella. Next base: position 94,435 of record UQKV01000001.1, read on the forward strand.
AATCGAGGCCACGAGCACGGAGAATAGCGATAGCTTAAAGCAATGGAGCGTTACTGTACCGGCAAGCTCCATCGGGTATCTCTACATCAACAAAGACGCGACTGCCGGCAGCTATTGGCCCGCCGCCCTTACCATCGACCAGCGAACGATCGAAAACGAGGCCTGGAGATTCGACAATAATATCCGCCAGATTGCGGATACATCGGACGCCCCGAGCCAGCATACGGTGTCAATCGAAGTCGCAGAGGGCTATACAGACATGCCCCAAGACAATGAGCCGGTCTTTTACGCCCTCAATCTGGACGTTTTCAAACAGATCATTAACGAGCTTAAGACGAGCGAGTTTATTCCGACGGTTTTTGAGGACGGAAGGATCGAAGGCGAGTATACCGCTAAGGATGACGGCAACCTGCTGTTGAGCGTTCCATACGATGAGGGCTGGAACGTAACGGTAAACGGCACCGCCGCAGAGCTAACGCCCGCCGCCGATAAGGGCTTGTCGTCCCTGAACTTGCAGAAAGGCGCGAATAGGATCGTGATGATCTACAAGACTCCGGGCGCCCTTGCGGGGCTTGCAGTGAGTCTGGCGACCGCAATTGCCCTTGTTGCGGCGGAGCTATTCGCCAGAAACAAGAAAAGCCGCCGTTAAGAACGGCGGCTTTTGCTCTCGTCAATTCAATAACAGCAGCTAGAGCGTCTTGAGGTACTCCCCCAGCTCTTCCTCCCAGTCGGGCATGTGGAATCCAGCAGCCTCGAGCCTGGACAGGTCGAGCGCGGAGTGGACCGGGCGCGGGGCGATGGGGCCGGAGGCGGTCGCGTAGTAGTCGGCGGTGCTCACCGGCACGACCTTCTCTCCGTTACCGTTGGTGGCCTCGAAGACGGCGCGGGCGATGTCCGCCCAGGACCTCACGGCGCCGGCGCCGGTGCAGTCGTAGGCTCCGTAGGGGGCATGCGTCCCCAGCACGTGGAAGATGGCCTCGGCCATGTCTCGCGTGAAGGTCAGGCGGCCCAGCTGGTCGTCCACGACGGTGACCTTGTCCAGCTTGTCGTCCGGGTCGGCGACGCGATCGGACAGCCCCTTCATCGTCTTCACGAAGTTGTGGCCCTCGCCGATGACCCAGCTGGAGCGCATGATGTAGTGGCGCGGGCAGCCGGCCACGGCGATGTCGCCGGCGGCCTTGGTCTGGCCGTAGACGGACAGCGGGGAGAAGGGCTCCTCCTCGTCATGCACCTCCGCGGTGCCGTCGAAGACGTAGTCGGAGGACACGTGGACGAGCGTGATCCCGTGCTCGGAGCAGGTGCGGGCGAGAAGCGCCGGGCCGGTCGCGTTGGCCTTCCATGCGGTCGCGCGGCCCTCGGGGGTCTCGGCCCTGTCGACCGCCGTGTAGGCGCCGCAGTTGATGACCGTGCCGTAGAGCGACCAGTCGTACTGTGCGTAGGCGTCCGGGTCGGACATGTCGAAGGTGTCGATGTCGCAGAAGTCGAAGTCCTTCGCCACGCCGCGCTCCTCGGCCAGCGCGCGGACCGCGCGGCCCAGCTGCCCGTTGCAGCCGGTGACGAGGGTGCGCTTCGGCGCCATGGGGACGACGTCCTTGAGCATCGGGTGGTTGTGGTCGGCCTCGGAGACGGTGGCCTGCTCGAGCGGGATGGGCCATTCGATGGCAAGCTCGGGGTCGGCGAGGTTCACGAAGGTGTACGTCTTCTTCAACTCGAGGGACCAGTGGGCGTCCACCAGGTAGGTGTAGGCGGTACCGTCCTCGAGCGCCTGGAAGGAGTTGCCCACGCCGCGCGGGACGTAGATGGCCTTGGAGGGGTCCAGGACTGTCGTGTAGACCTTGCCGTAGGTGGCGCTGCCCTCGCGCAGGTCCACCCAGGCGCCGAATACCGAGCCGCGGGCCACGGAGATGAACTTGTCCCAGGGCTCGGCGTGGATGCCGCGGGTGACGCCGCGGCTGTCGTTGTAGGAGATGTTGTTCTGGACGACCTTGAGGTCCGGGATGCCCAGGGCGGTCATCTTGGCGCGCTGCCAGTTCTCCTTGAACCAGCCGCGCGAGTCGCCGTGGACGGCGAGGTCGACGACCTTCAGGCCCCCGATGCCGGTCTCCGTGACGGAGAGGTCCTTCTCGAATGCGATGTCTGCCATGCTAGTCTCCCCTACTGGCCCTGGGCCCTATACCTGGCCTCGGTGGCCTCCTTGGCCGGGCGCCACCAGGACTCGTTGGCGACGTACCAGTCGATCGTCTGCTTCAGGCCCTCGGCGAAGTCGGTGTGGGCCGGCCTCCAGCCGAGCTCGCGCTGGAGCTTCGTGCTGTCGATGGCGTAGCGGCGGTCGTGGCCGGGGCGGTCGGCGACCCAGTCGAAGTCCTCGGAGTCCTTTCCCATCGCCTCCAGGATCATGCGCAGGACGGTGATGTTGTTCTTCTCGCCGTCGGCCCCGATGAGGTAGGTCTCCCCCATGCGGCCCTTCGTGAGGATGTCCCAGACGGCCGAGGAGTGGTCCTCGGTGTGGATCCAGTCGCGGACGTTCTCGCCGCGGCCGTAGAGCTTCGGCTTGACCCCGTCGATGATGTTGGTGATCTGGCGCGGGATGAACTTCTCCACGTGCTGGTAGGGGCCGTAGTTGTTGGAGCAGTTGGAGATCGTGGTGCGAAGCCCGTAGGTGCGGGTCCAGGCGCGCACGAGCATGTCGGAGGACGCCTTGGTAGAGCTGTACGGCGAGCTCGGGTGGTACGGCGTCTCCTCGGTGAACTTGGCCGGGTCGTCGAGCGCCAGGTCGCCGTAGACCTCGTCGGTGGAGACGTGGTGGTAGCGGATGCCGTACTTCCTCACTGTCTCCAGCAGGCGGAAGGTGCCCTCGACGTTGGTGCGCAGGAACGGCTCCGGGTCGGCGATGGAGTTGTCGTTGTGGCTCTCGGCGGCGTAGTGCACGATCGCGTCGTGGCCGGGGACGATGCGGTCCAGCAGCTCCGCGTCGCAGATGTCGCCGACGACAAGCTCCACGCGGTCCGCGGGCAGCCCGGCGATGTTCTCGGGGTTGCCGGCGTAGGTCAGCTTGTCCAGGACGGTGACGTGGACGTCGGGGTGGTTGTTGACCACGTAGTGCACGAAGTTGCTGCCGATGAAGCCGCAGCCGCCCGTGACGATGATGTTCTTGGGTTCAAAAATCTCAGACATGAAAATCCAATCTGAAGCAAGTACAGCTTCTTTAGTATGCCGCAGGAAGTGACGCCGCGACACTATTCAACAAAACTATCGGACATTTCGGCATGCGATAAGAGCCATAACCTTCGCAGAATTACTTCCCCTACAAAACGCCTCCGGAATGCAGTCTTTGTCGTACCGGAAGACCGAATTCCCAGTTTTATCGCGTAAATACTTATAGAAGAAGTCCTCCCAGCTTTTAAACTTCTCACTGTCTGCAAACGCTTCCGGCTCTTGCAAAACCGCTTTGGCATCTAGCCCTGAAATTACGCCGGAGCTCAGCAGAAGCCACTCGAACGACTCGGGAAGACAAACCGTAACAGCATCGCGGTGAATGTCTTGCAGCTTAAGGACGCGGTCCGCATAGCACCCAAATGCCGCTCCGTCCGCAACAACAAACACGCGATCGTCGAGATGCTGATCCAACCAGCTCAAAATCGCGCTGTTCGTCATGGCCGAAGCACAAGTAAGCTCACTGTCAGCGAAATGCCGTTCAAAGAACTGGAAACCAGACTTACTGTCCTCGCATAGAAGGATAGAAAAGTCCTGTTTTGGCGCCGACCGGGAAATAGCATAACGATGATTCCCGCGATCTTGAAAAACAGGGACGAAAGAATGGTATTTTCCACTCGTCTTAATCTTGTAAATCTCATCCACGCTATACGGAAGATTAGGGAAATCAGCCCTTGAGATCAGCACGAAATAATTCGAGGAAAACAGCACATGATGGGCAAACTCATCAGAATGAATCTCTTTTAAGCCCTCATCGACAAATACGATAGAGTCATGAACAGACGAAAGCTGGTTTCGCCAATCATAATCGGTCAGGGCGACACAGGGGCAATCGCATTGCAAGGAAACACCCGACTGCTCGCCCGTTCGCATGTAGTCTGCGACCATGTCAAACAGTGTCGTCTTACCCGTGCCGCTATCGCCACGCACAATAGTGATGTTCCGCTTGATGGTAAATGTGTACTTGGTTCCCCTGCGGCGGGAAATCTTAACGAGATGCGAACCGTTCATAAGCAGCACCTACAGATACGGAATCGACTCGTGAATCAATTCGGCCATGTTATGAACGATTCGACCGCTGTTCACGACTTTGATTTTAAAACCCTCGCGACCAAAGTCCATCACATGATAGAGATTCACAACGAGCTTGCGGCCTTTCGCCATGTCGAGAATCCACCTGGCACAGTTGTCACCACAGGTAGAAGCGTTAAAAATATGCTTACGATCAAATCTCATAAGCAGCAACGTTTTCACGCCACCAGAAAGCTGGAGTGGGGAGATGGATCCAAGCACAGGGCTTTCAATGACGTTTTCGGAGACAACGTCCGATCGATCGACATCTTTAATTATCGAGACTGCATAGGGATCCGTAATCCAAGAAGACCGGTAAGAGTTTTTGAAATATGTCGCTGTGTTGTAAATCGCTTCTGGCATATCGCCAAAGTAGACGCTTAACACATCCACTCCCAATCATATTGGCTATATGGTCACCGTAATCATAACGAAAGGGGCCACCAGATAACGGTGGCCCCTAAAAGAAAGCAAGAAGGCGCTAGTACTCGCGAGGGCTGTTGACGATCTCGCCGGCGGCGACCTTCTTGAGGTGCTGCCCGTAGACCGACTTGCCGTAGGCCTCGGCGGCCTGCTTGAGCCCCTCGGTCGTGATCCAGCCGTTCTCCCAGGCGATCTCCTCGGGCACGGACACGGGCAGGTCCTGGGAGTGCTCCACGGCGCGGACGAACTCCGCCGCCTCGTGGAGGCTCTCCATGGTGCCGGTGTCCAGCCACGCGTAGCCGCGGCCGAGGGTCACCACGGACAGCGTCCCCTCCTCCAGGTACATCCGGTTGAGGTCGGTGATCTCCAGCTCGCCGCGGGCCGAGGGCTTGACCTCGCGGGCCTTGGCGGCCACGTCGCCCGGGTAGAAGTACAGGCCGGTGACGGCGTAGGAGCTCTTGGGGCGCTCGGGCTTCTCCTCGATGGAGACGGCCCTCCCCTGCGCATCGAACTCCACGACGCCGAAGCGCTCGGGGTCGTCCACGTGGTAGCCGAAGACCGTGGCGCGACCGGACTCTGCGTTCTGGACGGCGCGCGTCAGGTGGCGCGACAGCCCGTTGCCGTAGAAGATGTTGTCGCCGAGCACCAGCGCGCACGGCTCGCCGGCGATGAACTCCTCGCCGATGGTGAATGCCTGCGCCAGGCCGTCCGGCGAGGGCTGCTCGGCGTAGGACAGGTTGACGCCGTAGCGCGAGCCGTCCCCGAGCAGGCGCTCGAAGTTGGGCAGGTCGGTCGGCGTGGAGATGACCAGGATGTCCCGGATGCCCGCCAGCATGAGGGTGGACAGCGGGTAGTAGATCATGGGCTTGTCGTAGACCGGCAGCAGCTGCTTGGAGGTCACGAGCGTGAGCGGGTACAGGCGGGTGCCGGACCCGCCGGCGAGGATGATGCCTTTCATAATAATCCTCTCGATTGACAATCGTTGAGCAAAAGCCGCCGATTACTGAAGCACAGTTAATTAAATTATACGCACCGGCAGCAACCTCCCCGTCTTCTTATTTAAATCGGACAGCAGAAACACGCAACTCTTTCTGCATTTCTAGCGAGGCAACAAATGAAAAAGTACAATGAGCAGTGTCCAACAAACGAAAGGCAAACAATGCGAGTCGAAACAACCGGAGTATGCAGAGGAAACTGGAAAATCTACCAGCAGCTTAAGATTGAAGGCATCCATAAAGGCTCCAGCGTAACAGCCCAGGCGGCTACAGACGATAACCGCCGCTCACCTTTATCCCTCCTAAAATTCCGGGACAATAGTTGTGACTCGAACTCATACGTCCTTGTAGTCCCCGATCCCGATGCTCGCACCATCAAAATTGAGTTTAGCGAAATCGGCCAAGACGGTCGCACCCTGAGCAGCGACTCCCTTTCGCTAAATTGCAAGAACATCAAATGGGAGTCGCGCCTTAACTACAAAATTAAACCTGACATGTGCAGCAAACTCCGAAACTACGATGACGTTTCAGAGTTTGACATGGCAACGATTGATTTCTGGCAGTGCATCGATGATTCAAGCGACTATATCCTTAGGTGCACGGTGAGAACTCCTTATCGTAGCGACTCGCAAATCAAACTTCGTTGTTTCGATCGAGCCCTCAATGAAGTTGATTTGAGCATCGTCAATTTCGGTTCGAATGTAACAAGCGTTGGATTTACATCTGAGAAAAAGCAACTTGAAACGCAGCTCTCGGTTCGTATGCCAAAAGCGTTCGATCGTTACTATTTTGTTATTGACGATCAAAATCACCCATCATTCAGTGCATTCGACTGCTTAACGCCCGATAAATTAGGCTTGCTTCTTGAGGAGACCAACTTTCTCTTTACCCATGCGCAGTTTGACCCTGAATACCCCGAATGGTTCACGGAACATAAGGCAACCATCGGCGCTCTGGAGAAACAGAGAAAAATCGTCTTCAACAGCGCTCCGAAGTTCAGCATTATTGTCCCTCTATACAACACACCCATTTCGTTCTTTAACGATATGGCCGAATCCGTAAAAAACCAGTCTTATGCAAACTGGGAGCTCATCCTAGTTAATGCAAGTCCTGACAATCAGGAACTAAAGGCTCGCGTTGAGCAGGAGACGGCCCACGACAACAGAATTAAATCAATTAACCTTACCGAGAATAAGGGCATTTCCGAAAACACAAACGCCGGCGTTGCCATCGCTTCGGGTGATTTCGTTAGCTTCTTTGACCATGACGATATTCTTGAACCAGACTTGTTGTTCTCATATGCCGAGGCAATAGAAAACGATGATAACGTCGATCTTCTTTATTGCGACGAAGACAAACTCATGCCCGATGGGAAACTAGCGCAGCCGTTCTTTAAACCGGATTTCAATATCGATCTGCTCAGAAATAACAACTATATCTGCCACATGCTTACTATCCGTAAGTCCCTGCTTGACACTCTAGAACCGAACACGAAAGAGTTCGATGGAGCACAGGATCATAATCTGACTCTCCGCGCCGTGGAAAAGGCAAGGAAAGTTCATCATGTTGCAAAGGCTCTATATCACTGGCGCCTAAGCGAGACCTCCACCGCAGCAAATGCCGATAGCAAGCCGTATGCCACTATCGCAGGTATCAAAGCGGTCCAGAGTCATTTGGACAGGCTTGGGCTCAATGCGAAGGTCGAACAAGCGCGTCGTCCCTTTACATATAAAGTAACCTACGCTGTGCCAGATTCCCATCCACTCGTGTCAATTATCATTCCAACTAAAGACCACGCCGACATTCTGGACAACTGCATCACGTCAATTGTTGAGAAATCAACATATGACAATTATGAGCTTGTCATAATCGAAAACAACAGCACAGAAAAGGCAACGTTCGATTATTACGATAAGTTGCAAGCAAAATATCCTGACATCGTTCGTCTTGTAACTTGGGAACACGAATTCAATTTCTCCAAGCTCATGAACTTTGGCGTTGCTCACGCCAAGGGCGACTATCTCTTGCTGTTGAATAACGATACTGAGGTAATTACGCCCAATTGGATTGAGACTATGCTTGGCATCTGCGCACGTGAAGATGTTGGCGCAGTTGGCGCAAAACTCTACTATCCCGACAACACCATTCAGCACGCGGGCGTATGCGTCACAGGCATCGTAGCAGGGCATCTATGCCAAAGCATGCCTAAAGACAACTGGGGCTACTTTGCGCTCAACGACGCGCAACAAGATCTCAGCGCCGTCACTGCAGCTTGCATAATGACTAAGCGTAGCGAATATGAGAAAGTCGGAGGTTTCACGGAAGAGCTTCAAGTTGCATTTAATGATGTTGACTTTTGCTTAAAGCTACGCGAGATCAACGACCTGATCGTATACACGCCCGAAGTCGAGCTCTATCACTACGAGTCGATTTCTAGAGGCGTTGAAAACAATACGGAGAAGCAGATTCGCTTCCACAAAGAGGTCGCGTACATGAATTATCGATGGGCTAAGTATTACGTCAAAGGCGATCCTTATATGAATCCAAACTTCACCGTCGGGGAACCCGCGAATCGTTATTATCATTTATAGATAATGAGTATTTACTCATTTGGGCGCTGTTGAATATCGCGAAACTGCGCCGTCGATATCGCGCTTGGGCACCGGGCCCGACATGGGCTCCGGTGCCGTTTTGCTACCTGCGGTCCGCCCCGCGGCACGGCCTCATGTTGGCCTCTCGCATGCCAACCCAGCGCTCGGTCAAAGTCTCTGCTTGGCTTGGAAAAGCATAGCTTTCGGGGACCCTGCGGCGTCCGAATCATCGCCTGCTATCTAAACTGTTAGATAGCAGAAAAAACCCGAGAGCATTACGCAAAGGCCTACACACAGGATGCAATACTAATAAAACGAATAAGATATAAACAATTCATCACGCACATGCCAAAAGAGACGACAGAAAGCGAAGATGAGTTGAATTTAAACAAGCGCGTTCTCGACCCAAACAACAAAGCTGGTAGAACAGGAAGAAAATATCGTCCTTGAACACCCTGTATTACATTCTCGTAATTGAACGTCCAGCCCAACCACATAGATACAATGGAACCAAGGGCAGCCAAAGCAAAAGCGATAATAAACAGAATGGAACAAATGGGGCTGAGAAAAGAGGGCTCATCTTCGGAATCCAAACAACAAATAAACCCAAACAACAAATAAGGAATCATAAAAAAGGCTGGAAACTGCAAGTTTTTCTGGAGCCATCCAAGCGAATAACCTAAGGTGGATCCCCAATAGAAATCTCCTAGGGAATCTAATGTCCTAAAAAAGACCTCGAAGCTATTCTTTGGATGCATGATGATGTCACTGAGCGTATAAAACCGCCCGATCTCTTGGCCACGAGAGGCATCTGAAGACTGAGACACCAATGTACTCATTGATGCTATGCGCAGCACTAGAACGGAGGCTATAACAGCAAAGATCAGTATGCACTTACCGATACGTCCGACTTTCACATCTTGGAACTGCGAAAGGGGCACAAGCAAACCAAGTAATATCATCCCAGAATAAACAACCTTACACGGAGCCAAAAACGCCGAAATAATTAAATAAATGACGATTTCTTTACAACCTATTGATTTCTGCTCTCCAAAAAAACCGCGCATTAGACAAGCGAATACTAAAAGCGAGTACGCAATAATTCCTGAATCATAAGAGTATGAAGCAGCCAAGTGAAGCGTCATAGGCAGAAGCGAAACAAAAACAATAACCGATTTGCCCTTAGGTGCAATCCTGTATGCCTGGAACGCACAAAAGCAAAAAACCAGAGCCGAACCAATGCGCCCCATATAGAACACAGGATAGGCACCAAGTCCGAAAAACAGACCGATTTGCAGCCCAACGATAGATCCTATTTTCGCAGAAACGTTCTCACTACTGACGCTAAATGAGAACTCATTGAATGGAGTCCACTTCCCATTCTCAAACAGAGCATAATTCTGAATAATCGAATCAAATGAAGAGGAGTCAATGGCGTTACTCTGGCGACCCTTATAAAGGGAAAGATCGATATCCCGTACTAGAAAACCACCATCATTTGTCACATGCGCATTGAATGGAAGACTATCAACCATCCAATAAGTTGAAAAAAAATGATGGCCTTCATCCGGAACCGTAAACGGAGGAAAGATAAAGATAAAAATAATTAGAAATGCTATAAGCAGCGCCAAGAATACCCATTCACTTTTAAGACGATGGTACACCTTAGCATATGCAGCGCAAAGGCCAAGAATTAGAATCAACGAGATGGTAATTGTAAGCAGTACAAGTAATCTCGGATTATTTAGATACCAATAGACTGAATAGAATGCGAAAAAAACGGCAAACAAAACAAATAAAGGCTTACATCTTATGGAACTTGTCATAAAAATCCTTATAATCGAGAAACAAATAGAACGCAATTAAAAATACTGGTATCAGTATACTAGCAAGCACATTGGCATCCAAAAAGAATGGCGGAATTCAATCTCATGGATCGCGCCGAAAATGTTGGTGCAAGGGTGACCCCTTAGTGCCCGTTTAACGAAAAACGGCCTTCGTCCCGGAACCAGAAATCACCACAACAACAGGTTCCGGGAAAGGACGAAGATCGCTATGTAAATCTTGTCAGACCCGGCGCCGGACATACTCGCCATGCCCCGTTTCAGCGACGGCGCCATCGACATGCGGGAGCTGCTCCCCAGACTCGCCAAACAGGTCGTGAACGCCGCGATGGACGCCGAGGCCGACCAGCTGAGCGGTGGCGGGGCGAACAGCCGAAACGGCTACCGCGAGAGGTCGCTCGCACCTGCGCCGGCACGCTGACGCTGCGCATCCCGAAGCTCCGCTCCGGCAGCTTCTTCCCGGACGACGTGATCGAGCGCCACCGGCGCGTGGACCGCGCCCTCGTTGCCGCCGTCGCCGAGATGTACGCCACCGGCACGAGCACCCGCAAGGTGCAGAGGGTAGCCGAGAAGATAGGCGTCTCCAGGCTCTCGAAGGACCAGGTGAGCGCCATCGCCTCGAGCCTGGACCAGGCATCGAGGATCTGTACGGAAGGCCGCTCGAGGGCTCGCCAGTGCCCTACGTCTGGCTCGACGCGACCTACGTCAAGGAGCCCACTCTTCTTCGAGATTGTTTTCCGCAAGATAGCCAAAGCAATATCATTCCAAAGGCGTATTTAAAACCCAGCCCCACTGGGGCGTAGCGGTAGTGTGGTAGTAGTTCAGCCACCAGGCCAGTGATATCGTCCTAATAAATTTAACGGGTTAAAGGGCTAGCAAAAACCGATACATCATCTGCATTATGCATTACAAAATGATGCGTAACTACACACCACATCGAAATTAACCTAAATGGCTCGATAATGGAATTACGCTCTTTTGTAATGGAGTCCTCCGGCTGATTCTATTATCTGTTCTACATTATTAATACAAAACTATTCGACCACGACATAACAGCTGAAACAACATTGCAGCCGGAGCAGGGATATCGCCTCCATTGACAAGCAAATGGCAACCCGCGATGAGAATCATCGGATTTGGTACCGATCCAGACCTCAGCAAAGGGTATAAGCAACGTTTGTATAAGGCAGATTTCCACTTTCCTCAACTAGCAACATTGAAGAACTAAAAGTAAACTGAATCAAATTATTGTATCAAGCTCAGTCATAATAATCCAACCGATTCTCAAGCTCTTTTTCGAGCAAGGCAATCCTTTGTGTAAGGCTTTTGATTGCCAAAACATGACGGCTCACCGCAACGCTAAGGGATAGAGAGATTGCAAGCAACAGCACAATTGCACCCAGGAAGAGGAAATTGGCCGGGTTAACAAACCCAATAGCCGTGGAGCAATAAAAAATAAGCTGAGGGAATAAATCACAAAGCAAGGCCGCCATGCACATTAAAATCCAAAGCAAAGAATACTTAAGAAGCATCTTTCCTTTGGATACGAGTCGAAGAACATAAACGAGGAACCCACCAAAAAAGATGGCTGCCCCAATCCTTAGAAAAAAATTCATTATTGGTCTCCCCTATGGATCCAACACACAAGGACAATAGCAAGCGTAACTTTAATCATGTAGTAGACGGAAGAGAGGACCCCAATGGATGAACGCCCGCCCTGGCGCTCATTCATCTTTACAGGTGCCTCCATAACGGGGAGACCAAGCTTCATAGCCAAAGCTATCGATTCCGGCTCCGGATAATCATCAGGATAGCTCTTGCAGAATAAGTCGATGGCGTCTTTATTGCAGGCTCTAAAGCCAGAAGTGGGATCGGTGACCGCCTTACCTGTAAGCAACTTAAGCAAAAAAGAGAGCCACCTGATTCCAACACGACGCATAAAGGTTGATTGGAAACCGTCGGTCTCGACCAAGAATCGAGAGCCTATCGCCAGACTCGCCCCACCCTCAATCAGCTTAACAAGCTCAGGTATATAAGAAGGATCATGTTGGCCATCGCCGTCAACCTGAATGTCAATATCATAGCCAAATCTCTGAGCATACTTATGCCCCGCCTGGACCGCCCCACCGATACCAAGGTTCTGTGGGAGATCCAATATGTTGACATCATGCTCTCGACAAAGCCTAAGTGTCCCATCCTGTGAGCCGTCGTTAATTACGACATAGTCATATCCAGCAGCCTTAATAGAAGCAACGGTATTGAGAATGCATTCCTGCTCGTTATAAGCGGGAATAATTACCAGAACACGCGGATATCCTTTTGAATCTTTTGTTAAAGCAAATGACAATCGAGTTTCATCCATTCCAAATAATAGTTGGCCCTTAGCGACGCTCGAAGAAAATGCGGCCCTTACAGTCCAACGCACTGTCTAGTAATGAATAAAGTTTACAGCATCCGGACTAACCATCGCGAAGTTACATCTCAAGCTTGGATATTTAGTTTGCACGGCTGGCATACAGCTGACGTTCACCTGGAGCCCCCATCTGCCATCGCGAGATACAAATCCGCTGCGGCTCTCGCCCAATTGCGCGGTGCATAAGACTTCGACGCCATTCTAATCGGACAAAACTGCTCCAACTATCCCCCCCCCATCCCAACGATAGCCTTAATCTTTGGCACTAGCTTAAAGAAACACGGTCTGGGTTGATACAGGCGAGGCCAACATGCAGCAGCGACGCGACGCCGGACGCTAGCAATAAATAGGCGCCGAGACCCATGTCGGCCCCAAAGCCAGGCGCAATAACAGCGGCGTGCTTCTTGATATTCAGCGGTGCTCAAGCGAGCAAATATTCATGAAATAGGAGGAATCGACAATACCAAAATCGGCACTTATATCCAACTTCACGCAAAAGCCGAACAAAAGCCCTTGATTATCAACTTCGTCCGAACAAAAGTCAGCCAAGTATCACTTAGCAAATACAAAACGCCTTCTCGACATCCATAGCAGTGGCATCCCAGTTATATCGACTTTCAACAAGCGCCCTAGAGTTTCGAGACTGAAGAGAAAGCAGCTCTCGATCATCAAAAAGCCTGCATAATGCCGAAACCACCTCATCAGATGCCATGGACCGAATTATTGTGCCGTAGCTATCATCTAAGATAAGCTCGCGTGCCCCGCCCACATCTGTTACCACTGCAGGCGTTCCGCAGGCTGAAGCTTCAAGAAGTACCGTTGAAAAGCCTTCGGAACGAGTTGGAAGACAAAGCACATCTGCTTGCTGAAGTAAGGAAGAAATATCCTCTGTGTTACATCTCCCAAGCCAAAACAAGTTAGACGAACAGGCTTCCTTGACCTCATTAGCCAGCGGACCATCCCCTGCAAGAACAAAACAAATATCACGCTTGGTAATATCTTTTGTGCGAGCCGCCTCAATAATTGAATTAATTCCCTTTTCAGGAATAAGCCGCCCGACAAAAGCTACAACCAAAGATGACTGAGGGATACCTAATTCAGATCGGAAATCTCTCCCCGAAGAAATACTCCTATAGAATGAGGCATTGATTGAGTTTGAAATGACGCCCTTTGCAGTGATATTAAAGTGCTGAAGCCATTCAACACTTTTAGAAGAAATCCCATAGAAATCAGGGTCAAACGTCTTTACGCGATCCGTAATCCAATCCTCATATCGGCGCACAAAAAAATCAAGGAGTGGCTGATTGAAGGAAAGATACGCTGAGCCGTGGTCGAGAACGACAGCCTTAGCACTATGATCCGCAGCAAACCTCAGCCCTTCGAGCGAGAGAGGGAAAAGTCTCGTGTTTATCAGAACACCATTCCACTCATAATCATCAAGGGTTTGCAGGAGTCGGTAATAATCACTGGTTTTTTTGGGAAGAGGAAGTCTTCCATCAAGTAACGGAATGCAAGGAAGACGAATTACCTCCAGGCCGTTTTCGACTGAATGACCGACTCCCACGCGCATCGAATCATTAGTAACGATAACCACCCTATCGCCGCGTGCAGTCAAGGCGTGAGCGAGACCATCGACAAAATTACCAATTCCACTAAGTTGCGGGTGATAATGGTGAGTGAAAATACAAATAGAGGAGCTCATCACATAACCTCATCTGATATAGATGTCATATCCTTAATTCTGTGCCGTCCAGACTTCCCCATCTCCAAAGTCGAGCAAGAGCGGAAGATGGGTATGTCGATTATCCGGTGACGGTATTTTTTTCCAATCGCCATACATCGTTGTAAGATATTTATCCGTCATACGAGGAACAGGGAATTCACTGCCTTCGAAAACCGCGCTGCTCAGAGGGAAAATCTCTGAAATAGGCACTGGCGCCATATTCGGCCAGCTTAACGTCAGACAGTAATCAGAGACCTCACCCGTATTTGAGTCGGCAATACAGGAATCGAACAAATCCTGGTAAGAGCATGCGCCTCGAGAAACCAGTTGTTCCACCACGTGCATAGCAGAACAACCAATTTGCTCGAGTTGACCAAGGAACCCTTTATGAGGGACAACAATGGAAGAAGAATGATATAAATAGGCTCTTTTCTGTGCAATTGATGCAGTTCGGACTTGCTTTGCACGAAGGCGTTTATCTGTATAGAGCTGGTCATATGGAAAGATGTCGACAAAAATGCCCATCGAACTGGAAGCCTCTCGAGCCTCTTGATTCTCGAAGCGAGTTCCATCGCGATACACCTTAGCAAACATCGCAGCATAGCCAGTAGTATTCCGCGATGTATGGAGCGAATATCCTTCCGGTAACCCACCCTCGGCTAAAGAGCAAAAGCGGTCATAATCTGAACGCATCATTCCGATATCTATATCATCATCCCAAGGGATAAACCCCCTATGACGCATTGCTCCTAAACATGTTCCACCGTCAAGCCACCACCTGATGCCGTGCTTAGAGCAGAATGCGGCGACAACCTGAAGGATATCCAATTCAGTGTTTTGAAGCTTTAATAGCGCGTGAGCTTTAGACATCATCGGCCTATCTCTTTTCCCCGAACCATTGTTGCGTCTGTTTCCCCAAAACAGAAGACTGATAAATAAGGCAAATGGCATTGGATATAAGCGCCGATACAGTAGGGCCATTTAAGCCAAACAGCATTTGCGCAGGAGCCATAACAGCGACAGCACTAATTAAGGACAGCATGCTGCCAACAAATACCCCTCGGTAATTATCAAGAGAAACCAACAAATCGTTGACAAACCAAGCGATGCCAGTCAAAAAGGCACAAGCCAACATAGGCTGAAGGAGATCGGTATGTTTAGCTATTCCAGCGCCATAAAACAGTGACAGCAATAATTTACCGAAAAAGAAAAGGGCAACTGAAGATATGACACCGACAAAAAAGATGCCAGCAAGTATTTTACCTATGAGCGAAAAAAAGGACTTTTCTCTAGAATGGTAACGCTCTACTAGATAACCTAATAAAGGATTATAAATATAGGTCGCACCCATTTGGATAATTGCCACAGGTGCAGCAACTGATGCATAAATACCCAGAGCAGAATCTCCGAATGAATAAGATAAATACTGCCTGGGAATATTCGGCGCCGCAGACGCAGCAATGCCGCCCAGAACGATGGGCAAACAGCTACATAGGAAGGCTCTGACCTTCGCTCGGCTAATTCCAAGCTTGATTGCAGAAATCCGATTTGATCTTGGATAATCGTAAATAACTCCGATGCCTATTGTCACTACCGTCATAAGCAACAGTGCACCTTCGAGGCTATTAAAAAATCCAAAGACAAGAATGAATGAAAGGAGAGAGCCGATGCCCTGCATTATGAGGGATTTCCCAATATAGTCCATCCTATGACCAACCTGATCATTAGCATGCATGACATCAATGACTAAGCCAGCGGTTTTATAGAGAGCATACAGAAGAATAGCGGGCACCGTACCAATACGACACGTTGCAATGGAATAGACGGCTAACATTGCAAACGCTATAAAAGTAGTAAAGAAACGAAAAGTCAGGTATTCACCAGCAGAGTTTTTCCTTTCAACATCTGCAATTTGCACCGTGTACATCCTGTATTGGGCTAATTGAGAAAACATGTTGAAAATAGACATAGCCAGCGAATAAATGCCTGCAGCACTATATCCATCAGACAGCCGAACGACCAAAATGGTGATAAGCCACTGACAGCCTAAATTAGTCAACGAACCGACGGTATTCCAGAACATATTATGTTTAATCGAAAGAGTCTTCTCTGTGGCCTTCACAAATATAAGCGCCCTTCTAAACCTGTCGAAATGAGGATACGGAGCTATCTCGCAGCTTTAAGTTCTTTTAAAATCAAAATAAACAGCCAATTCGGCACAAGACGTATTATGATATCTGCTTTAGCGATAGACGGGCAAGCTCGTCGGTATTTAAGTAAACCAATTATGGAGCGCCGCTCCCTTGCTTCAGCGAACCCCAATATTTCCTTTAGATGCGGTGAATCGGGAAATCTATCGGCAAATCGCCTAGCAGTATCAACCCTGTTTTTAACTCTTGTCGAATACCAATCATCTTTTGAAGAAACACCTGCAAGGAATCCAGTTTCGTTACCACCATGTCGACGATACTTAACCAAAGGAGTCATAGTAAAGCTGCACTTCCCCAGTTCACTGCAACCCAATGTCAACCACAAGTCATGTGCAGTCGATTCCGGAAAGGGAATCATCGACTTCGCCGCACTCGCATCTAACATGAGAGCCATACCAATGCCGTAACATACGCTTGCGGCCTGTACAGTAATATCCTCTCCAGAGCACCAATTTACTTCCGGCGAATTAGGATGAGCTTTCCTATAACTCTTTACCAGAATATTTCCGTTTTCGTCAATTACCGATCTATCACAAACATCTAGAATTGAGCCTTCTTCTAGCATATGGTTGAGCGAAACTTCAACTCTATTAGGCTCCCAAATATCATCCTGATCGCAAAGTACTACGTAATCCCCTTCCGCCAAGGAGAGCAGCGCCTCGAACGATTTGACATAACCGAGATTATTATCACCGTGATAATACCGATAGGCGTTTTTCGTTATATGCGCTTGGATAAACCGCTCTAATGAATCCGATTCAGGGCAGTCATTTCTAACTAGAAGCGTAAGCGGAAACGTTTGTTTATCTATCGAATCAAGTTGTTCCGCGAAAAACTTAAGATCGGGTTTATAAGCTGAGAGAAGTACGCATACGCCAATATCATTTCCCATTTCTATTTCCAAAAATCCTCCCAAATTCATTGCTAAAGATTATCAAAGCACCCTCAGTTAAAAGAAACTCTTTTAAAAATAGAGTATTTATCCCTGTCTCTTAAAACGAGTGCCTAATATCAATAAGTAACAACCTTTGTTCCATAAGGAATGTTATCGTAAATCCATTTTGCATTCTGAATCTCAAGGCGTACGCATCCAGCAGAGGATGGAACGCCCATCGTGGGATCCATCACGCGGTTGCTGTTGACGTAGTAGGGTGAGGAATGGAATAAGTAATCACCATAGAACTGCGTGTAGAAATAGCAAGTATATCCATGCCCAAAGGAGTATCCCTTACCGTAGACTTGATACTCCCCTATCACCGTAGGCGTGCTAGCTTTTCCCGTCGAACATACATATCGACGGTTTAAGGACCAGTTATTCCAGGATCCAGTGTAAATACTCGTAACGCAACGTGACGTATCGACAAGTATCAGCCAATTTGTATTGCTTGAATAACTTTGAGCCTTAGCATCCATATAGTCTGACACCCACGCGCCGTTAGCCATAAAGAAATTCCAGGATCCGTCCACAACGCGCCAGCCAGTAGCCATAGCTCCACTAGCATCAAGCCAATACCAGGTGCCGCCCAGATTGAGCCATCCTGTCTGCATATAACCAGACGAATTCAAGTAATACCAAGATCCGTTAACGGCAACCCAACCGGTTTTCATAGCATAAGTGGACGGATCTAAATAGAACCAGGAGCCATCCTTGTACAGCCAGCCAGATCGTGCATAGCCAGCGGTCTCATCAAAAAAGTACCATTTTCCGTTAACGTTCTTCCATCCAGCGCAGGGGGAGCCATCGGTTGGATCAGCATAGAACTTACAGCCTCCAAGCATCACAAACCCGTGAGCTTCGACCAATTCGCCATCGCCGTTTGATGTAAACAGTTTTCCATTACGCAATGCTCCACACAATGAGCAATCAGAGCCAGCAAAAGCCTTAGATGGCTCATCCTGAACCGAGTCCTGGACATCTACCCATTCACGACAAGCAACAGCGCCTGAAGCTTTTGCATAATAGCTTTTCCCATTTACAGAAAAATAATCAAGAAGCATTTTACCGTCGGCGGCAGGATCGAGATAATAGTATTGACCACCGTCCTTCAGCCATTCAGTCTTTATAATGCCCGACGCTTGAAAAGGCTCAGCGTAATACCAGTCTCCATTGCTCATAAACCAGCCAAGTGACAACGCTCCCGTTGAAGAAAAATGATACCGGTTGGGTCCGATGACATAAAAGCCGGTAGCCATTCTATTGTCATTTGCGACATCGAGCCAATACCAAACGCCGTTCACCAAACGCCAGCCCGATGCAAGTGCGCCGGAACCGTCAGCGTAATACCAGTCCGTCCCATCAAACGCCCAACCAACAGCCATTGCGCCGGAATCCGATAAATAGTAAAGAGACGAACCGACAGAAACGATTCCTCTAGACATAACACCATCATTGGCGGGATCAAGCCAATACCAATTATTGCTAGTTTGAAACCAGCCGGTTAAGACTTCACCATTGTTACCCCAATACCATAAACCGTTATCAAGGCACCAACCATTAATCAGTCCATAGGTTCCAAGAAGATAAGGGTGCCCATCAATAACACGTCGACCAGTAGCCATAGAACAGCTGTCAAGGGAGTCAAACCAGTACCATTGGCCTCCGATAAACTGCCAACCACTTGCCAAAGCGCCTGATGGACCCGCGTAATACCACTTATTTTCAGTAAAAATCCAGCCGCAGCTCATTGCGCCGTCACGAGCGGGGTCCAAGTAGTACAACGAGTCGTCAATATTCTGCATTCCGGTCAAACGACAGCCGTCAAGATAGTAGTACCAGGACAAACCGTTCCATTGCCATCCAGATAGTTTTTCTGTCGTCGACAGGTCTTGACTTTCGACAACCTGTAGGCTCGAATCTTCCGTTGTTTTGCCGGCACAATCACTGGAGTCTTGAGAGCAACCGCCACCGACAAATGCTCCCGACCCTCCTGTCGAGTCGCGCTCTACGACACCGTTATCCGCCCCCTCTTCCACGGCATAGGCAGTGCAAGAAAATGCGGGGACGGAAACTGAGAGCAAGGCGGAAAATAGCATCAAGCCAATTACTCGCCAACAAATTCGATGTTCAATCCAGACATTCATTCCAGGCCCCCAACCGATATCGACCGGCTTGCAGCAAATCAATTAAATAAACGGACGGGCTGCGCCGATCACATTTCCCCTTGCGCTAATGGAATGAATTCCGACGCCCTGATGAGGCCAGGAGTCAATCATCATACCGCCGCCAAGTGCAATTGCGATATGCCCGCGATAATAAATCACATCGCCACGCTGAATTGAGTTCGCACTCACGGGCATAAAGATATTACTTCGATACCAATTCATGGAATTGTAGGTTTGGCTTGGATCCCAGCGATGGTTATAAGGGTTGTAAACACCCATATCCATGCCAGTAGCATAAAGGCACTGCAAGACAAAACCAGAGCAACCAACAGCTCCACCGGGAGCGGTAGACCAAGGCTCAATATATTGCGTACCAATATACTCATAGGCGCGCTGGATAAAGGCGTTCACGCAATCTTCCCGCGTTGCCTCGACAGAGATGCGAGAAGGGGTCACATAGGTAAAATATCCGGTGCAATAGCTAGGCAGCTGAACAGTCCAAGAACTGACCTGAGGATACTGGGATGGATTTTGCCAGCCAACTTTGTCGCACTGGCCATCGCTCCAGAAAACTCGACGAACGCCATCGATGGTCCTTGCGCCCGTTGCCATAGCGCCGCTGCCGTCTAACCAATACCACTTACCCGAATCTTTAAGCCAGCCAACATGCATGCTTCCATTGGACTCAAGGTAATACCATGTTCCATTCAGGCATTTCCAACCAGTTGCCATTTTTCCGTCAGCATTTAGGTAATACCATGCACCGCCAGTAAAAACCCATCCGGTCTTCATCACGCCAGAATCGGCATCAAGCCAATACCAATCGCCGTCAATCTGTAGCCATCCAAGATGAATGGCACCCGTTCCGGGCTCAGCGTAAAACCTTAGATTTGCGACATTAACCCAGCCGGACGCAACCTGCCAACCATCAGCTCCAGCGGTTTTTAGGATAGTGCCATTTTCGCGAATCACATCCTTGCAAAGATATCCATTATCATCAGCGTATCTATCAACGCCATCATTAACGGTAACCCAACTTGAAACCACAAGCCTACCGCTCTGGTTTGCAAAACAATCGTTGCCGTCCACCTCAAATAAGCCCGTTTTCATGAGATGGCTAACAGGGTCCAGGTAATACCAGCTTGTGCCTTCTTTATACCAGCCAGAAATAAGTGCACCAGATTGGGAGGCGAAATACCAGCCGTCCTCGACCTGAGCCCAACCAACAGCCATAGCCCCGTTAGGCTTTAAATAATAAGCTGCATTGCCAAGGTCTAAATACCCAACGGACATCTTACCATCGGAAGCTGGGTCGAGATAATACCAAGCGCCGTTAACGAGTTTCCAGTCAGTGGCCGCAATACCGTTAGTGCAGTAATACCAATCTACTCCGTCTTTGTACCATCCATTTGCGAGACCATAGTCACCAAAAATGTAGGTTCTTCCATCAATCTTTTGACGACCCTTAAACATGATGAACGTCTGTGAGTCAAAATAATAGCGAGCCCCACCTATCGTTTGCCATGACGAAGCAAGGGCACCCGATGAATAAGCCCAGTACCAATTCCCGTCAACGAGAATCCAGCCGGTTTTCATAGCACCAGTGGCATCTAAATAGTATTTCCAGCTCCCGAGGTCGACAAAACCAACCTGCATTATATTGGTGGCAGGATCCAGGTAATACCATGTGCCGTCTTGATAAAACCAACCAGCAGCTAAATCGCCTCCAGCATTGGCATAAAACCAATTTCCATCTGAGTTACGTAGCCAGCAGTTCTGATATAGCGCGCCAAAAGGCGTTGCGGCATTGCCGTCATTCGCATAAAACGAAGCAGTCGATCCACCAGCATCGGTCACATTGAAATAACCTGTCTGCATTGCACCATCATTGGCTGGATCAAGCCAATACCAATAGCCCCCGCTTTGCAGCCAGCCAGTTTGGTGTTTACCGTTTTTTCCGTAATACCAAACTCCAGACGACTCGTCTCGTTGCCAGCCATCTTTTATGACGGAAGAATTATCAGGTTGCAAATCATCGGAAACCACAGAAGAAAAATCCGCTTTTGACTCAATACTCTGAGCCTCAACGGAATCCTGTGCAAACGCGACATTCGCGCTCAGGGGCAAGCAGCAAGCAGTGATTAATGACGCGGCAGCACAAACAAGCGTGGCCTTCTTTTCGAATCGATACATAAGCGACCCTCCCAGATATCTCATTTATTTATTTTAATCCACATTCCAGGATTGATTTTCGTTACTGTCTGTTCAGTCTATGTAGATAAATATATTAAATTGAACATATCGTTCAATCATTCTATTCTTTCCCTGAGCAATGAACATCTTAATTGGAGGCCTGCAGTGGAACTGACCAAGCGTAACTTTACTGTTCTGTACGAATACCTAAAGAACCCATATGCTAGCCAGCGAGAAGTTGCCGAGCGCACTGGCCTCTCACTTGGATCGGTAAACGCAGCAAATAAAGAGCTTACGAATGAGGGCCTTCTCGAATCGGACAGCCTAACCGACAGCGGTTACGAAGCACTTCACCCCTATAAGGTTGAAAACGCAGTGATATTGGCTGCGGGGCTTTCGAGCCGCTTTGCTCCCATTTCGTATGAAAAGCCCAAAGGCCTTTTAAAGGTACGTGGTGAGATTCTCATCGAACGTCAGATTAGGCAGCTGCAAGACGCAGGTATCAGCAATATCACCGTCGTTGTCGGCTATAAAAAAGAATATTTCTTCTATCTCGAAAGCAAGTTCGGCGTCTCGATTGTCGTCAACAACGAATATGCATCCAAAAATAACCACGCATCGCTTATGTGCGTAAAAGAGCGGCTTGGCAACACCTATATTTGCTCAAGCGATGATTACCTTCTAAACAATCCGTTTGAAGCATACGTTTGGAAAGCATTTTATTCTGCTCAATATGCTGAAGGCGCCACCAAAGAATGGTGCATTCAAACCGGAGCAATGGACAGAATCACCAATGTTACGATTGGCGGTTCCGATGCTTGGTATATGCTTGGACATGTCTACTTTGATAAAGCCTTCTCGCTTGCATTTAAGCAGATTCTCGAAACGGAATATAACAAGCCCGAAACAACGGACAAGCTTTGGGAAGATCTATATATCGAGCACATCAAGGAGCTCGATATGGTTATCAAGAAGTATCCTGAGGGCGAGATCAACGAATTCGATTCTCTTGATGAACTGCGTGCCTTTGATCCGCATTTTATCGAAAACGTTGACTCCGATATTTTCGATAACATCGAGCAAGTGCTCGGCTGCTCCAAATCAGAGATTCACGACGTTTATCCCCTTAAACAAGGTCTTACGAATCTATCGTGCCACTTTAGAACCAATGACGGAGAGTACGTTTACCGCCATCCGGGAGTCGGGACCGAACTGCTTATTAACAGAAATGGAGAAGTAGCCGCACTTAAAAAGGCCAAGGAACTCGGCCTTGACGATACGTTTATTCATGAGGACCCAAAGCGTGGTTGGAAAATTTCGAAGTTTGTACCCAACGCAAAGCAGCCTGATCCGCATGATGCTGCCCAAATGAATCGAATGATGCAGATGTGTCGTTCGCTTCACGAGAGTGGTGCAAATGTCGAAACCGAATTTGACTTCTACCTCGAAGCGAAGCGCTACGAATCACTTCTTCTGGAAAAAGGTCCCATCGACATTCCAGGCTACAGGGAGATGTCCGCCGAAATCGATGAATTGGAGCGCTTTGTACAGGCCGATAATGCACCAAAATGCCTTTGCCACAATGACTTCTTTTACCTCAATTTCCTTATCGATGAGAACGACAAGTACTATCTCATTGACTGGGAATATGCTGGCATGAGCGATTACGCAAACGATTTTGGAACGTGCAGTGTCTGCTGCGAGCTTTCCGAAGATGAAGTCGACCGCGCGCTTGATGCATATTTTGGGCGCAAGGCAACAAACAACGAAGTTGCGCATAACTATGCGCACATTGCCCTTGCAGGATGGTGCTGGTACCTCTGGTCTCTTCTGAAAGAAGCCGAAGGTGACTTCGTGGGCGAGTGGCTCTATATCTACTTCAATTACGGTGCCAAATACCTTAAAAAGGCACTGGAGATCTATCGGAAAGGTGAGTAACGATGCAATTCGGCTTTTTTAGCGGCCTTCTTTGGGGCCTTGATACAGTAATTCTTGGAATCGGTTTGGCGCTCGCGCCCTATATAGGATCGGCGGAAGCTCTTGCATGCGCCTCCATTGCAGGATCTTTTCTCCATGATGCTTTCTGTGCAATCTGGCTCTTTGGGTACATGGGAGTTAGAGGCAGATTAAAAGACACGCTCGCTGCACTTAAAACTCGTTCGGGCAAGGTCGTCATCGCCGGCGCTCTGCTCGGTGGACCTATCGGAATGACCGGATACGTATTGGCGATTAATAATATCGGAGCAGCCTACACGGCAATTATCTCCGCCTTCTATCCCGCTGTCGGAGCATTCCTTTCTTTCGTGCTGCTGAAGGAGAAAATGGGCAAAGGTCAGATTCTTTCCCTTCTTGTTGCTCTTTGCGGCGTAATGACGATGGGCTATCTATCTGCCGGATCGAGCGAGATTGCAAATGCCCCCCTCGGCTTACTCGGCGCGGTGCTTGCTGTTATCGGATGGGGATCCGAAGCGGTGCTGTGCGCATGGGGAATGAAAGATGATGCCGTTGATGACGAAACGGCTTTGCAAATCCGCGAAACTACGAGTGCGCTTGTTTATGGAGTGCTCGTACTCCCTCTCTTCGGAGCCTGGCATTTCACGCTGGGTGCTATCCCGAGCATGCCGACATTGATTATTGCACTCGCCGGACTCGCAGGAACTGCATCCTATCTGTTCTATTACAAGGGCATTGCGGCAATCGGAGCAGCGCGTGCGATGGCTCTGAATATCTCCTATTCGGCATGGTCGGTGGTCTTTGGCCTGATCTTGCTGGGAACAATTCCCGACATGGCATCCATAATCTGCTGCGTTGTAATTGTATGCGGAACAGTTTTGGCAGCCAGTAACTGGGACGAACTATTTGGACGAAATAAGACGGCGTAGCTTGATTAACAGGCTTATAGGACAAAATGTGTGTCCCGATAGAACATCCGTTTCCATCCATTAATC
>UQKV01000002.1 GCA_900541665.1 uncultured Collinsella sp.
ACACGCAGACCAAACCCGCCGATGGAGTTGACAAACCACCACAGGTGCGGCCCCTCGGCATCAAACGAAGCATCAAAGTCCTCGGACGCAGCGGCAAACGCCTCGGCGGACGTCGAGCCCACCAGCGCGACATCGCAGCCATCAAAGCCGCGCGCAAACGCATCGACAAAGTCGTCCGCAAAGACCACCAGGCGGTCACCGTGACGCACAATCCCCAGCTGCGACAGCGCTGCCGGCACATGCGGGGCCGCAAGCAACCGCGCCTCACGCGCGCCGGTCCTCAAAGCCCAGGCCTCTTCTAGTTGCTGTACGCCCATACGGCACCTTCCCTCCAAAACAAAAACCCACGATGCGGATGTTTCCCGCATCGTGGGCTACGGCTGCAGTATAGCGCCGATATGCGACGAATCGCCTAGATGTTGAGCGCGTGGTAGGTCACATTCGCGCCCGGAGCGTCAACGGTCACGCCATAGGCCTCGGGATAGATGCGCGTCGAAAACACGAGCGAGCCATCGTTCACAAACACCTCGACCGACGAGACATCGCCGACAATGCGCACGTTACGGACCTCGTCGATGGGCTCCCAGCGCACGGTACGGCCGCAGCCGGCAGAAGCGCGACCCTCATCGGTAAATCGCATCTCAAAGCGCGAGGGCAGTTCGCCCTCGGCGGGCACAAACGCCAACTTCAGCTCGCCATCAACGGTCGCGGTAAACGCGCCATCGACACCGTTGGCAACAACGTCAAAGCAGGTATCGCCGGCAACCTCCAACGAGCCCTCCCCCACACGCACCGAGGCATAATGGCGCTCGATCTCGCGCGCCGGCTGCTGCAGTACCACGCCGCCAGCACAGGCTGTAAGCTCGCGCGGCACCGTCATGCAGTGCTGCCAGCCGCACGCCACGGTGGGCGCGTTGCCATAGGTCGGCTCATCGGGCATGCCCATCCAGCCGATCAGAATGTGGCGACCGTCCTCGGACGTAAACTCCTGCGGAGCATAGAAGTCAAAACCGGCGTCCCACAGGCGGAACTCGCCCAGCTCATAGGCACCGTCACCACCCGTAATGTCGCCCGATACAGGCATGTAGCCAGCGGCATACACATTGCCGCGGTCCCAACGACCGCCCTCAAGGCCCTGGGGCGAGAACGACAAAAATGCAGCGGCATCGCCATTCGCATCGAGCTCAAGATACCCCGGGCACTCCCACATAAAGCCGAAACGCTCGAGCGTAGACACACGGCTCTCGAGCTCCCAACTCAGCATATCGGCCGAGCCATACACCAGGATCTCGCCCACATCGCGCCCGGCACCCTCGCCGTGCATCGCACAGAAACGGCTCTCGACATGAGGCCCGTCCACGCGGCGACGCGCGCCCATCACCATGTGGTAACGCCCATCATCATCGCGCCACACCTTGGGGTCACGCACGTGGCAGGTCAAATCCTCGGGATAATCCTCGGACGCCAGCACCACGCGCTTTTGGCTGAACTCCCGACCGGCAAGGCCATCAACGCTCTCGACATAAACAGTATCGGCTCGTCGACCGGTATTGACGTAGTCGTACGTGCCGTCTGCATCGGAAAGCTTAACGTTGCCTGTGTACAGTATGCGAATGCGACCGTTCTCGGCAAGCGCGGAGCCCGAGTACACGCCATGGCAGTCAAACGGCTCGTCGGGAAGCAGCGGCGCGCCAACATATTCCCAGTTCATAAGGTCGCGGCTTGTCGCATGACCCCAGGCCTTAACGCCGCCCTCGACATCAAACGGCGCATACTGAAAATAGGCATGGAACACGCCACCCGCCTGGCAAAGACCGTTGGGGTCGTTGAGCCAACCAGCCGGCGGCATAATATGGAAGTGCTGGCCATACGCGCCATGACCGCACTCAGAGGCGGCGGCGTCAACAGCGGCGACCAGCTTTGCAAGGTCGCGACCAAGTGCATTAGACATATCAAAGTCCTAACGGATCGAAAATTACAAGGCGCCAGAGATCGGCACCAGATACGGGAAACGCCCGCGAGTATACAACCCGCGGGCACCCCATCAATCAAAAGCTCTTAGGCCTGCTCGGAAGCCTTAGGCTCGTCCTTGTACAGGACAAACGAGACACCAAAGGAAACCAGCGCGGCGACCGCAAACATGATCGCGTACTGCACGGGTTGGGCCAGGCACAGCAGGATACCGAAGATACCGGTAACGCCGGTGCCGGAAGCAGCAAGCGAGGTGAGTGCGCAGACCAGGGCACCGCAACCGCCGCCGATGCAGCCGGCGATGAAGGGCTTAAAGAAGCGCAGGTTCACACCAAAGATGGCAGGCTCGGTAATGCCCATGAAGGCGGACAGGGCCGAAGGAAGCGCCAGACCCTTGATCTTGGCATCGCGGGTCTTAAAGGCAACGGCGAGTGCGGCGCCACCCTGAGCGATGTTGGCAGCACTGGCGATGGGCAGCCAGTAGGTCACGCCGTACTGGGCAAGCTGGCCCAGGTCGATGGCGGTGTACATCTGGTGGATACCGGTAACGACCGTGGGGGCATAGAACAGGCCGACGATAAAGGAACCGATGCCGAAGGGCAGGGTCAGAAGGGCCTGAATCAGACCGAGGATGGCGTTCTCGGCCCAGACAAAGATGGGGCCGACGGCAACGAGAGTCACGAGCACGGTCACGAACACCGAGACAAGCGGAGTCACAAAGAGATCGAACATCTCGGGAACGATCTTGTGCAGGCGCTTCTCGAGGAAGGCAAGAATGGCACAGGCGATGACGATGGGGATCACATGACCCTGATAGACGACCCACTCAAAGCTGTACACGCCGGGGATGACGTTGACCATGGTCTGCACGCCCTCGGAGGCAACCGTATAGGCGCTCTGCAGCGAGGAGTTGATGAATGCACCACCGACGACGGCGCCCAGGTACGGGTTGGCGCCAAAGGCCTTAGCCGCGGAGTAACCGATCAGGATCTGCAGAATGCCAAAGGACGTGCCCGAGACCAGGTCGGCAATCTTATAAATAAAGTTATTGGTGTCGAGCGCGATAAAGCCGTTGGAGGCCATAAAGTTGAGGGCGCTCATAATGCCCAGCAGCAGGCCCGAAGCCACGATGGCGGGGATGATGGGGACAAAGACGTCGCCGAGCACCTTAATGGCACGCATAAAGATGTTCTGCTGCTGCGCCGCTGCCTCCTTGACCTCGGCCTTGGTGGCAGCCTCGACGCCGCTGAGCGCAATAAACTCGTCGTAGACCTTGTTGACGGTGCCAGTGCCAAAAAATAATCTGGAGCTGGCCCTGGGCCTCAAAGACGCCCTTGGCGCCGTCGATATTCTCGAGGGCCTCCTTGTCGACCTTGGCGTTATCGGCAATCACAAGGCGCAGACGCGTGGCGCAGTGTGCGGCAGAGACGACGTTGTCGGCGCCACCGATATTGTCGAGCACCTCTTGGGCTGATTTGCGGTAGTCCATGACTTCCCTTTCCTCCAACGGGCGCATCTGCACCCGGCCATCTTTGACACTTACACTGTAATCGTTTTCAGTCTCATATGTCTGTAATCGTTTTCACAGTAGGGTGAACGGTAGGAAAAAGCCGGCGAAAGGTAGTTTTAAAGCAAAAAGAGGCGGCTCAGAGACAGGCAGACGTGCCCAAAGCCTAGACATTCATAAGCTGATGGCCGAGCTTGAGCGTCTTTAGACCACTCTCCCCCTCCACGCCATCGAGCGTGTTGAGCAACATATTGGTCGCCTCGACGCCACTGGTCAGGTAGCCATAATGCACGGTGGGAATGCCGCCCGTCAGCGCGCGCAAAAACGCGTTGTCGCCAAAACCGCTCACGCGGTGTATGCCCTCGCCCATACCGCGAACCTCATCGATGGCACGCAGCGCGCCCGCCGCCATGGTGTCGGTCGCGCAGGCGACAAACGAAACATCGGGGGCATCGGCAAGCAGCTCGCGCGCAGCGCGATAGCCCGAGTCGAGCGTAAACGAGCCCAGGCGAATCAAGGCAGCATCGAGTGGGTTACCCGCGGCGCGCAAACCGGCTTCAAAACCGCGGCGGCGTTCATAACCAGCCGCGCGGTCTTCTTCGGTAACTCCAATGTAGGCAATCTTGCCATCCACGCGACCCGCAAGCGCACGGCCCAGCTCAAAGGCAGCCTCGTAATCGTCGTGATAGACGCACGCCGCACCCTCGACATGCTGGCCGATCAACACAATGGGCACACGGCACGACTCAATCGCGCGACGGTGCTCGTCGGTGATCATGGTTGCCACCAGCACAATGCCATCGACCGGGTGGTTTTGGAATAAATCGAGGTACTCGAGCTCGCGATCGGGGGCGTTATCGGTATTGGCAAGCAGCATCTGGTAGCCACGGCGACCGAGCACCTGGCCAATACCGGCGGTAATGCGGCTCACGGATTCCGAGTTGATCTTGGGTACGATGACGCCGATGAGCTTGGTGGAACCGGTGCGCAGCGCGCGAGCCTGGCTGGATCGCACGTATCCGGTCAGCTCGATTGCATGCTTAATGCGCTCGGCCTTGTCCGCCGAGATATATCCACCGTTGAGGTAGCGCGAGACGGCAGCGCTCGAAACGCCGGCCAGCTCGGCCACATCTTTCATCTTTACCACGAGAACCCCTGTCGTTGAAATCGCTTTCACCATAATACCCAACCCATGCCAGCAAATTGAGCAAATGAGACGGGCCCATGGATCATTTCAACCGCCCAGGTCGAGCAAACGTCAGCGAGCGGGCAGCTGCCGTGACGAGGTGCCGCGAAAGAGGAGCGAAGCGTACTTTATGTACGCGAGCGACGGTTTGAGCGGCAGATCGCCCGGCAGATGTCCGCGCAGCGTCGAGCGGTCCGGCGTTTGTTAAAACGCCGGAACATAGTTAGCCGAGGTACTCGCCGTTGTATTGGATCAACGTCAGGTCCTCAACGCCATCGAGTGCGCGGATGGCGTCGGCATAGGGCATGTCAACGCCGTCCGAGAAGAGCTCGACGGCCATCTCGACTTTGTCGCCGCGCATCGTCTTAGACTTGACGGTGAACTTGGTGCGCCCAAATGCACGCACGATATCGTCGCCGGTGGTCTGGCCCGTGTAGTGGATGACCATCATGTACACGCGCGCCTTGTCCTGGTGGCTCGCAAAACCGGCGATCATCACCACGATCACCACCGCCGTGAGCCCCACGAGCGCATACATGCCGGCGCCGGCCGTAATGCCCGTGGTAATGGCCCAAAACAGATACAGCAGGTCGAGCGGGTCCTTGACCGCCGTACGGTAGCGGACGATAGACAGAGCACCGACCATACCGAGCGAGATGACCACGTTGGTCGAGATCGCGAGCGTGACCATGCAGGTGAGCACGCACATGCCCACGAGCGTCACGGCAAAGCTACGCGAATACACCACGCCGGTAAAAAAGCGCTTGTACACGTAATAAATCAGGATGCCCATGGCGAGCGCCACGAGCAGCGAAAGGCCGATCTTGGCAGGGTCGACCTGGCCAAACGCCTCCAAGACGGAGTTCTTAAAAAAGTCCCTGGTGCTCATGGTCTAAATATCCCCTCGGTTCTCAAAATCCGATTCCCAGTAATTAAATCCGCGCAGGTAGGCGGTCTTTTCGTAACACAGGCAGTACTTGGAGACCGCCGTGAGTTCGGCCGCGCCCGGCGGCACCATATCGCGCACCAGCTGCGGGCAAAACTCCGTAAACTTGACCTCCATCACCAGCTTACCGGGTTCTAGCACGGGCAGCGCGGGCAGCGTCGCATCAAAGATGTCGAAGCTACCCACCGCGGCACGCACGTTCATGTCAAACGTGATGCGCACGGTGCCCTCGTCCATCACCCACGGCTCGCGCTCGTAGTCCACGATGGTCCGCGGGCGCATCATGTTGCAGATGCACTCGATGTAGAACTCGCGACAGAGCGGATAAGGGCTCCTCAGCAAAAAGTCGTAGTCGCCAGCCAGAATCTGCTCAAACTCGCCGCGCGTAAGCGGCGCGTCCTCCTTGTAGATCCAGCTGCCGTACTTCTTTTTGCGCTCAAGCTTAATCACCTTGTCGCTGCCGTTATAGATGCGCACGCGATACTTTTTGCGCATGAGAATGCCGGCGTCTTTTTCCTCGTAGGCCGAGTTGCAGTAGTCATCAAAATACAGGCTGCGAATAGTGTAACCGCCCGCTCGCGCATGCTTGTCCAGCTTAAACACCGGCGCCATGCGACAGGCAAGCGCGGCGTGCTCGCCCTCGTTAATGAGATATTTGAGCTCATGGCGGTAACGCTCCTGCGTGGCACACACAGGCGGGGCCGCCAAGCGCTCAAGCAGCGCGCTAGCCCTCCTCATACGTGTCCTCCACGACCTTACCGCCGTCTTGCACGTAAAAGCACTTCATGCCGTAGTGCTTGCCGTCGTCAGTCACATAGTAGTCAAACGCATCTTGCGTAAAGCCGTCGGAGTTGGCGGCACGCACGCGCACAAAATACTGGCCGGCATCGGGCGCATCGCAGGTCACCTCGGGAAGCAGCACGTCCTCGGCCTTAAAGACCACGTCGCTTATGGCATAGTCGCGCGCAAGCTCTACGGTGTAGCGAATGTCGCGCGCCTCAAAGTCGTAGGACGCATCCCAGTTAATGCGCAGCTTACCGTTATCGATCTGCGGCACGCCGATGTAGAACGGCATGGGCTTTTTAAAACTCTCGCGAAAGCTCTTGTAGTTCTCCTCGATCTCGGAGGGAATCGCCGCGGCGATCTGCTCGTATTGGTCCTTGGTGACAGGCAGATTGTCGATATCGGGCGAAGCAGAGACCAGGGATTCAGTCACCTCGCGGTAGTGCTTGATCATCTTGGTCAGGCGAGTCTCGGTCAAATACGAGCGCAAGTCCTTGACGGCACGGTCGAGTTCGCTGCGGAACGACTTGCTGCGCAACGCGCGGTTAAACAGCACGTTGCCCCAGTAGTTGCTTGCACCGCGCTCCCAGCTCGCGTAGTCCGAAAACCCGGTAAGAGAAAGCTCGAGCTTACGCAGCATGCCGTCGTTATCCCAATCCAAAAAGTACCAGGTATTTGAGTTGAGAGGGCTGTACAGATAGCAGTTACGGTTCTGCGTATCGCAGTTGCCCGTCAGGATCTGAAACGCCAGCCAATAGACCAAATTCTCGGTATCAAAGTAGGTATCGAGCACACCATCGATCTTTTGCGATTCGTCGTTGAGCGCATCGAGCATCTCGATGAGCTTGGTGTGGTCCGTATCGCCCTTAATCTCGAGCATGCCTTCAAAGCTTGCCTGGTTGTAGTCGGGATCATCGGCAAGCTTAATGGTGTCCTCGTAGCGATGGAAATCAAAGCTGCTCACCTTGTACAGGTGCCCGCTTTTATCCAGGCCATGTGCCTTAAGCGCCGTCTTGTTAAGCTGCTCCACCTGTGTAAACAAGCCATAGTCCTCAAAGGTATCGTTGGACTTTTCGGTCCGATCGCACACCCACAGATGCACAAACTGCGTGCGCAGACCCATCATCTGGGGAATCCCACGGATAAGGTCGTAGGCCATCTTGTTGCGAAAACGCATACCCTCGCCCATGTGCTTGTTGAGCGCAATCGCGCGCTGTTGGCGCCAGGTACCCTTGCCCTTTTTGAGCTCCACCTTGTAATTCTTTTGCGTGTAGGAGCTCGATGTCTGACCGCGTACCTGCACGGTAGCATTGGGCGCTTCCTCGCCATAGCCAACCTCGCCGGCCACCGGGCCGTCTTCGTCGCCCGCCTGCAAAAGCCCCATTACCTGATAGCGCGTCACGCCCATGTCGGCGTAGTCATACACCGAGTACGTATTGATCTCGGCCCAGCTATGATCGGTGTTCTCGGAGCTGTTACCGCGCGAGACCGTCAGGTACATGGTCACAATGCCCGAGTCGTCGTAGACCTCGTACAGCTCGTCCTTATCGCGCAGGTGCTTGGACTCGCCCGAGGCCTCGGCCTTTTTAATCTTGCCCTGCTTTTTGACCTTTTTGGTCGAGGATTCGTCCTGAGACGAACAGCCCGAAAGCAACAGCGCGCCGGCAGCCGCCTCGATCAGGCAGCGGCGAGACATCAACTTATCGATCATCAGAACCTCCCCAATGTTTTTGGTACAGGCGAACCACCATACGTTCAAACGCACTGCGCGGCTCACCGCCCACGCGCTTGTCCTCGTAGCGTTGCTCAACACGGTCGAGCACCCGGCCAAGTTCGGTAAACCAGCCCGTCTTGTCAGTAGCCACAATGGGCTGCTGGCTCAGGATACGATACGGCAAGTTGGCGGTATAGGTATCGAGCCGCAGCAGCGCCACGATAAAAAACACCGCTGCACCCAACAAAAAGCCAAAGCCGTAAAACTGCTGCGGCAAGAGCAGAGAAACGGCAGTCGCCAGCCCGGCCACACCGGCAAACAGCCCCGAGGCCAGCACGGCCCCCTTGTAGTCGGTAAAGTACAACAAGATGAGCAACACCGTATTGCCCACGGCATACAGGCCGTAGCCCACGCACAACGTGCGAAAATACCCGTGCATCAGGTTATTAAAGCCCAACGGTAGGGCCGACAGCACCGTGGTCTCGAGCGAGATGACCGCCGCCGTCACAAACAGCTGCTTGAGCGCACAAAACCGCAGTTCTCGGTTGAGCGTGGCAAGCATTTCCTCCTCGGCCACCACAATGTCGCCCACCACGCCACCGTCGTTGAACAGGCTGTAGTAGTCGCGGTAGCGCGGATAGAAATTGACCTCGACTGAGACCACAAAGTTGACGGACGTGACCAGGATCGTCAAAAACGCGATGAGCGCCGGCACATCGTGGTAGGGCGCACCATAAAACAAGCCCTTGACCTGCACGCCAATGGGACTGGCCCAAATTATCACCAAGTGTGCAAAGAGGCCTAGGTTGGTAAACAAGCCCGTGAGCGCCAACGGAGTAAACTGATCAAGCCACCGTAAAAAGAGCCAGGGGCTGCGGTCGCTCTGCGGAAAATACCGGTACAGCAGCACCACGTCCCAGGCGAGCATGACGCCGTAGCCCAGAGCAATTGACGCCAACAGGCTCTCGACCGGCGGCAGCCCCAGCACCAGCGCGGCCAGGGCGCACAGGCACGCCACGCCAATGGCAGCCGCAAAGCTGCACAGGATACCGCGGTAATCCTTGATGGCCGTGAGGTAACTCATGCCGTTCCAGTTGACGATCATAATGTTGAACAGCCACAGGCACAGCAGCCCCTGCAGCAGCGTGGCGCCCGAGAACAGCAGAAAGACGCCGTAGAGCACCGTGCCCACAACGAGCATAATGGCGTTGGAGCCCCAAAACGAAGGCAGGATCTCATCCTCGCGCTCGGCAAAAAGCATATCGGCCAAAAAGCGCGTGACCGGCATAGAGAAATAGCTTGTGAGCGTGAGCGACGCCAGCAGCGTATAGGTCACCATGCACACCAGCAGGTCTTGGTTGGCGCGTCCCACGCCCCACAGACCGCACAGCACCAAGATGCCCACCTGGAGCAGCACGCCCAACAGCATGGGGCCCGTGCACACAATGCCAGCGTAGCCATAGGCGCGCATCGTGGCAAACAGACCCTTGCGCCTAAACAGGCGCTTGAGCTCAAAACCGATTCCGGCCACCGGCTACTCCCCCTCTCTGGACAGGTCAAACGCACGCGCCGTCTCATCGTATAGCGCGCGATAGTTGGCGAGCATCTGCTCGTGCAAGAAGTACGTGGCAACGCGACGCTGCCCGCGCTCCCCCATCTCAATGCGACGAGCGCGGCTTGTGCACATGCGTTCCATGGCATCGGCCAAGCCCTTGCGATACATAGGCGGCGTCACAAAACCCGCCACGCCAAAGTCGTCGCCCGGGGCGCCTTCGAGAAGCTCGCGACAGCAGCCCACCTCGGTCGTCACGCAGGGACGGCGCGCTGCAAGCGACTCCAGCACGCTGAGCGGCTGGCCCTCGGAGATGCTCGTCAAAATGGTAAAGTCGAGCTTTTCCATGTACTCGACCACGTTGACGCGGCCGGTAAAGATCAGGTCGCGCACGCCCAGGGTTTCGACCAGCGCGTGGCACTCGGCGCCGTACTCCTCGTCGTCCACGCCGCCCATGATGTGCAGGCGCACCTTGGGCAGGCGCTCGTGCAGCTCAAAGAAGGCATAGATCATGGTCTTAACATCCTTGATGGGCGCCAAGCGCACCACCGCGCCAATGTCCACCCAGCCGTCATCGGTCTTTAAGGGAATATCCTTAAAGCGATCGAACTGGATGCCGTTGGGGATGACCAGGCATTTGTCCGCATCGCAGCCCATATCAATCTGCGTCTTGCGGGCGTTATGGAACAAACTCGTCACGCGGAAGGCGCGGCGGTAGATCTCCTCCGAAAGCAGGTAGAAAAAGCGAATCCAGCGGTCCTTAAAGGACGGCACCACCCAATCGGCGCGAATGATCTCTTCCTCGCGCTCGCGGGTATAGATGCCATGCTCGGTCAGCAGCACCGGCGCATGGTGAACGCTTGAGCCCAGGCAGGCGAGCAGGCCACCGTAGCCGGTCGAGATGGCATGGTACACATCGGCCACCGGCACCTCGCTGCCCAACAGGTAGAGCACGGGCAGCAACATGGAGCGCATGGTGTGGAATGCATCGGCAAAGGGCGTGTAGGGATACTCGGCCAGGCACACGTCGCGAAAGATATCCATAAACGTGCGGCTCTGCAAAAACGAGAGCGGATGCACGCGACGGCGGTGGAAGATATCGAATAACACGTCCCAGTCCGGATTGGAGAGCGACACCAGACGGCGTAGCGCTTCGCGCTCACGGTCGTTAAAACTGGCTTCATGTTGCTCGCCCGAAAGCCGCAGGGCATCGTCCAGGAACACCTCGTGCACCTCGACCACGTTGCCGGGCAGCTCGTAGACAAACTTGCCACGGTCGGCAGCATGCGCGCCGATCACCCACAGCACAAACTCGTGCTCGGGCATGGCCGTAATGTAACCATGCATCCAGGTAGATACGCCGCCGTGCACATAGGGGTAGCAACCCTCGAGTACCAAGCAGATTCTCATTTATCGCCACCCTCCTTGCGCTCGATCGTCACGGTCTTATCATTTGCCTTGAGCAGATACAGATTGCCCGTAAGGTGCGTCAGTTCGCCACCCGTCACCGCACCCGGCTCGCCATTATTGGCGCGGAACATGAGCCACGCCTCGTCGTTGAAATTGCCCAGGCTGAGCGTCCAGGCATCCGCGCTGGTATCCACGCTCACCGTCACGGACGAAAAACGCTGGATGGCACCGGAGCACTCCGACGCCGTCTGGTGCCGCAGGTCGGGCGCGGATTTGGTAAGCCACTCCAGGAAGTCGACCAGGCCGCCCTTGTAGACCTCCCAGCCCTCCTTGGCTCCGCGATCGGGGTCCAAAAGGTCGTCCGGGTGCATAAAGTGCGTGCTCACGTAGTGCATGTTGAGCTCGGACACGGCTGCCAGGCGCATATAGGAATCGTCGACCATGCCACCCGAAACAATACGTGGCTGCTCCACAATGCCATCGCTCGCCACGCCAAACTCCTGCACGTACGGCAGGTCGGTGCCATCCTCAAAATACGTACTGGCAATGGTCTTAATTCGCGGAACATCGGTACCGATAAGCTTGCGCGCGCGGGCCGAAAGGATATTCGACGGCGGCACGTAAACCGAGCCATGAGCATTGGGCAGGACCTCGTCCTGAAACGCGATAAGTTCGTTGAGCGAAGCGACGAGCGTCTCTTTGTTCTTCCAGGTCTTGTAGACGTACAACGTACCATAGTCGGTGTCCCAGAGCGCAAGCGGCTGATGGTTGTAGCCGTGAAAGCCCAGCTCGCCGCCCATCTGCAGCAGCATGCCGCCAAAATATCGAAACTGCGTGGTATCGGCCTGTCGCGCGGGCTCGGTCTGGTTGACCGCGTCCTCGTAGTTTTCGATCATCACGCCGGTATAGCGAATGCCATATTTTTGCGCGAGCTTTTGCAGATCGGGCCACCAGACCTTGGTGTAAAAATCCGCAATGGAAAGGCCGTAGTCACACTTGATATAAGTACCATCGCCCGAGGGCACGGGGCTAGGAAAGTCGTCCAAATAGAACACGGCGCTGTTGATGACCGGATAGGCCGTGGTATCACCCAGCAGACTGATCGCCGCGGCGTAAAAGCCACGCATGACCTTGTCATAGATACCGATATTGCATACCACGGTGCGCCCGCTACCGCAGTCATTCGACCAAATGAGCGGGGCACCCGCATCGCCGGTCATAGCCCACACACGAGCCGTCTCGCGCAGCGATACCGAAAGCAACGAATCAAAGGGGTCCGAGAGCTCGTAGCGCTCTCCCCCGCCCAGCATAAAGTCCTCGCTCGGCACAATGCTTTCGGCTTTTACATAGTCATATCCGGCCGATTCAATGCCAAGCTTGGAGGCAATCACTTGCAGATAGCTCGAGTTATCCGGCGGCATGGCGAGCATAAGCGAACCGCCGGCACTCACCCAACTCATAATGTCGCTCAGGTGCGTACCGAGCCCATCGAGCGACGGCATGAGCAAAATCACGCGATCAAACGACGTGAGCGATGGGATCGCGTCCGCACCGTCGGTGGCAATATCAACGTCGCGATGAGCGATCTTCATGTCCAGCAAAATCTGGTCGAACTGGTCTTTGACATCGTCGACGCTATCTTGGTCCGAGTCGGTAATGACCAGGCACGTGGGCTTTTGGCCAAAGATTGCCGACGAGGCCGGCACCGCATCGTTGGCGGCAAGCATCCCCAGCTTATGCTGGCCCGCACTGTACTGCACGCCGGCACGCTCCACCAGCAGCACGGCGGCCATGACGATAAAAACAGCCCACACCACGAGGAGTCCCATCCAACGAAAGCGGCCTGCTCGGTCGCGGATATGCTGCGCCACGCTCATCTGGCCTCCTCCCCGTCGCGCCAAAACGCCAACTTTTCGCGGTTGTCGGCGCTTAAATACACATGTTGCTTGTCAATCGCATCGATCACACGGTGGACTTCGTCACCGTCGCGGCGCATCACGGCCAGGCGCAGGCAAAGCATCCAAACCTCCTGCTCGTCGGGCACGTCGAGCACCAGCTGGTCGGTCACGGCCTGCGCCTCGTCGATCTGTCCGACATCGGCCAGCGCCGTCGCGTATCGAATGCGCAGCTCAAGGGTATCCTCGCGCTCGCAGCGACGCGCAAGCAGGAGCGCGTACTGTTGGCGCTGAATCTGAGCCACGCGCCCCTCAGCCAAGCCCGAGCCCAAGTATTCACCAAGAAAATCGCAGTATTCGTTGAGGTTTTGAGCGCTCGGGTCCGTCTTAAAGGCACGCTCCAGCTGCTGCAGTTTAAGGTCGGACTCCTTGGAGATCTGCGCCACCGCCGTCGCGGCATAGTGCGCCACCTCAACGTCGTCGTTAAGCTTAGCCGCCTGCAGCTGCGCCAGGTACGCGTCGGGCTCCTCGGTGAGCATGGAGAGCATTAGGCGGCGCCGGTATGCCGGGTCGTTGACGATGAGTGCCTCCTCGAGCGGCACTACGCCTGAATCGTCCTCACCACTCGGTACCGACATACTGCGATGCAGGTCATCGTTGAAGCGCAGCGACTCCAGCGCAGACTCTTTCAGCCCCTCGTCAAACACCGCGCTGCGCACCGATAGCAAAACCACCAGCAACGGGCCCCACAGCGGCACCAGCACTATCACAGCCAGCATGTGCCAGCGCACCGGCAGCAGGCCCAGTTTCATGAGCGTCCACAGCATCAGGCAAACCAGCGCATGAATCAGCAGCAAGACGGCAGCAACGACAAGCGAGATCAAGCGGCACCCCCCTCACCGTCACCGGTGTAAGAGATGTGCTGCAGCAGCTCCACGATGTCCTCGCCGTCGACGGGCTCCACCGCAATCTGCTTTGCGCTCAGGCGCTCGCGGATAATGGGCAGATCGCATGCCTTTGCCTGGCGCATAAGCAGGTAGAGCACGTCGCCGTCGACCAAGCCCGCCGCGTCGCTCTCGCGGATTGCCGACCCAATTGCGCCCACCAGCTCGCCGACAGGCTCCATGCCCGGTACCACGCGCAGGAGCAAAAAACTCCCCATCTTGCTATCTGCCAGCGCCTGCTCCGCCGCGAGCTCTTGGCCAAAGGCAGCCTGCTTGAGCACGCAAGTGCCGTCAACGCAGCGTTTATCCTGCGCCACCGCCTCATAGTCAAAGGCACGGCCCAGCGCGCTTTCGACCAACCCGCACAAGATGCGGAACAGGTTTTGATAATAGAGGGTCATTTGGTTTTCGGCCGCACTACGCACAAAGATCAACACAGCGGGTGCCCCGTCGCGCTCGATCGTGTATCCAAACATGGGAAGCCCCGGCGTCAGCTCACGGTTCACCCACAGGTTCGAACGACCCCCGTCGCCCAAAAGAGGTGCAAGCTGCTCAAGCGTGAGCGAGCGTGCGGCATCTTCGGCAATCGCGGGACTTGCTGCCACCAGGCGTGCAAATGCCCCGCCCGAAACATGATAGATCGCAACCGAATCGTTCTCGAGGATCTCGCCCAGAAGCTCGCAGCACTTGCGATAGATGTCGCGTGGGTTGAGCACGTCGAGCTCCTGCGTCACGGCAAAGATCTTGCCAAAGCTGTCGTGGCGGCCCACGATCTGGCGCCTGTACGCGCGCTTGTCCTCGATCGCGTCGTGGTAGAGCTGCGTAAGAAACGTATTACGGTTGCGCACGAGCTCGTTTTGGTCGCGCTCCGCCCTAATGGCCTCGCTGTTGCGTAGCTGCACATAGCCGCACACGGCACCCACCACAAAGTACGCAATAAACGGCAGCCAGTTGGACGGCTCGTAGAACAGACCCTGGAAGGTATAGCCGTACTGAGTAAAGTAGCTCACGGCCAAACCCACCGACGCCAGCAGCGCCGCAACCAAGCCAAAGTCCAGGCCATACAGCGTGCCGATCAGCACCACGTAGAGCAGGCGATAATCGAGCACGTTGAGCTGGGCCGATTGGGAGAACAGATGCTCCAGCACCTCGAACAGAACCCAAGCAACGCCCGTCTCCAAGCATTTAATAGGCAGCGTGCGCATTTGAATGCGGTCGATGGCGGCGCGCAAGGGGCTGACCTTCTTTGCGCGGCCAGCATCCCAACGCGCCTGAATGGTCGAAAGATCGCGCAGCAAGTCGTAGCGCTGAAACCAGCCATAGCGCACGCGAGCGACGTCGCTGGCGGGCAGGGCATAGCCGGCAGAATCGCCATAGGCAACGGCAAGGCCGGGGAACAGCGCCTTGAGGGCGTCGCCTACCTCACCCGCCGTGTGATGGAAGGCATCGGCAACGTCGAGCGTCTCAAAAGAGGCATCCCAGCTGTCGAAGATACGGCGTACCAGCACCGCAAGCTCCTCGGCACACAGCAGGGGAAACGCCGCATCCTCCGCGCCCTGTAGAGCGACCGATCCGGTTGAGCACGCGTCGAACAGCGGCACCAAAAACGGGTCCTCCAGCGCGGCAGACGCGGTATACAGGAAGGGCACGCGCAGGATCTTGGTCTGAACGCCCTCGCGAGCAGCGTAGTAGCGGCACAGGTCGTTGGCTGCGCGCGCGATAATGCCCTTGCCCGTTCGCCCCGCGGCATCGGC
The DNA here is from genome assembly GCA_900541665.1 of uncultured Collinsella sp. Taxonomy (GTDB): domain Bacteria; phylum Actinomycetota; class Coriobacteriia; order Coriobacteriales; family Coriobacteriaceae; genus Collinsella. The sequence goes on from UQKV01000002.1 coordinate 15,663, forward strand.
GGCACCCTCGGCACCTGCGGGCCCTGCTATATACAACAGCTGGATCCGGCGACCCATGCACGCGCGAAAGACCGAACGCAGTAGCTCGATATCGCCCACGCTATCGATATGCGGGGTAAGGTAATTAGAAAGGTAGACCACGCGGTCGAACTCATAGGCCTGATCCAGGTGTTGCAGAAGCTCTTTCCACGAGGCATGGGGCGATGACTCGTCGCGGCGCGTGTCCTGCGCGGCTACGACCTGCACATGGTCCCCGGGGAACGCCTTGGCACAAAAGTCATCGTCAACATATGCGGTATTGCCAACAACCAGCACTTCCACGACGTTCCCCCTCCCCCAAAATCCAAATTTACTATAGTCAAGTACGCGTATTTTACGCTATCAACGCGAGCTGGAACGCCTTTAAGGCTGTCTTAAGAACTTTTTTAGAGGATGTGGGGACATCAAGAGTGCTAAATGAGCGCCCAATCCGGAAGTGCGAGGAAAAACCGAGACCTGTTGACCAGACCCCAGTTTTGGGCATCCGCGACCTGCGGTTTTGTTGGCAAAAATCAGGTTGTGCTCGGCAAGTTTCGATTTTTCCCCGCACTTCCGAAATGACAGCCCCGCATTGACAACATTAGTCAGAACTAGCAGCGTCCAGAAGTCTAGCCAAGCAGCTTCGACTCGATTCCAGCGAAATCAATAAGACCCGTTGAGTAATCTAAAATAAATAGCAGACAGGTACCAAGAACCCACACCTCATCGGCCAAACGCAAAGCATCGTTTTGCGCCTTCGCGATCGTCTCATGGTCAAGATCTCTATACTCAGACTCATAACCGGCCACGCCGTTATGGCCGCACAACCGAAGCGCCTTGATGGCGGTAAGTACAATCATTTCATCAACGTCAGGCCTAATAAAATGCCGCTCAAAACTCTGGTACCTAGAAGCATTGCCAACGATTGACTTGTATTTCAAAACGTCTTCTCGCGAAACAGTTCTGTTCAAATATTCTACGTCGGGCATTTTCAGAAAATGCTTACATGCCTCAACCATGGGATAATTAACGTAGAGCTTGCCATTGTCTGTGCTCTCGTTAAAGTAACGTTGCATTTCCTCCAACCGTGCAGGTGAGAACCTATTATCTTGGAGCTCATAGTCAAAGACCAGCAAAACATCAGAATAATCTTGGTCAAATAACCACTTATCCTCTTCGGACGCGCGTTCCTTAAGGACGCCGAGAAGCGATAAGTCGTCCTGAAAGCCGTCCGAAAACATCCTTTCGTAAAGCTCGTAGATATTTGTGTTATAGGAAACGATCTCATAGCCAATATCGAGGCCATAGCACTCAAAGAGGGCATGAAAGAGTTTAATCTCTTGTTTCTCACCCTCAACGATAAGCAGGACTTGCTTCCTAGACATCGAATTCGCCAGCCTTATAGAGCTTTTCGAGGTTGTGCCCCTCCCTTAGTTCCCTATCTGTTGCATTGGCTGCGGAAATTATATTGTGATCCGAAAGAATGAATAGACAGTCTGGCCTAAGGATTTTATTGCTGAACAAATCTGTATTATGCGATGCGCAAAGCACTTGGCGTCCGGTCTGGGACTTAAAATAGTCAACGACCTTCTCGGCGAGATCGTGATGATAGAACGCATCAAACTCATCGACAAATAGCAAGGACGGCACACTTGAAGCATGGAAATAATTAAAGAGTCGCAGCAGCGCAACAGTGCCGCTTGAACAGTTTTCTGCAAACGGAATAAGTCGACTTTTTTCAAAGTACAAAGCGAAATCACCCGATGGCGTTTCACGCGCAGTAAGGCGTTCTCGAATTCCAAAGTGATTCAAAAAAGCCTGAAGCTCAGAAACCAAGTCATTCGCAATAACGTTTTCGGCGATGGTAGAGACAAGGTTACGGTCGTTCATATGTGCGTCGCCAATGGCATCCATCGACCGCGCAAACGTATAAAGCTTAAAAAGAGGCATTGCCCTCTCAAAAGGAATGTTATTGCACACATACGTCAAAACAGAAATCCCGGGAGATTTGAACTCCCAGTTTAATCGATCGGCACCAATAGAAGCCAAATCGCCATCGAGCACTTTACCTGCACGGTGGTCGTAATCAAATACAATCTTGCCGTTAACAGCCACTGTCTCACGAAGATAGTCTGTTATCCCAGTCTTTTCGTAACGATAAGCAACTTCGTCATTCCCAAAGCGAAACGTGTAGGCAAAGCACGCCGACGTGACCCCATCAACTGCGCTGAGGTAATTAGTTTTATTGGAATAGAAGGTCCGACGCCCCACATTTGCTGAAATATCGAGAAGAGCATTGGAGAAATTTGTTTTACCGACAGCGTTTTTACCGTAGATAAGACCACAAGAAACGGTGCCCTCCTCGATGGCTGACGTATTGAATCTGTAGTCCCTAACATCGGTCAAATTAAAGGTAAATCTATGGGAGAAGTTTCGGAATCCCTCGACCTCAAAACGCGTTAGCATCGAAACCTCCATGTTATACTTGCCGTAAAGTTTTTACGGCAAGTATAACATGGAGGCGAGTTGGCAAACGCGTTATAGCCAAAGTTGGATTCCGAGAAATCCGTAATGAACTAAGGCTGAGCAGCCACGCGTCAGTAAAGTTACATGCGAGCAGAAAAACACACGCTATTTCGCCTTTTCTCAATTGAGATGTAAGTTTTGACAGGCCGAGTCTTACATGCAAACAAAAAAGAGGGCCGACGCATCAACCCTCTTCAGGTGTCGCCCGAAGGTTTCCACCGCAATTGACTTTATTCTAGTTGATATCCTTAGCTTGTCTGCGGGCGCGTCTTTCAGCGGAGACCCCAAAGTCGAGGCGCCATAAAAATAGGGGATGCCCTCCTTAGGGAAGGAACCCCCTTACAAAACTTTGGCCTTAACAAGCAGGCTTCTGTTTTTCATTGTGTGATTATGATAGCTCAAGCAATAATCACGAACTGCCACAAATTCGCCGCCACAAATTCGCCGTTAATCAATAGGCGCGGGAAACCACGCATTGATTACCTTTGCAAGAAATTCAAATCCCGTCGATACTTGAAGATTTCCACAATAGTAATCAACATGCTTGTTCATTCTCTCAACAAAAAGCGCCAAGCTATCTGCCCGATGCTCGGAAACGCCCCTTGAAGCCAGCTTCCTGTGCGCATACAGCGTCGTAACGATTTGTTGCATGCGGTCATTGGACATCTTTGCTCTGCGTTGGCCGGGACCAATGCTGGAAATCCCCGAAAGCTCCTGCATTACGTCATGCCTTGGCTCATAAATGGGCTTTCCGGCACTAAGATTATTCAAAATACAGTTATTGTGCGCACATGCATTTCTTAACGACTTGACCGCCTGAATAATATAAAACTCGTTAAGCATCTCGCGGTCATTAAACCGCCTGGCGCAAAACTTGTAAAAATAGAGAAACGAGCCAAAAGAAATTACTTCGACAAACGCCCACGCGGGGAAACCGAAATCATTGTATTTAGCAATCAACCCACCAGTGTAGGGGCTGTTCTTGCACCTACGAATCTCATCCTTGAGCGAATTGCATGGCGTACCGTCAGGTTTCGTGCCATCGTAGGAGGAAATGAAATCCGAGACGACCGCATAACCGTCCTCTCCCTCCATCTCGATTCGCTTCAAGAGCTTGACCTTTGCAAAATGCTCCACATCAAGCGTAAGTGGCAACATTTCATAACGAAGGAGCATATCGACAATCGACAAATCGACCAGCATCTTGAAATCTAGATTTGCATACTCTCCCATGCGGGCTCCTTCTTCAACTTTAGGAAACCCAAGTCGATAAGCGCGCAGACGAAAATAGTTGCTGTTCTTCTCCAGATAAGCCCTGGCGTCGTCTTCGCTCATCAGCGAGAAATGGACGCCCCTCGATTTGAGATGATCAATCTGCTCTGACGCCGTAAGCCACGGCTTTCTATTGACGTCGGTCATCAGATCTCCAATCTCATACATAGGCTCGAACCTTAATAGTAACGCGCTAAATCGACGAAGCAAAAGGAGGCAGACGTGGGCACTTACAACAAAATTACAGCAAAACGAAAATGTGACCCAACCCCTCGCTTTGCCGTCGAGTCATTATGATAATTAACAACGTACAACGATGAGGAGCCGAGCGGAACTCAAGTAGACGGGAACAACGTGCAATCAATCGAACCTCTAAAGACCACGGACGGTCTGGGCGAAGGCAAAGGCGGCATTTGGAAGAAGTGGCCTTGGAAAGACCTAGATCACTATGAATTAATGTCTGATCTTATTCTTAAGGCTAACTACAGCATTCAAGACTTCAATGCTGCCATCAAAGACGGATTTTCTCCCAACATTAAGGACACCGTATTTCTAGTAGCACTCGCCACCTGGATTAAAGATGCATACTGGCAGATTAATTACGCCTGCTTGAAAGAAGTAATTAGAACCAAATTCGAGTTCTCAAGACAGAATGGACTCACAGAGGCTCGTAATTATCTTGAGGCGGTTCGCTCAATCGTAATTGCACACCCCTTAAATTCGACGAGGCATGAAGAATACGGCTTTGGTCCAGAAGGACGAATTTGTATTGATATGCGACGGAAAAGCCTTCTCGACTCATATCCGGGCAGAGTGATCTATCGCATCACACCAAAAGGATTCAAAGAAACCGACAGTGTCGAGGACAACGAAATTGCACTAATGACCTGCCGCCGAAATAAAACAGAAAATGGCAAGCTACATTTTGAAAGATGTTGCCTGGATATGTGCGATATCCGCAACTCAGCCCAAGTCTACATTGACGCCTTATACGAACTCGATCGGTATCTCGGCCGACTAAAAAAGAGAAACTTCGAAAAATGAGTGTGATCTTCTCTACCGAATTGATCTACGCTCAGCCGTAACTGCATTTTGAACATCTTTTAGATGCTTCTGCGCCTTTCGGCGTATATCTTTTAATTCCTTAACTGGATCAACGTCAACCTCATTAAAAACATGGGTTATATCACCGTCACGATATGCAACAAAGGAAAAGCCGCCTAACTTGCCGACAGCTTTGCCGTGCTGCGATAGCAATTTCTTCATATCTCTGCGAGCGGCACGTATTCTAGGCTCAGCACAATCCAGAAAATGGCAGAATAATTCAAGTACAAGCTCCTGGTACTTCATGTTTGTATACCTGAAGCAAAGGTACGGGCAGCCGGACGAATCACGTTCTTTCATTATCGAAATTGACTTGTTTAAAAAAGCGCGCAGCTTTGGCGAGGTATTGTAGTCGCGCATATCAGCAATTTGGTCAAGATCAAATCGGACCCTAATCAAACCGTTTTCCCTAACAAGCGAAACAACGGTTTGACCATGCTGAACGGGATTTCGTATCTCATACATAAAAACATAGAGGCCACCTCGGTCATACCAAGTAGAAGGCAACTTCCAATAGTTTTTATATAGTTCTTTTACAGAACCTCGGTCATAATCCCACATGACCGCTTGCATTCTATCGACAAGACCACGGGCTGCGGATACATAATTACCAAAGGCGGCGTTAACAACAGTCCTTTCGCCAAAACCACCGCTGGTAAAACCGTCGGGCAAGAAGTCAAACCGATCGCACGGAACCAGGCGCCGCAGTTCACCGTAGTTCCATCAAAACTGTTCATACAGTTGGTTAACCTCCCAAAGTGACCGCACAACACCGTCATACTCTTTCACTTTGGTTGCAGAATCGCCCTCGAGATATTCAATCTTTGAAAGCGCTTCCTGAGCTTCGTCGCTCACCGATTGAAGCGGCAAAACATGAAATAAATCTGCCAAAGTAATCCCCCCTTGAATCCCGGATGTATGAATCGGCCCGAAGCAACACCGCCCATGAAAGGACGTCTAGCGTCAAAAACGGCAACATCGCATGTCCACTCAAGTTCGAACCCAGAGAGGCATACATCGACGACCTAATAAACGGGCATTTCTACATCTATGCTGCCAACTACTACCATGGTCTGCCTGGCGAACAGGGCAATCCGTTCGAGGCCTCCATGGCTCCTAGGGTGTGCCCCATCAGGATCCCCTGATACACTGGCCCGCCAACTAAATGCACGTAAAACCTCAACCGAATTGTAAGCTCAAGAAGAAACCCCGTGCGCTAAAGCAACAGTTACCTTTGTGCGATCACCCTGGAGCAGATGCAGCAATGACCTCGCTAGCGACAACAGCCAGTTATAATTTCACAATACCTGGCCTATTTAAATCGCGCTGTGCCCCCTATCGTAAAGCTAATAGTTCATGGCCATGCCTGTTGGGACGATAGCCGCAAAACGAGTACAACTCCGATTCGCACTCAATTCCTGGACAGACAAGCTCATCTTCAAAAAAACAGATGATTAAGACAAACAGGGTTCTTGGAATGTTCAAGACACAGGTAACGCCCAGCTTTACTGGAATAATGCCAGCGCCCAAAATCGGCAATCATTGATTTAAGCGCGTTGACGGAGCGCTTTCCAAAATATACCCCTCGAATTTCCAAATTTCCATGTGCGGCATCCGGAGTCATTCTTAAATTAAGCCCTCTGCCACCGCCCACAGGACTATAAGCAACACAGGGTTCGTATGAATAAAACTCGTCAACAATTGCATTGCTCAATTGATAGGTAGTCTCACCGAGAACTTCAAAGGGGCGAGAAAACTCTTGATGCAAATAATCATGCAGCAGGCAGTATTGTCCGAATGCAGCCGAGCTTTGCCCAAACAGCCTACGCACTTTGGAAGGAATATAAATACCAATACCAATAGCTTTAATAGGTCTAGCGACCTCATACGCAATCAAAGCAAATTGGTCACCAACGTTCACCCTGGCTTCGTCAAGCGTAGTGACTGGGTCACCGCAATTGACATATAAATAGCTCTCACCGGGTTTGTTAAATCGCCCAAAATTGGTCACGCAATTATTCGGTGGCTCCCACAGTTGACCCTGGTCAATAAACTGAGCTCCATAATCGAGAGAAGAAGAGACACTTCGCGCGCGAAAAACAGTCGCCCCCTTAGGTAGACTAACGTATTCAGGAAACTGTAAGTACATGCCATCAACACGAAGCTGATTATGCAATATTTCTTGAGCATTTTCATGGCGGACATCAGCCCAAAGAGAACTTAGAGCTGGCAGCCTACATTCAAATTCCGCCTTTTCCAATGCAGCAATAAAACCATCCAAGTCACCTTGAATGCAATTAAACATCCTCGCAATAACTGAGCTATCAAGGGGCTGACCAAACTCTCCAGCAGAAATAAACATAGAGCGATGCAAGATGAAACTTCCTCCAAACAAAACCAAACAATCACGCGCGCCAAGGTCAAATTTACTCGGTTATTACAAAATAATTTTACCCTGCAGAATAACCGAGGATAACCTGTGGCCAACACCACCATCCAGCCCATAACCCACCTCCAGCCCCCATCTGCCCAAGGAGCTGGCCGCCGCCGAGCCCGATATCGCCGCCAAGACGATCTACTGCGGCCCCATCGACGCGTTCTACGACTTCAAGCTTGGCACGCTGGAGTACCGCAGCCTGCGCTTCGAGACCGAGGCCCTCGACGAGGCCGACCACCAGGGCGTGGCCGTGGTCAACTACACCGAGCGCGAGGTCCCCTACACGCGCATCATCGAGCACAAGCACTTCGATCTCGGCACGCAGGAGAAGACCGTCATCACGCGCGAGTACCCGGCCGACTGGAAGCCCGGCGACGAGCCCTACTACCCCATCAACGACGCCAGGAACGAGACCCTGTACAGGCAGTACGAGGAGCTGGCGGCTCAGGAGGGCGACGTGGTCTTTGCCGGACGCCTGGGCGGCTACAAGTACTACGACATGGACAAGGCCATCGCCGCCGCCTTCGAGCTCGTCCGCAACGAGCTGGGCGTGGAACCGACGGAGGCGTAGTAACCATCCTGAATAACTGCTGATTGCCAACAATACGGCACAGCATTTGATTTGAGGGGTGCGGAACAAAATCCGTGCCCCAATTTTATTAACAGGACCCCCTATCCGCAGTCTTGTTCCCGTAAAATAAACCCCAACAAAATATGTGCGGAGTGCTGGCCTGGAGCTGCCTTCGGACCCTATTGGCTGCTCACCGAGAGGCTCCGCTATGAAACGACCCCTTTACTACCTGCTCTGCGCGATCGCGTGCACGTCCATGGTCAGCGCGACGATGCCCACGGCAGCCATTGCAGAAGCCATGCAGCCTCGGGCAATCGCCGAGCAGCAGGCGCCAGCCGACGCAACGAGCAGCGACACAGACAAGGCCGAAGACGGCACCAACACGAATGCGGCAACAGATACCGTAGAGGACAGCGCCGCAACATCCACCGGCACCAGCGCAGCCAACACGGAAAGCGCTGACGCCACCACCGCTGCAACAGACACCCCCACCCCATCCCTCCGCGCCCAGACCACCCCCACGCCCGAGGCAATCTCCGCCGCGTCACAAACCGACTACGCCCATTCCGCCACGGCAACCCAAAACGGCGTCACCTTCACCGTCTCATGGAACGACGCCCCCGCGGGCACCGCGACGACCTTCCACGTAACCCAAGCCAACGGCTCGTCCCAGGCCAAGGCGCGCATGGACGTGCCCACCTATTGGGACGGCGGCAGCCAGGAAAGCGTCTGCGACCCGTCGCGCACGGCATGGGCCAGCTACTACAGCCTGGGCACCGCGGGCCACGACTTTACCTTTGACTTCACGGCATCGGGCACGTACCGCATCCACTTCTACTTTATGGACAACGACAGAAACGACCCACAAAACGACAAGGGAATCTACTACCTGCGCGCCACGGCGGAGGTGACCGTAAACGACGCCGCCCGTCCAAGCGTCACACAGATCGTAAACAACGCCGTAGACCTGTGCAGGCAAGAGACGAACGGCTCGGAATACGACATGGCGCTGTGGCTCCACGACTGGACGCTCGACCAGCTGGAGTACGACCACAGCCTCAACTGGTGCTCGGCCGAAAGCGGCCTCACGCGCCACCAGGGCACCTGCGAGAGCTACCAGCGCATCTACTCCAAGCTCCTTGACGCCGCGGGCATTGCCAACGGCCGCATCACCGGAAACGGCCACACCTGGAACGCCGTAAAGATCGACGGCAAATGGTGCCAGATGGACCTAACCTGGGACGATACCAGCGACAACTGGTACGGAGACCTGGACCAGCGCCATCTGTACTTTGGCCTGACCGACGAGCTCATGGCAATCGCCCACTCCGACCACACGGCAAACTACCAGAAGAACGACTACGCCTACCGCTCGACCGACCTGTCCAACAATTACTTTGTGCGAAACGGCAAGACCGATGAATGGGCCGAGAAGTATGCCGACCGCATTCAGCAGCACCTGGATGCCAGGGAAGAGAGCTTTTCCATCGATGCCGATAACCAGTCGTTCCCTCCGAGCGTCTCGGGGATTCAGAATGGGATTGTTGCGTATACGATGAATCAGAGGAAGTGGAAAGTTAAAGGCGCCAAGGTTGAGCTTACTGCGGCATCAAACGTCACCAAGGAATCGAACAGCAAATGGAGCGCTAGGTACGACCTGGCAGCAAAATACCGAATCGCAACATTAGAGAAAGTTATAGACGACGGCTCCTACCGCCTCGCGGCCGCCCTCGACGCCCGGATGGCCGTGTCGGCCTCCGCATCGGGCTGCTCGCTGTCCTCGGGCGCGGGCGCCCTCTCCCTCGAGCGCGACGGGGCGACGGGCCTCTACAGGGTCTCCTCGGGCGGCCTGGTGCTGACCGAGTCGGGCAACCGGGCGGTGCTGGCCGAGGCGGACGGCTCCGCCTCGCAGCTGTGGCGCGTCTCGGCCCTGGGCGGAGGCCGCTACTCATTCACGTCCGCCTCCGGGCTGGCGCTGGACGACCGGGGGCAGCGGACCTCGGAGGGCAACACGGTATGGCTCTACGAGCCCAACGGGGGGCCCGCCCAGGCGTGGGTCCTTACCTAGTCTGCAAGATCTTTCAAATACATTTTGACAATCTCCCGAATTGATTCAGGGAGAAGCCTTCGTGCTATTTTCTTAGTATAAAAAAATATTCCCCGCTCTCGCCTTTTATACATACACTCAATGGCATGCCAACCACCTTCGACAAATGCGTCAATATAGAGCTGTCTGTCTTTTGGAAGGGCGCTCGGGTGGCGGAGCTGATCATTGCCTTTAGCGATATCGTCAAATTCGACAGGGTACAAGTCCAGAGCGTTGCTGGATTCAATAAACTCCCTGCCGCGGTCGTTATTCACCAGCAAGCAGGAGACACCTTTCATCTGATTAAACTTCTCAGCATCTTTCAAAACGTCGGGCCTATTAACGTCGACGCCCCAAAAATCGCCGATGGTAAGATCGCCGGCGCGAAATCTCCCTGCATAGGGGCACCTATAGCAGCTATCGCGAAGAGTCTTGAGGTCCAGGAACATGTCGTAGTAGGGGGATTTCGCCGCAGGAATGGTGACCTCTCTTCCGTCCTCAAGAAGAAGAAAAAGAAGAAGAGAGTTGTCCCACCCCTCGCGCTTGCACCTAAACCGGAAATCAACCACGGGAGACCCAAGCTGTCTGCCATAGCCCTCAACGCAGTCCGCGAACATGCGGCTGGAAGGGACGCCGTGGCAGACCAGGTCAACGGTTGTCAGGTTCTCATAATCGCCTCCGAGAAAGCCCCTAAGGCCGGCGACTTGGCAAGGCGTACCGCAGAAAAGAACCTGCCTCCCCTCGCGAAGGTCCGCCTTAACTTCGGCAAAACAAGCTCCGGCATCACTCTGCACATATTTTGAGTTAAGCAGTGGGCGAAGCCCGTCAACGCTCGCCGCGCGACGGTGCCGCACCCGAAGGATGCTCCCCTCGCGCTCATAGGCAGCGCCATATGCGACCCCACCAGAAGCAATAAGCTCACGCGCAAATGCACCAAAAACGCCACCGGAGGCGGACTCCGAGACATCGTCCCTACCGGCGGCGGCAAAGAACGGTCCGACGGAATTAGAGCCTATCCCCCGATTGAGGCCGCACGCCCTCGTGCACGCACCGCAGCCGATACAGAGATCGTTATTAATTACAGGAAAAACGAACCCATCCCTACCCTCGGCCATGGTGATTGCGCCTTTTGGGCAACCAGCGGCACACGCCCCACATCCGCAACAATGCGACGGCGACTCAAACAGTGTGGGAACTTCGCCCCTTTTCACGGTAGACATGCAGTTATCCCCCTATTTGCGAGCCGAAAGGAGCTTGCGCAAAACATCGGCATTCATATAAACGAAAAAAGCCAGCGCAACTGCAAGGCAGACGATCGCGCTCAAAATGCCCGCACCGTAGGCGGACAGATAATAAAAAGCGAACACGCCAACAATTGAAATCAAAGTCAAAACTTGTTCAACACGGTCTTCGACAAGCTTAGTAAACTTAGCAACCTTAATTCTGCGGTACTCATTCACCACGATCATTGCCAAGAGCGTCGCAACAGATGCACCATAAAGGCCGAAATGTGGAATCAGCACGACACACAACACGGCACAAAGGACAGCAGACACCGCAGTGGTGGTACCCATGATTCCTGTCTCCTTATGAGCGGTGAAGATCCCGCCGTAAAAGCCGGAGATGTTGCTGAAATACGTCGCCAGGAGCAATATCGGCACATACAGGAGGCCCTCGCCGAATGAACCTTTAATCAGGATTCCGTACACGAGAGGCATAAGCGCAGACATAAGTAGAACGACGCTCATCATGAAACGCCTTAGCGCTCGGTACACAGAGTTATAGAAAGCCGACTCATCCTCATCAGAGTTGAGGGCTCGCGCAGAGCTCTCCTTCCAAGATTGATAGAAAAAGCCATACACCTGATCCATAACGCCAGGAAACTTGTACGACACGGCATACACACCGGCGGCAGAAGCGCCGAGCGTATTCATGATAATTAGCCTATCCAGCAAGTTATTAATAGTCCAGGAAACCTTGTTGGGAATGAGCGGAAAAGAATAGCGCAGAAGATCTCGGGCATAGGATACAGAAAAAGCTGACGGATCGATATAACGCCAGAGCTTTCGCATGACCATGAACGAAAAGGCAACACCGCCCTGCGCAATGACCGTGGCAGAAAGCATGCCCACAACGCCCCAACGCAACACGGCGATAAACAGAACGTTGAGCACGATGGTAAGCGCGCTAGCGGTGAAGTTCATGACTGAATATCCCACCGTATCCCCGAAACCACGTAGGACCGCAGAAGCCATCTGAAGAAGCGCGCCAGCAACAACAAGTCCCACGACCCAGCCAAGATTTTCTGGTTTGAAAATCAACCATGCTAGAATTGCCAAAAAGGCAAAGCATACACACCCGGCAAGAAGAACAACACAGGAGGTCGTCACCGCCCGAGACCGCTCCTCATCGATGCGACAGTCAATAAGAAACCGGAACAGCGCTTCGTCCATAAGCAGCGAGACCGCAGGAACGCAAAATAGAGCAATGGTATTGATGTAGTCGACAGTGCCATAATCGGCAGTTGTAAGAACCGATGTATAGAGCGGCAGTAGAAGAAACGAGACGAGTTTGGTTGCCATTCCACCCACTGCAATAATGCCGGTATTTTTGATGAGTCGACTTGCCTCTCCCATTACGAAAGCGCCTTTCTAAGATAGGCCCATGAATGCTCACGCAGAGAGTCAAGGAGAGAATCCACAGCACCCCAGTCACAAGGGGCAACATCGTCGGAACACATATCGCTGACGCAACGGTCAGACAGACCGATATTGCCCAACAAGTCGCGCATGCGCGCACCAGACTTATCTGTTGCATATACGCGAAAGGGCTTATGAAAGAGAACCGAGAATACAGTCGCATGAAAGGAATTGGTAACGATGAGGTCTGCGTGTGCGATAAGCGAAACAAACTCTTCAGGGCCAACGCCAAACAGGTTAATTGAATTTGGAATATCTAGATTATTCTCTGATATATAAGCCACCTTCATGCCTGTTGCCTCCGTCATCGCGACGGTACTCTCAATGAGCTCAGGACATTCGCGCAAAAGATACATGAAAATATATTCACCCTGCAAGACATCTTTAGATGCCATGTCGGTATAGTCATCGGATTCCAACAAAAGCGTGGGATCTAAAACAACATCGATAGGCGTATCGACAAGTGGCTGAAATAGCGGAACCGTCTCCTCCTCACGAACAGACAAAAAATCAAACCTTGAAAGTAAATCGGATACAAGCTGCTCATCAAAATTCTCCGGTCTAAAGAAAGTGTGAGCAAGGCTGGGGGCGTAAGCAACTCGTCGACTATCTCCGGCAAATGAAAGGAAATAGGGGCCAACAACACCTTGTGTGCAATCGAGATTCCAAATTTGATCGCTTCCGCAAATAAAACAATCAAACAGCTCTGCGAGTTCGCACATATCACTTTCTTTTTTCCAGAAATACGGTCTCTTCGTCAGCCTGAAATACTTTTTAGAAAATTCCGTAAATGCAGTCTTTCTAGACAACTGCTTACGCCAACAGCGCATTGCACGCAGCGTCATCTTCGGGTGGCGAGGTTGGAATAACCTATATTGCTCATAATCGCGAGAGCGATAGTCAATTATTCGCACCTCATGCCCCATACCTTTCAAGACTTCTTGAAGCGCATAAGACTGGAGTGCAGACCCGAAATTTAAAGCACCGTGGAAAGTAATCGTTCCAATCTTCATTATTTATCTGTTCCTGTTCACCCAAATATGGATTGCATCTGAAAGGCTAAGTCCAGTTACCCCATCAGCAGCTAGAGAAAGCGATGCGAGAAGATAGCGGCTGTAATCCGAAGTACGCAGAGCCCTCTCGATATCCTTCCATCTACCGTTCATCGAAGTACTCACCATACTGAACTCATCAATTGAATTGAACGTGTCGCAACAACAAGTAAACATAGTTTTACGTGCGCCGTTGTCCAAGGCAACGGTTCTCCCAAGCAAAAGCGGCCCGAACAGAGGAAAAATACGATCGAAGTCTTCCTGAGAGTAAGAAATTCCAAGCTTCGAACGATAAGAAATCAATTCATCGAGAACCCAATACGAATCAAGCCCTTTAACATTCGTAGGGGTAGACTGCATAATGGACCCAGGACGGATTCGGTAATAATAGCCACTCAAATCATAACAAGGTTCATCGTTAAAGCGACAATCTATCCATAACGGATGGATCAAATCCTCATACCATGCACCTACGGGAAAACCTAGTCGATTCCAGACTTCACGACGATATAGTCTGCCCCACGGCACCATCCAACTAGCTCTATCGTTCTCTATCTCGCCAACCAAACCATCATCAGACATATATCTAAAAGTCGATGTAACGAAATCCGCAGATGTTTGATCGAGTCTGCTCCACATAGCCTCAAGATACCCTGGCCCGATCATGTCATCAGAATCCACGAACATGATGTACTTACCGCGAGAAACCCTAAGACCCGCATTGCGCGCTGCGGAAAGGCCGCCGTTTACCTGGTGAATTACAAGAACATTGGGCATTAGTCCATACGAATCGGCTATTGCACCAGAATCATCTTTAGACCCATCATCGACAATAATAACCTCAAACTTGCCAGAAAACTCCTGAGTCACAATGGATTCTAGGCAGGGTTTAAGGTATTTTTCAACGTTATATACAGGCACAATAATAGAAATGTCGTAAGATACGCCTTCATTAAAAGCAATAGGCATGAACATATTGGATGGTCTCTTGGAAACCATACCCAGCTTCGCCTTAGACGCATAGGATATAGCATCGGAACGGCAACTTAACCTGAGTAAGCCATCATAAATAGGGCTGGAAAGTATAAGTTTTATAGCTTTCTTAATTAAATTAAGAATCTGCAACAATTGACTCCTCCTATCTTCAAAGTCGAAAAAATATGCGCTTCCATCGATTCGAACATTTAAGTCATGATGCCCTATCATGCAATCAACAAGACCAATCGCAGACAGAACCCCCTAGTGGAATAGGCTACAAACAATAAATCACAAACGTAAGCGTCTATTGCCTCACCCAAAACATAGGGACGTTGGAGATTTTCTTTGAAATAACGTGCAAAGAGCAGCTTCTAAGCATCAACCGAAATAACAAAAGCCCTAGGAATAAATATACCGCGCGACAGGACCAGATCCTCGATGTCGGTTCAATCGTAAATGCTCGCCACTTAGCCGAAAGCTAAGGCAGGCTCGGTCAAGAAGAATAATGCTCCATCTAAACATATTAGAAAAAACAATAATGACCCACATTATACAAAGAGACGACGAAGGCATTTAAAGCAGCTCAATATGTGCCGAGCAGCAAAAGAAACAATACTGAAATTTGACAAAACAAGACTATGAACTAAGTCCGGACAATTGCTGATTCGCCTCCGATACTCGCTTTTTATTGTTTTATCAAATTGTCTTTTCACCTCTTTATCCGCTTCACAATGCCAAAGAACTTCATCAAGATCACAATAATGTCGACAGATACCCCTATTGGCATTTTTGACTGAATCACTCGACCATTCACTCGCATAGCGAATCAATTCGTCGCTTACAAAGCTCCAATCAGTTATCTGATCTTCTTTAAACTGCTTCGTACTATTAGTGTCATGCTGACGATAGTAGTAAAGCGGTTCGTCAATGTGAAATAAACTCTTTGCAATATCGAAAACAGGAAGAAGTTGACAGAGATCCTCACCATGCATAAGACCAACTCGATTCGAATACCACTCGTCACTGGCAAATAAATCTCTCCGAATGACCTTATTCCAAACGCTATTGAAATCGCATCCGCACAACAGGCTTTTAACGGCATCAAAAGATTCACCCGTGTGCATACCAGAACAGATATCAACTTTTAGCGAGGGTTTAATAGGCATCAATCCCATAGTGAAATCAAATGAAATGATATCAGCACCAGTCGAGGCAATTACATCGCATACCTTTTTGATGCAACCTTCAAGAAGAGCGTCATCGGAGTCGAGCGAAAGAATATAACGCCCGCTCGCCTCGCGAAGACCGTCTCGCCGTGCAGCGAGAAGACCTTCGTTGTCCTTATGAATAACGAAGGCTCTCTCACGCTTATCGCAATAAGCATCGCAAATATCAGGAGATCCATCGGTGGAACCATCATCCACAAGAATTACCTCAAAAGAACCGGTTCCTTGAATATCAATAGATTCCAGACAAGCGGGGAGAAAACGCTCGGTGTTATATACCGGTACAACAATACTGATGTCAGGCGTTTCGTCATGCATAAATAACTCCTAATAGTGCCGACGAATACGGAAAAAGATCACAACTGCCGCCATATACAAACGTAATGACAAAATAAAACATGAAAAACAAGACACCCAGAACCCCGGTTAGGAACCGCTCTCTGCCAAGGTTTTCAGACAAAAAGGGGTAAACAAAACCTGAAA
This sequence comes from uncultured Collinsella sp., assembly GCA_900541665.1. GTDB lineage: Bacteria > Actinomycetota > Coriobacteriia > Coriobacteriales > Coriobacteriaceae > Collinsella. Next base: position 32,115 of record UQKV01000002.1, read on the forward strand.
TGAAAAGAAAAGGGAAACTGAGTCGAATTAGCTCAGGACTGATGCTCGCAAATTGAGCGAACAAGGAAGAAATTATACCGCAGGTCGTATAGAAATTTAGTGTCCATCGATCAATGCTCGTGTTCAAACCCTTACTACCCAGCATCCATATAGCAAGGCAAAATAGAAAATAAATAAGCATTGTGGTATTAAATGAACCCAAACCAGCGTGTTTGATCTGAAAGCTATATGACGACGTAAATAGAGATACGAGCTCCATTACATCCGGGCCAATCATAATCACGCAAATGGCAAAAATGATAACGCCAACACATGCAAGAAGTGCAACGGTCTTGTACGAACGTTCGTGCCTGCGATTGAAGCATGAAATATAAATAATCCAAATAAAAAGTCCCATGACAGACATCTTGTGGAAGCCAACTGCAAGAACCAAATAAACAATAGCGGAGACGCGCTTCTCGCGGAACAGCTCATAAACCATCATGACGAGCATGCTAGTAGCAAGACATTGCCTAATTATGTTTAACGTATAACCAAACACAACGAAACAAAGAAAGAAACCTACGATAGGATACCCGCAAGGATACAACTTCCTAACAACTAAAATATAGGGAAGGAGAACGATGGCTTCACAAAGAAAAAGAACAGCGTGGAAATCGCTAGTCAGTCTCCCCAGGATCCAGAAGAGAATCACGAATAGCGGCTCTTGATCTGAGCAAGCACCCATAGCACCTGTGAGCGAATAATACTGCGAGGCGTAAAAACACCTGAGGGGATATGCAGAGGTATCGGTACCGACAGATGCATCGCGCAGCCCCGCCACCAAGCAAAGGGGAAGAATCGAGATAACCGCGAGAAGAAAACTGACGCGCTTATTAGTTATCTTTACTGAGAAATATAGCAATACAATATGGGACACAAAGGCAATGAAGTAGATTGGCATCTCTACACCTGCTTTGTATATCGTTTGTAAACCGTTGATTTTTCTCCGGCCGAAACCGTGTCGAAAACACCAACATAGCAGTTAAAGCCATCTAGAAAATAGATCTTATACAAAAAGCCGCCGCTGCATTCAGTAACGTTAAACAGATGTGCGCTAATTGAAAAACTCACCTTATCAACCTTTTATCATGGGGGTTACCCGATTGCCTTACCAGAAATTGCAGCATATAACGCATAGAAAGCATTATGAACCCTAGGAGAGATAGAAAAGAGAGCACAGCGTAGCCTCCATTTTGAACAAGCATATGGGTTCTTCAATGCCCTCCAGGCAAGCCCTCGAGCCTTCCTCAAATAATTCTGGGCTTCAGCCTGATCATCAAATTCGTCCGGATCAACCCTCATTGCAACGCGAAGCGTACAGAATGACTGGAAGCACTCAAACTCGCCCTGAAATTCAGGCCAGGCAAATTGTCGAACAGTCTCAATAGTCCTGTCCATGTCTTTAGCATGCTTGGAACCCTGCTTCCTGAGCGTTGTAATGGAACCAGGTCTCGTCACGTATGCATAGAAGCACGCATCAGAGAATACAACCTTTTTAATTTTGGAACAAATGTTAGCGATTACGCCCATGTCTTCAAAGAGCTGCCCCTCAGGAAAGACAAGATCGCTAATAAGAGATCGTTCAAAGAGCTTCCCGCACGCAGAGCCATTCTCACCGCTTAATAAAAGTAGTTTTCGAAAATGCTCAATTCCAGACTCAACATGGAATTCTACATTCTGCCCCATCTTATAGCTATCAAGAACAGGCGTCTTCGCAAAGGAGCCGATAACGAGCGAAACTTGATATTTGTCAGCCGCTTCGACCATCAACTCAACAGTTCGCGAATCAATCAAATCGTCCCCATCAACATACATGACATAATCACCGTGGCACCTTTGAGTACCAAAGTTACGCGCAGAAGAAAGACCGCCGTTCTCCTTATGCAAAATCTTAAATCGCGTGTCTGACCCAACGGCATCTTCAATAAGATCGATAGTATTATCAGTACATCCATCATCCACGATAATATATTCGATATTCGAATAAGTCTGACCAAGCAATGAGTTTACGCAAGGAAGCGCGAACATGCCCACGTTGTACATGGGGACAATGACACTAACCAGAGGTTTATCAACATCAGAAGCCATATATCTAGGACCTCCTGAGAAAATAACGATATATCAACGCTCTAACGGAATTTGGCATCAGACAGACAGCGGCATGCGGCAAATAAGAACAGATATAATCACGTTTTGTGAAATAGCCACGCTCAACTTGAGCCTGCTTAAATGCTTTAGCGTACTTAAGATACTGCGAGCCGCCCCTACGAGCATAGAAATCCTCACTAACGCGCATCGCAACAAGCGGTTCCTTCAGGTTATCCGCCTTGCAGCCACATGCGAGCATCCTGTTAAAAAGATCCCAATCCTCAAAGTAGAGAAAGTCGGAACTGTAGTTACCAGCCTCCATAACTTTCGACTTTTTAAACGTCATGGGAGGATGACGGAAGGGATTTCGCCTTTTGGAATAAGAACGTATAGCATCGATGCCCTTGGGAAGGTCCGTGGCCGCAACAGGTTCATTGGGAGACGTGACGAATTCGATAACATCGCTTCCGACCATATCGAGCCCGCCATCAATAGCGGCAAGCTGTTTCTCCATACGATCCGGACGAGCTATATCATCAGTGTCCATGCGTGCAACAATTTCGTTAGAGCAAGCAAGCATGCCTTGGCGCAATGCATACCCAAGTCCATGGTTTTTTTCATACGAAACAAAATTGAACAGTCCAGGATGCAGGGAGTCATAATCTTGGAGCACATCTTCAAGCTCATGCGTAAGCGGACCATCCTTGACCATGACGATCTCAGCAGGAGAAACCGTTTGATTCAGCACGCTGTCTAAAGCCTGACTTAAATAGGCAGGATTTTCTTTTTTGTAAATGCTCATCAACACACTATAAGAAGAAGTAAGGTTTGTCTGCATCTATCGCCCCGTTCTCTTCTTGCCGAACATGGCACCGAAGGTGCCGGTAAAGCACTTCAAATCCATGCGGAAGCAGCGGTTCTGAACGTAGCGAAGTTCTATCTTTTGCCTCAGACCACTCTCAAAGGTCGCTTCATTACGATCAGTCGCTTGCCAAAGTCCAGTAATTCCAGGCTGAACTGAGAGCAGCTCAGCCTTTTCTTCATCCGAAAAATGCTGTTCAAGCTCATCCCTTGTAATGGGACGGGGACCAATGACTGAAAGATCGCCGTTCAGCACATTGAGAAACTGAGGCATCTCATCGATGGAGCATTTACGAATGAATTGACCAATCTTGGTAATGCGGGGATCATCGTTGACTTTGCGTTCGACTTCCCACTGATGTAGCTGCTCAGGACTTAAATACTTCTGCACATCACCCGCATCGGCAACCATGCTACGAAGCTTTAAAATCTTGATTGTTTTTCCGCCCTTGCCAACGCGCTCTTGCGTATACATAGGGTTGCCAGGCGACTCAAGGCAAATGAGCGCGCACACGATGGCGATGGGGATAAGCAGCAATACACTCATCAAAAGACTGAATACAAGGTCAAACAGCCTCTTAAATAAGCGGTAGCCAAGCGTACCGCTCGGTTTAATCTCTTTAATAGCCAGTGCATCCCCCACAGATACACAGCTCTCTGTTACTTCTTTAGCAGCCACAGTCAAACTTACGTTCCTGTCCCCAGGAACCCCCCCCCATCTATGAATCCAAAATCAAGTAATTTGCCGGCGCAACGTCTCCCTTACGTTTTGCTGGGCACGTCTAACGGAAGCAGTTCCCTAAATGTGGAGTCACCCTCGCCCACGTCTACCAGGCACCAGCGTTTATGACGGTCGATCTTCTTCACGCGGGCCTCTTGCCCCACCAAGGGCCCCTGTTCTATGTGCAACACACCGTCTTCTATGCGCGCAACGCTGTTACGCACCACGCCGTCGTCGTCCAGAACGCTGCGGTACCAGTCCTGTGCATCGTCCGGCATGGGCATGTACGCCCGCTCCCTACTGCCGGCGATGCGATAGCCAAAGCTCAATTGGGCCAAAGCCCTATCGAGCGCGGCGGCATCGTGCGTGGCGACGAAGAAGTATTCCTTGTACATGGGTTTGGTTTGGATCGACCAGACGCCGTCCCGCTTAAACCAGAACTCCTTTTGCATCACAAAAGCATCCTGCATAAGGTTGTGCGGGATAATGCAGCGGACCTTTTCGCAGGTCTCGCGCTCTTTTCCATTGGGGGTGTGGACCAGATACCAGCGGACGCGGCCGTTATGGCTGTTGTTGGTGGCGCCGTTAAATGCGCCCGGCAGCTGCTCTTGGCGCCGTGCCGTCTGTTCCATGTTCTCGCCCCCTCTTTTGGCTTTGCGATGCCCGCAAATGCAGGGGCGTTTAGAACAGGCTTCTCGCTCGCAGCTAGGCGCAGTCGCAAAAGTACAGGTTTTTGTATCTTTCGACAGACGACATTATACAAGCAATTAATCAGCGTTTACCCAGATTACGCAAAATGTACTGCTAGTAGATACATCTCCATACCCCTCTACAAAAACCTGTACCTTTTTGTGCAACAAAAAAAGCCGCTCAACCAGCGGCTTTTCTTATTTGGACATGAAAAAAGGCGACCGCCCTTGTGGACGGTCGCCTTTATTAATTGTTGTGAAGTTTACCTTAGGCGCGGGTCTTGATCTCCTCGAGCACCTTCGCAACAAACTCGTCAACGCTCATCTGAACGGTCTCGTTGGAGCGATCGCGGACGGAGATGTTGCCGGCCTCAACCTCCTTCTCGCCCAGGATGAGCATGTAGGGCACGCGGTCGATGCTGCGGGCCTCGCGGATCTTGTAGCCGATCTTCTCGTCGCGGTCGTCGCAGACCACGCGAATGCCGGCCTCCTCCAGCTTGGCGCACACCTCGTGGGCGTAGTCGCGGCTCTTCTCAGAGACGGGAAGCGCCTTGACCTGCACGGGAGCCAGCCAGGTGGGGAACTTGCCCGCAAAGTGCTCAATCAGAATACCGATGAAGCGCTCGATGGAGCCAAAGCACACGCGGTGCAGCATGATGGGGCGCTTCTTGGTGCCGTCGGCGTCCACGTACTCCAGGTCAAAGTTGAGCGGCATCTGGAAGTCGAGCTGCACGGTACCGCACTGCCAGGTACGGCCGAGCGAATCCTCCAGGTGGAAGTCGATCTTGGGGCCGTAGAAGGCGCCGTCGCCCTCGTTGACCTCGTAGTCCATGCCCAGCTTCTCCAGAGCGGTGCGCAGGCCCTCCTCGGCGCGCGCCCAGTCCTCGTCCGAGCCCATGGAGTCCTCGGGGCGGGTGGAAAGCTCAACGTGGTACTTAAAGCCAAACTTCTGGTACACGGAGTCGATCAGATTGACCACACCCACGATCTCGTCGGTCAGCTGGTCGGGACGCACAAACAGGTGAGCGTCGTCCTGGTTAAAGCAGCGCACGCGGAACAGGCCGTGCAGGGCGCCGCGCAGCTCGTGGCGGTGTACCAGGCCAATCTCGCCGGCGCGGATGGGCAGCTCGCGATAGGAGTGCGGCTTGGAGGCGTACACCAGCACGCCGCCCGGGCAGTTCATGGGCTTAATGCAGTACTCTTCGTCGTCGATGACGGTGGAGTACATGTTGTCCTTGTAGTGGTCCCAGTGGCCCGAGGTCTTCCACAGCTGCTTGTTCATGATGAGCGGCGTGGAGATCTCCACGTAGCCGGCCTTGTGGTGGATCTCGCGCCAGTAGTCCAGCAGCGTGTTCTTAAGGATCATGCCGTTGGGCAGGAAGAACGGGAAGCCAGGGGCCTCATCGCGCATCATAAAGAGGTCCATCTCGCGGCCGATCTTGCGGTGGTCGCGCTTCTTGGCCTCCTCCAGCATGTGCATGTGCTCGTCGAGCTCTTCCTTGGTGGCAAAGGCGACGCCGTTGATGCGGGTGAGCATCTTGTTGTCCTTGTCGCCCTTCCAGTAGGCGCCCGAGACGCCGGTGAGCTTAAAGGCCTTGAGGGCCTTGGTGTAGCAGATGTGGGGGCCGACGCACATGTCGATGTAGTCGCCCTGCTGGTAGAAGGTGATGCGGGCGTCGTCGTCCAGGTCGCCGATGTGCTCGACCTTGTACTTCTCGCCGCGCTCCTCCATAAGGGCGATGGCCTCGGCGCGGGGCTTCTCGTACACGGTGAACTTGAGGTTCTCCTTGACGATCTTTTTCATCTCGGCCTCGATCGCGGGGAAGTCGTCCTCGCTGATCTTGACGCCCTCGGGCAGGTCGACGTCGTAGTAGAAGCCGTTGTCGGTCGCGGGACCGTAGGCAAAGTCGGCCTGGGGGTAGAGGCGCTTGATGGCCTGCGCCATGATGTGCGCGGCGGAGTGGCGGATGACGTGCGTGACCTCGTCCTGCGGGAGCTCGGCCACCGAACCGTCATTGTAGAGTGCCTTCATGGGTATGTTTTCTCCTCTCGGATGCCTGATGCAAGTGCGTGCGATGCGCTCGGCGTTTTTGACTTGCATCATTATAGGCAGGTTGCCTTGGTATACAAGCGCCCGCCGCACCTTAATGGCACGGCGGGCGATTTTCTACGCATGCTTCATCGTGTGGGCGCGGCTGCGGGGCGCGCGGTGCCCGTGGCTTGCAGCCGGCCCGGCGATGGATGCGTTACTGGATGCGAGTTCGGCAGTAGGGGCAGACCTTCCAGTGCGCATCGAGCGGGCGATGGCAGCTGGGGCAGACGTTGCGAACCTGAGTGTCGCACACCGGGCAGACGACGAAGTCCTTCTCGATGGGCGCGCCGCACTGCGGGCAGGTGCCGTACTGGGCAAGCTGGCGCTCGCGCAGGGCCATGTCCAGCTCCTGCTCCTCGCGGTCGGCCGCGTAGGAGTGCGGGCGCAGGACCAGGTAGGCGATGAGGCCAACAAACGGGATGAGGGCGATGATGCCCCATGCCACGTAGGCGCTGGCGCCGCGGCGGCGAGCGTCGATGAACACATAGACGACCGACAGCACATACAGGGCGATGATAAAGCCAACGAAGGCATAGACGACGCCCATAAGCTGCGGCGACATGAGCTCAGAGATGTACTTGGACATTGAGGTGTACCTTTCGGAATAATTACAGTCCGGTCAAGTTTACCACGGGGTTTGTTTATATGGGACTACGGTTGGGTACGGGGCTGGCGCGGACACAAACATCTCAATCTGTAACAGCTAGGAGCGGAATCCGGGTCTAGATGTTACAGATCGAGACAAACGGAGGACCCGCCAGACTAACGTCTCAATCTGTAACAACTGGAACCAAATTGCCCCTCTTACTGTTACAGATCGAGACATTCAAAATCCGCCGGAAGGTTTGTCTTGATCTGTAACGTCTAGAACCCAAATCATCAGCTAACTGTTACAGATTGAGACAAAGGAAAACGTCCAGGAAGAATGTCTCAATCTGTAACAGAGACTCAGCATAAACAGGTCTAACTGTTACAGATTTAGACATTCGAAATCGACTGATTGGTTCATCTAAATCTGCCACTATTAACCGCGCCCGTTTTACCTGCTAGTTTGTTGGAAAATATCCCAATTTATCCCAAGTGCGTCGCAAACGGAACGCGCCACCTGCTCACGGGAGGGACGAATATAATGTCGCCCCGACACGCCCGGCGGGGAGTGTCCCATGAGCATTTCCATGAGGTCCCAGGGCATGTGCAGCTCCATCTCGCAGATGGTTCGCCACGAGTTGAGAAGGTTCGACCACGGGATGTGTTCGATACCCTCGGCTGCGCACCACTTCTTCCATCTATGATTGCACATCTATCGGTTCATGGGCAGTCCGTCCCCGCGATCTGCTAGCCACTCGGAGCCTGCCGCGCGGCGCCTCTGCTTGCGCGTCATATAATGTCCCTAGGTTGCCCGGAGCTATCTCCGTATTACTCCGGCATCCTTGTTGTCACCCCGCCGCGCCAAGGTTCCGGCCGTGCGCGGTGGGGTTTCTTTATGTCTTGAACAGTTGTTGCGTCATCTGCAATAACTGGCCTTTTGCTGGGACCTGCTCTGTTCCTTCAGGGATCCTTTAGACTGCCATCCTGGTGTCAACAGCGTCTACGACCTCCGCTGCATATTTTGGATAGTCGATGACCTTGCCGCTCCCCGTTTCCTTCCATGCCGATAGCTCATGGGAGAACTCTGATATCTCGCTTGCGGTGTCAAACGTGTCGACGAATCTGGCTACAAGATCGATGTACTCGAGTTCCCTTTCGTCAAACGTTTCCTCTGGTTCGACGAGTGGTTTTACGATTTCGCCCCAGCCGTTGGGGACAAGCTCTATCTTGCCCTGTTGCTGCAGGGCATAGAGCAAAGTGTCCTTATCGTTTATGACGGGGCCATAGTCGGCATGCGCGTATTCGATTCCCGTGAGGGAGGTGCTCGTCATGCCATAGCAGTAGTAGTCGAGAAAGAACATGGCCTTCTGCAGTTTGGTCTTATAGAGCCTCTTGCAGCGGTGGGCAAGAATGACAACGGCGCCACACACGCGCGACCAGTCGAACGGTCGGTATCCGTTCGTCCTCGACGGCGAGTATGCCTCAAGTGGCGGCCAGCTAAAATCTAAAGTGCTGAAGCGATCCGGAGCCTGGGAGTCGACAAAGTTTTCGACGGCGCTGATGATCTTCTCAGACAGTTGGTCTCTCTTTACGTTTAAAAGTGACAGGGCGCCAGCGGGGCTTGCTGCCAGCCTGATCATTCCATCGTGAGCCTCGTCCTGCAGCGCGCCAGACTCATATCGAGCCACAGTTTGCTCACCGAAGCCAAGGAAGCGGCTGAAATCTCTCAACGACAGGCCGTAGCGTTCGCGGACGGCCTTGATTTCCTCGGGGGAAAGTAAGTGATTGACGGCGCGATAAGCGGCATAGGCGGCTGCGAGGTTCTCGCTTTCTATGCGTGCGTCCGCAATAACCGCTCCACAGACGGGGCATACCGCGACCGTGGCCTCATACGTAATATCCTGTTTTCTGATGCGCATCGTCTCGGTACGACGCTCTACGCGTGCCTCGACTTCCTGGTCGCATTCAATGCAATAGGTGCTGAAAGTGCTCTTCATCTCGCTCATCTCGGGACCTCCGATCTATCCCGGTACAACTTTACAGAGAGGCATTTGCATCGCTCGGCCTCGCGTTTTATGGACATCTTTAGGTACAGCGTCTTGCCGAATGCCTTGGGTGAGAATTCGGCAACTATCCATCCCGGGTATCGCGAGTCGCGGTCCGCCTCGGGTCCATCAAAGCAATCTCTTGGCGTGAGCGATAAGATCACGCTTTTGAGCTCGTCCATGGTGATTCCCATGCCCGCCATGAACTCCAGACTTGCCTCGCGTTCCACGAGGATGAAGTTGTTCTTGTCCACGATTTCCTTCATAAAATGAAGGAAGAGCCCTATGTTGTCCATCCCTCTCCTTAGCTAGAAGTGTAATCAATTAGTTACAATGATGGTGAAGAAATCGAGGTGATTCTGTGAATTCGACCTCTTGCGCCAAGTCAAATGACAGATAAAACTTTGAGTTTGCCAACGATTTTATTCGTGGCAGCCTGCCTAGGCTCCGAACAGCTTTGCGAGCGTGCCAATGGCGCTGGCGAATGTGGGGACGAGCCCCGCGCCCTTGGATGCGAGGTCGAGCGCGTCCTTTGCCTTCTCGGCGAAGCCTCCCTCGTCTTTTCCTCGGCGGCGAACCGCAGGTCGGCGAGTTGAATCGTACATTCCCATGTTATCTGCCAATCTCGCAGGTGGTTCCGTTGAATGCCTAAGCGGACCTTACTTGATCCGCTTCCAGCCCTTCGCCTTCAGGCGCTGCAGCCTGAGCTTGGGACAGCTCGGCCTGGTCGCGTGCCGTCTCCAAGATCTTCGAGCGCCTCTTCTCGGTGCTCTGCCGGTAGCAGGTGATCAGCTCGCCCTCCGCGCCTGCCGGCGCCGTCGGCTTGCCCTCAGGATGCTCCTCGTACCATCCGAGCAGGTCGTTGGGGTCGGTGTTGAATACTTCGCAGAGCGCACCTACGAGCTCTGCGTTCGGATAGCTCTCCTCGCGCTCCCAAGACTGAATAGTTCGGAATGACTTGCCGACTTTTTGTGCTAGCTCCTTTTGGTTTAGCCCCTGGGCTTCTCGGCGCTCTCTTAGACGAAGGTTCATCCTCACTCCTTTCTTTACGTTAAGTGAATAGTAAACAAAAAAATGTCTTTACACAAAAAAATGTTGCTCATTTGATTAACAGGGGCATAAAACTATTCATATTGAAATTCGACAGACAGAAAAACGTCTCTAAGGAGGAACGAATGGACTTCAGTAAGGAGCTGGCGGGGATATCCGCGCCGCACGCGCCGGAGCTGACCTTTCTCAGGCTAAGGTCGCTTCCAAAGTCGGAATGAACGTCAGCACTTTCGCGAAGTACGAGAGTGGCGATTACATTCCTGGAGCCGACAAGCTCTTGGCTATCTCGCAGGTTCTTGGTTGTCCGCCCAACGACCTGATGGGCTGGAACACGGACGAAGCCGCATAGGGATGGAGGAAGAGGAATGACTGGGAGGAGCTGCGAGCTGCCCGACGACATCACGGCCCTGGGCGGCATGGTGATCTTTGTGTTAATAAACACGGATATTTGGGGTGCACGTCCGCGTGGCTTTCGTATCCCCAAATTATCCCAAGTGCATGTGCTAACTCGTTTTTACGCGCTTGTGCCGTTGTTGCCGTACTTAAACCCGCAGGTAAGCAGTGTGTTCGATTTTGTCGTTCTTACTGGTCAGTACTGCCACAACTAGACCCCAAAACAGTCCCCAGATGTTACAGGTCGAGACTGAAGAATCTCTCCCCGGCTTCAATCTCAATCTGTAACATCTTGGACCTCAAAAACCTTCTTACTGTTACAGATCGAGACAAACCTCCGGCACCGGGGTCAGCAGACAAAAACGTCGACGTTACCGAGCTTCCCCTCGTCTGCCGTTGGCGGGTGTTGCGGGGCTGTTCGCCGCATTGCCGCTGCGCTGGGGGTGTGTAGACCGTAGGATAGTCTTATTGACGGCCTGTCAACTCGTCTGGGAGGCACTGTGACGGAAACGTTTGATATCGCGATTGTCGGCGCGGGCATCACCGGATGCGCCATCGCGCGGCAGCTCGCGCGGTTTGACCTGTCCATTTGCGTCGTCGAGGCGGCCAACGACATCGCGCTGGGCGCGTCGAAGGCCAACGGCGGCTTGGTGCACGCCGGCTACGATCCGGCGCCGGGCACCGTAAAGGCGCAGGTCAACGCCCGTGGCTGCGAGTTGTACGGTACGTGGTCGCAGGAGCTGGGCTTTCTGTTCTGCCGCACCGGGTCGATGGTATTGGGCTTTAACGACGAGGACAGCGCGCATCTGGAGCAGCTGCGCCAGAATGGCCTGGCCAACGGCGTACCCGAGCTGGCGATCGTCGGACCCGACCGCATCCACGAATTAGAGCCGCGCGCCAGTGCCGATGCAACGTGCGCGTTGTGGTGCCCCTCGACTGGGTTTGTCGACCCGTTTGAGGTTGCCATCGCCGCGCTGGAGAACGCCGTGGCCAACGGGGTGAAGTTTATGCGGTCCGCTCCGGTAGAGGCGATTGAAGTCGCAGGCTCGAGCGACGACGCGCGCTTTACGCTGGCGACCCCCGCTGGCAACGTGCGCTGCCGCTACCTGATCAACGCCGCGGGCAACGGCGCCGCCGACATCTCGCATATGGCGGGCGCCGAGGAGTTCCAGATGGTCTGGCGCCAGGGAAACATCGTGATGCTGGACAAGGAGCCGCACACGCTCATGCCGCTCTACCCCGTGCCGACGCCGATATCGAAGGGCGTTATCGTCACGGGTACCGTACACGGCAACACCGCGATCACCGCCACGGCCGCCGTGCGCGAGCCGGGCGACACGCAGACCTATGCGAGCGATGTGAACGCGCTGCTGTGCGGCGCGCGCAAGCTGGTGCCCGATCTGGATACGCGCCGCGTGGTGCGCGCATTTGCCGGCGGGCGTCCGGTCATTCAGGGAACGAACGAATTCTTTATTGGACAGTCGGCCGTGGTGCCGGGGCTGTTTCAAGCAGTGGGCATTCAGTCGCCGGGCGTGGCGAGCGCGCCGGCCATTGCCGAGCGCATGGAGCTTGTGATGCGTGAGGCGGGCGTGGAGCTGCACGAGCGGGCGGACTGGAACCCAATTCGCCGCGCGCCGGACGACTTTGACCGCGCACCGCTGGCGCACAAGGAGGAGCTAATCAAGTCCGACCCCGCGTGGGGGCAGATCGTCTGCCGCTGCGAGACGGTGCCCGAGGCCGAGATTGTGGCCGCGATCCGGCGCCAGCCAGGCGCGGTCTCGGTCGAGGGCGTCAAGCGCCGCTGTCGTGCCGGTATGGGTCGGTGCCAGAGCGGGTTTTGCCAGAGTCGTGTGGTGGCGATCCTGGCGCGCGAGCTGGGCTGCGACCCCAGCGAGGTGCTGCTGGAAGATGCCGGATCTTGGTTGGTTGAGGGACCGCTGAAGGGGGTGCGCTAGGATGGCAGAACTCAAATCGAGCGCGATTGATTGCGGCGTCGTGGAAGCCGTACAAACGCAAGCCTTCGACGTGGTCGTCATCGGCGGCGGACCTGCTGGCATGGAGGCTGCGCTTGCCGCACATAAGGCCGGCGCCCACGTGGCCATCGTGGAGCGCGAGCAGCACCTGGGTGGAATCCTCCGCCAGTGTATCCATCCCGGCTTCGGCCTGTCGCACTTTAAACAGGAACTCACCGGTCCCGAATACGCGCAGCGCTTTATCGACCAGGTACACGCAACCGACATTGCGCTGCTCCTGAACAGCATGGTGATTGGGATTGATTCAGGCGAGCCTACGGAAGACGCCGCGGTCCATACCGTCACGCTCATGAGCCCTGCCGGCATGCTACAGCTCACCGGGCGCGCGATCGTCCTTGCCATGGGTTGCCGTGAGCGCACCCGCAGCGAGATCAAGATCCCCGGCAGTCGTCCCGCCGGCGTGTTTACGGCCGGCCTGGCGCAGCGATACATCAATATCGAAAACCTCAAGCCCGGCTCGCGTGCCGTCATTTTGGGCTCGGGCGACATCGGGCTCATCATGGCACGTCGCTGCACGCTCGAGGGGATTTCCGTCGAGGGTGTATACGAGCTCATGCCGTACGCCAACGGTCTGCGCCGCAACGTCAAGAACTGCCTGGACGACTTTGGAATTCCGCTGCACCTGTCCACCACCGTCACACGCGTAATCGGGCACGACCGCGTGGAGGCCGTCGAGGTAAGCCAGGTCGACGAGCAGCTGGTGCCCATTCCGGGAACCGAGCGCATTGTTCCGTGTGACACACTGCTGCTTTCGGTAGGCTTGATTCCCGAGAACGAGCTTTCGGTTGCCGCGGGCGTGGAGCTGGACCCCCGCACGCGCGGCGCCGTGGTGGACCAGAGCCTGCAGACGGGCGTGCCGGGCATCTTTGCCTGCGGAAACGCGCTGCACGTGCACGACCTGGCCGACAACGTGACGACCGAGTCCGAGAGGGCTGGCGCAGCTGCGGCGGCGTACGCGCTGGGCGGCGAAGCCGAGACGGACGCGGTCGCGGACACGGGCTTCGAGCTCACGGTCTCCCCCGCCGGCATTGCGAGCTACGCGCTGCCGGGACGCATTACGGCTGTGACACTCACCAAGCTCAACTTCCGCGTGCGCTGGCCAGTCGATGCCGCCTGCGTGAGGATCTTGGCCGACGGCGAGAAACTGTTCGCCGGCAAGGTCCGCGCGTTTAAGCCGAGCGTTATGGAAAGCTTCCCGCTGCCGGCAAAGGTCATCAAACAAGCGCTCGACCTGGGTGCTAATGAGATTGTCCTATCCGTCGACCCCGTTGAGGAGGCATAAGGCCATGAGCACGAATGTGACCGAGACATTGCAGTTCAACTGCACCACCTGCCCATCCGAGTGCCTCCTGACCGTAGAGGTGGAGCGCGACGCCAATGGCGCCGTGGTGGAAGTGCGCTCCGTAACCGGCAACAACTGCCCGCGCGGCGATAAGTTCGCACATCAGGAGCTCACCTGCCCCATGCGCGTGCTCACGACGACCGTGGCCGTCTCCGGCGGCGACGAGACGCTGCTGCCTGTGCGCACGGCTGAGGCCATCCCGCTGGCACTCCACGCCCAAGCCATGAACCTCATCCGAGGCCTAGTCCTCAACGCCCCCATCCGCATGGGCGACGTCGTGCTAGAGAACCTCCTAGACACCAACATCAACCTCATCGCCAGCATGGACATCGACCCAGCCTAAGCAGCACATTTAGGACGAGGCTCTTTTAACTACCCCGCCATCCACCCCGCCCCTCCTCAATTGCGGTGAAATAGTTCCTGATTTCCGCCAAACCCCGGCATCCAGGAACTATTCCACCGCAACCATCCTTGGAATCGGTATTTAGCTTGTGCCTACTTTAGTACCAATTCAAAACTATGCCGGATTACGGGGCTAATTCGGAGACCCCCATCCATACCGGCATTTTTCGATTTTTGATAAGCCGTCTACCTGCGGTTTTGTTTTCGCGATTTTTCCCATGGTCAAGTAATACAGGTCCAGCCCCGTAATCCACCATACTTTTGAAACCAGCCCATTTGGAACGGCCCTCTTATGACTACTTTTGCCCGAACGTTCGCTCAAATGATTTTTCTGGGACGGGGATTAAATAATCATTGGGTGCCGAATGATTATTTAATCCCCGTCCCAGAAAAATCATTCCGCATGTTTTACGCAGCTAAAATAGCCCCGTCCCAAATTGACTACCCTGGCATTGGGGATACCATGGTGGCACCCTAGCGAAAGGACGTTATATGGCACATGTCGATGACCAGCGTGCGACGCGCGTGCTCGATGCGCTCGAGACTCTGCACCCCGGCGCACAGCTGCTCGTAAACGACCCGTGGTCGATTTATTACCTGACCGGCTTTTATGCCGATATGTTCGAGCGTTTTTGCGGCGTGCTGCTCGCGCGCGATGACGAGCCCGTAATCTTGGTCAACGCCCTGCATCAGCTGCCCGAGTACGACAATGCACGCGTTGCCTACCACACCGATACCGACGTCGTAACCGATGCCATCGCGAGTGAGATCGACCCAACCAAGCCGCTCGGCATCGACACCGTCATGCGCTCCGGCTTTTTGATGCCGCTTATGGAGCGCCACGCCGCCAGCGAGTTTTTCCTGGGTGACTTTGCCGTCACCGCCGCACGCACCTACAAGGATGCCGCCGAGCAGGAGCTTATGCGCGCGTCCTCGACCGCTAACGACGCTGTGATGGCCGACGCCATCAAACTCGTCCACGAGGGTGTGACGGAGCGCGAGATTGCCGACCAGATGCTCGGCCTGTATCGCAAGCACGGCTGCGAGGGCTTTAGCTTTCCGCCCATCGTGAGCTTTGGCGCCAACGCCGGCGACCCGCATCACGAACCCGACGACACCGTGCTCAAGCGCGGCGACGTGGTGCTATTCGACATTGGTGGACGTCGCTGCAACTATTGCTCGGACATGACGCGCACGTTCTTTTGGGGAGAGCCGGACGAAGAGACCGCGCGTATCTACGACATTGTGCGCCACGCCAACGAGGCCGCCGAAGCGCTCATCGCACCGGGCGTTCGCATGTGCGACCTGGACCGCGCCGCACGCGACGTAATCGAGAATGCGGGCTATGGGCAGTACTTCACGCATCGCCTGGGCCACTCGATCGGCCTGCAGGACCACGAGCCGGGCGACGTCTCGCTCGTCAACGAGCAGGTTGTCGAGCCGGGCATGACCTTCTCCATCGAGCCGGGCATCTACCTCCCCGGCCGCACCGGTGTCCGCATCGAGGACTTGGCCCTGGTCACCGAGTCCGGCGTCGAGATCCTCAACGCCTACCCCCACGATCCAGTCCGCTTAGACTAGGCAATGCGGCAAAGGGGCAGCCCCTTTGCCGCATCCTGCCAACGCTTCGCCACGAAAGCGGGCTATCTACTACGTTTAACCCGCATGGGTCGACCATGCGGGTCTTTTTTGAAAACCAGCAAGCCGTCTACCTGCGGTTTTGATTTCACGATTTTCCGTGTGGTCGAGGGTAACCGGTCAAACGTAGTAAATAGGCCGATTTCGTGTCAAGCGAGTCAACTCGGGGCACAGGGCAGCCAAAAAAGCACCGTCCCAAATTGACTGTTTTTGAGTTGCGGTGGAATAGTTCCTGGATGGGCCGCTAAAAACTGAAACAGGAACTATTTCACCGCAACTGATGAGGGGATGGGTTAACGCAGCAGGCCGGCTACTTCGCCGGCTAGGGTGATGGTGCCGGCCGCTACGAAGGACTCGCCCGCGGCATCGAAGGCAGCAAGGGCCTCGGACACACTCGGGTATACGCCTGCGAGCTTATCGGTGTCCACCAGGGCGGCGAGTTCCTCTGCCGGCAGGGCGCGATCGGAATCGGTCTGGGTCACGACCACGCGGGGGAACGCCGGAACCAAAACGTCAACGATGCCCGCCACGTCCTTGTCGGCCAGCGCAGCACACAGCAGCGTGGGGCGATTATCCACGCACGGATCGATCTCGTCCAGCGCGCACACAAAGTTCTCGCAGCTCTGAGGGTTATGGCAGGCGTCGATCAGCTTGAGCGGATCGGTCCCCAGCACGTCAAATCGACCCGGCGTGGGACAGCCCATAAGCGACGCATCGAGCTTGTCATGATCGAGCTCGCGACCCAGATACCCCTCGCAAAGCATAATCGCGCACGCGGCATTCTGCGGCTGATACGCCGGCTTAACCATGCTCGACGTATAGATCGCACGCGGCGTGGTGCAGCTAAACTCAATCGTGTCGCCCACATGCGCCGGCACCTTAGTCGTGGCGTGGCTCACCACGAGTGGCACGACGCCGCACTCGCGGCAACGGGCATCCATCACACGCTGAACGCTCGCCTCATGCGCGCCCTCGCCCAAAACAACCAAGCGCCCGGGTTTGATAACCGCAGCCTTCTCCCCCGCAATGGCCTCGAGCGTGTCGCCCAAAATACGCGTGTGATCGAGCCCAATGCCCGTAATGGCAACGGCGACGGGATCGGTCGCACTTGTGGCGTCCCAACGCCCGCCCATGCCAACCTCAAGCACGGCAACATCCACCGCAGCCTCGGCAAACACTACCAATGCGGCAGCCGTCAGCAGGTCAAACGGCGTGATGGAATAGGCGTGCTTCCCCGCCGCCACACGACGAGCATTCACGCGATGCCCCGCCTCGACGGCGGCAGAAACGCCACGGGCAAACGCCTCATCGCTCACAACGCGCCCATCGACCTCCATGCGCTCGGGATAGCGCACCAGCTGCGGCGACGTATACAGCGCAATCTTTAACCCCTCACCACGAAGGATGGCAGCCGAAAAACGCGTGGTCGAAGTCTTGCCATTGGTACCGGCAACCTGAATGCAATCGAAATACTCGTCCGGACGCCCCAGCTCATCGAGCATATCGACAACCGTCTCGAGCAGAGGCCCAGCATCCCCAGAAATCCGCCCCGTATCAGCAGCCAGCCCAACAGCCTCATCAAACGAAAGCAGCTCAAACGAGAAAGGAACGACATACGACCCAGAACGCTTAGCCATAACCCAAAGTCCCCTCAACATAAAAAGAGGCCCGAATCAACAACGAGCCCCTCCCATACAAAATATCAGCCAAACACCGCTTTGCAGCGACCTCAAGGCCACAACCAAGTGGCCCCACCAGGCAGCGGACGCCTCCGTAACCGCCATGGGAGCGGTTTGGGGCTTTGCTCGATACAAGTTCCGCACGAGCCGAAGGCCACTTAATGTGGCCTTCGTGCGAGCAGGACTGTCCGCAGTAGCGAGCAATGCCCCAAACCGCGTCCCACAGTACCGCCTACGAGAAGTCAGCAACCTGAGCAGTCAGCGCCGCCAGGATCTCCTTGAGCTCAGCTGCACGGTCCCTCTTCTTCTGGACCACCGCAGGCGCGGCCTTGGCCACAAAGCCCTCGTTGGCGAGCGTCTTCTCGCAACCGGCGAGCTCCTTCTGAGCCGCGGCGATCTCCTTCTCAAGACGCGCCTTCTCGGCCGAAAGGTCAACCTTGCCCTCGAGCACCACAAAGACCTCGACGCCGCTGTCGACCACGGCAATGCTCGCAGCCGGCTTCTCGACGTCGGTGCCCATGACCAGCGAGGCGGTGTTCGCCAGCGGTTCAATGGTCGAGCGCAGGCTCTCGAGCTTCTCGATATCCTCGGCACCGGCGCGCACGACCACGTCGAGCTCGGCCTTGGGGCTCAAGCGATAACGCGAACGCGTGGCGCGGGCGGCGGAAACGACGGTGCGGCAAAGCTCAAACGCGCGCTCGGCGGGCTCATCGACATACTTGGCGTAGTCGGCGGGCTCCGGCCACTTGGCGATCATAAGCGCCTCGGCGCGGTCTAGGTTGCCCTCGGCGTCCAAGTCAAGCACGCTCGCCGGCATGTTGTCCCAGATCTCCTCGGTGACAAACGGCATAAGCGGGTGCATCAGGCGAATGGAGGTGTCGAGCACAAAGATCAGGTTGCGCTGAGCCTGCAGACGGCCCTCGCCCTTCAGGCGGGCTTTGGTGACCTCGACGTACCAGTCGCAGACCTCGTTCCAGAAGAACTGCTGCACGCCGCGGGCCATGTCGCCAAAGGTGTAGTTCTCGATGCCCTCGGTGATCATCTTCACGGCCTTGGCCAGGCGGCTGAACATCCAAGCGTCGGCCGGCGTCTCCACGACGGGCTCGCCGGGCGTGTAGCCCTCCATGTTCATAAGCAGGAAGCGGCTGGCGTTCCAGATCTTGGTCACAAACGACTTGGCCTGGTCGGTACGCGGACTGTCGATGAGCTTCTTGGTCTTCTTGTCGATGTTCGCGTCAAACTTGACGTCCTGGTTGTTGGTGCACAGCGTGAGCAAGTTGTAGCGCATAGCATCGGCGCCGTACATGCCGATGAGGTCCATGGGGTCAACGCCGTTGCCCTTGGACTTGGACATGCGGCTGCCGTCCTTGGCAAGGATCGTCGGGTAGATGACGACGTCCTTAAACGGCACCTCGTCCAGGAAGTACAGCGAGCTCATGACCATGCGGGCAACCCACAGCGCGATGATGTCGCGCGCGGTGACGAGCGCCGTCGTGGGGTGATGCCCCTCGAGCAGCTCCGGCTTTTGCGGCCAGCCCTGCGTGGCGAAAGTCCACAGCTGCGAGCTGAACCAGGTGTCCAGCACGTTCTCGTCCTGGTGCACGTGATGGCCGCCGCACTTGGGGCACACGTCGGTGTCCTCGGTCAGGGCATCCTCCCAGCCGCAGTCCTCGCAGTAGAACACGGGAATGCGGTGGCCCCACCACAGCTGGCGGCTGATGCACCAGTCCTTGAGGTTCTCCATCCAGGTGGTGTAGGTCTGCGTCCAGCGCGCGGGGTGGAAGGTGACCTTGCCGGAGTTAACGGCGTCGAGTGCCGGCCCCTTGAGCTTGTCGACGGCGACGAACCACTGCTCAGAAAGCCACGGCTCAAGCGCGGCATCGCAACGGTAGCAGTGCATGACGGAGTGGTCGTGCTCCTCGACGTGGTCGAGTAGGCCGTGCTCGTCGAACCACTTGATGACCGCCTCGCGGCACTCCTCGCGGGTCATGCCGGTGAACTCGCCATAGCCCTCGACGACCACCGCGTGCTCATCGAAAATGTTGATCTGCGGCAGATCGTGGGCCTGGCCCATGGCGTAATCGTTGGGGTCGTGCGCAGGCGTGACCTTGACAAAGCCGGAGCCAAAGTTGGCGTCGACATGCCAATCCTCAAAGATGGGGATCTCGCGGTCCACGATGGGGAGCTTGACGGTCTTGCCCACGAAGGCGGCCTTCTCGGGATCCTTCGGGGAGACGGCGACGCCCGTATCGCCGAGCATGGTCTCGGGGCGCGTGGTGGCGACGACGATGTAGTCCTGGCCGTTGACCGGCTCGGTCAGCGGGTAGCGCAGGTGCCACAGGTGGCCCTTCTCGTCCTTGTACTCGGCCTCGTCGTCCGAGATGGCGGTGGTGCAGTTGGGGCACCAGTTGACGATGCGCTTGCCACGGTAGATCAGGCCGTCGTGGTACCAGTCGCAGAAGACCTTGCGCACGGCCTGGGCGTAGTCCTCGTCCATGGTAAAGCGCTCGTTATCGAAGTCGACGGAACAGCCCATGCGCTTAATCTGCTCGACGATGATGCCGCCGTACTCGTGGGTCCAATCCCAGCAAGCGTCGACAAACTTGTCGCGACCGATCTCCAGGCGGCTGATGCCCTCGCTCTTGAGCTTCTTGTCGACCTTGGTCTGCGTGGCGATACCGGCGTGGTCGGTGCCCAGCACCCAGCGCGTGGACTTGCCGCGCATGCGAGCCATACGGATGATGGCGTCCTGGATGGAGTCATCGGTGGCGTGACCCATGTGGAGCTTGCCGGTCACGTTGGGAGGCGGAATGGTGACGGTGCAGTCGCCCACGCCCTCACGGCGCTTGTAGTAGCCGCCGTCGAGCCACTTCTGCAGGATCGCCGGCTCGTTGGTCGACGGATCGTAGTTCTTGGGCATTTCTTCCATATATCTCTCCCTTGCCCGTCGGGGAGGAATGTAGGCCCGATTTTCGCTCGGTCAAGTCTTGGGCTCGCTCGAAGACCACATTAAGTGGTCTTCGGCTCGTGCGGAATCTACGAAAATCGGGCCTACATTCCTCCCCTTAGGTATCGATTACTTCAGTCTGATATGACTTCGCTGAGGCTTAAACAAACACACAGAATAACACAGGTAGTTGGGGTTATTGCGTATATATAAAATAGCCTCCGACCGCAGGTGGTCGGAGGCTATTTGCAAACACGTTTTAGGCTGGTTTAGCCGTAGATGCGCTGGGGCTGTTCTTCGCCTTTTACGGAGGCTTCGGTCACGACGACCTTGGAAACGCCCTCCTCACTGGGCAGATCGAACATTGTCTGCTGCAGCACGTCCTCGCAGATAGAACGCAGGCCGCGGGCGCCGGTCTTGCGGGCGAGCGCCATGCGGGCGATCTCATGCAGGGCCGCATCCTCAAACTCAAGCTCAACGTCCTCGAGCTGGAACATCTTGCGGTACTGACGCACCACGGCGTTCTTGGGCTCGGTCAGAATCGACACCAAGTCGTCCTCGTCAAGCGCCTGCGTCTGGGTGACGACGGGCGTACGTCCCACAAACTCGGGGATCATGCCAAAGGCATTGAGGTCCTGCGGGAGCACCTGACGCAGCAGGTCGTTCTCGTCGACCGAGGTGGGGCCGGCGATCTCGGAGTTAAAGCCCACGCCCTTGTTTCCCACGCGATCGGCGATGATCTTGTCCAGACCCACGAAGGCACCACCGCAGATGAACAGGATGTTGGTCGTGTCGATCTGCAGCAGCTCCTGCTGGGGATGCTTGCGGCCGCCGGTGGGCGGAACGCTGGCCACCGTGCCCTCAAGAATCTTAAGCAGTGCCTGCTGAACGCCCTCGCCCGAGACATCACGAGTAATAGAGAGGTTCTCGGCCTTGCGGGCAATCTTGTCGATCTCATCTACGTAGATGATGCCCACCTGCGCGCGCTCAATGTCACCATCGGCAGCATTGATGAGCTTGAGCAGGATGTTCTCCACGTCCTCGCCCACATAGCCGGCCTCGGTGAGCGCGGTGGCATCGGCGATGGCAAACGGCACCTCGAGGATGCGCGCAAGCGTCTGGGCGAGCAGGGTCTTACCGGTACCGGTGGGACCGAGCAGCAGGATGTTGGACTTGGCGAGCTCTACCTCGTCCATATCGTCATCGAACTGCGAGCCCATGTCGTCATCAAAGGCAGACACCGCAGCGCCGCCCTCGATCACGCGGCGATAGTGGTTGTACACGGCCACCGACATGGCGCGCTTGGCGTCCTCCTGACCCATGACATAGGCCGAAAGCTCGTCATAGATCTCGTGCGGCGTCGGCACGTGCGTGATGACCTGGCGATCGTCCTCGAGCTCAAAACCCTCGGCCTCGGGGTCAACGGTAGGCTGGGACGCAGCCTGGCCGTGGTCGTTGAGGAAGCCCGGCAGCTTGCCGTTGCGGGCGGCGTCCATAAAGTCCGAAGCCAGCGACTCCTCCAAAATCTCGGAACAGGCGGCGACGCACTCGTCACAGATAAAGATGTTGGTCGGGCCCTTTACGAGGCGACGGACCTGGCCCTGCTCTTTTCCGCAGAAGGAGCAGCGGATGGGGTTGCCGTTCTCGTCAAAGTTGTCCTGCATGTTACCTGCCATCCTAGGCGTCCTTCGCGGCGAGATCGCGCGAGGTGACAATGCGGTCGATCAGGCCGTAGTCGAGGGCCTCGGCAGCGGTCAGGTAGTTGTCGCGCTCGGTGTCGGCCTGGACCTTCTCGATGGGCTGACCCGAGGCGTCGGACAGGATCTGGTTGAGCTCGCGACGAGTCTTCTTGATCTCCTCGGCAACGATCTCAATCTCAGTCTGCTGACCCTGGGCACCACCGCTGGGCTGGTGAATCATGACCTTGGAGTGCGGCAGGCAGAAGCGCTTGCCCTTGGCGCCGGCCGAAAGCAGCACGGCGGCCATGGACGCAGCCATACCGACGCAGATGGTGGAGACCTGCGGCTTAATGAAGTTCATGGTGTCCAGAATCGCCAGGCCGGAGTAAACCTCGCCGCCGGGCGAATTGATGTAGAGCGAGATATCCTTCTCGGCATCCTGGCTCTCAAGATGCAGCAGCTGGGCAACGACCAGGTTGGCGCTGACGGAGTTGATCTCCTCGCCCAAGAAGATGATGCGGTCGTTGAGCAGGCGCGAATAGATATCGTAGCTGCGCTCGCCGCGCGGCGTCTGCTCGATAACGTATGGCACGAGGGCGGAATCGAACTTAGCGATCATACGCATCTCCATTTCTCTCTTGCGGACCAAATTGGTTCTAGATAAACGTACGGTGCCCGCATGCTATGCATTGGCTGGCACCGTACGAAGCAACCGGATAACCGGTGTATAACTTTACCCCATCACGGGCGCACGCATGCGCTCGCGGGCAAGGTGGCGAGAATTACTCGGCGTCCTTGGCGGTCTCGTCGACCTCGGTCACCTTGGCGTTCTCAACCAGGTGGTCGACGGCCTTGGAGCGACGGATGGACTCGCGGACGGCAGGCATGCGGCCATCGGCGATGAACTCGGCCTTGGAAGCCTCGACATCCTTGACGCCAGCCTTCTCGAACTCGGCGTTGATGTCGTCCTCGGTGACCTCAATCTTGAGCTCACGGGCAAGGGCGTCGAGCGCCAGGGACTCGCGGGCAACGTCGTTGGCCTGCTTGTGCAGGTCGCCGACGAACTGCTCCATGGTCAGGCCAGAAGCGGGCAGCCAGGTGTCCAGGGTCATGCCGCGGGCAGCGAGGTTGGACAGGAAGTTCTGGCCAAGCTCCTCAAAGACGGACTGCTCGTAGTCGGCGTCCATCTCGTCGAGCTGCAGACGCTCGGCGAGGGCGGCGACGCAACGGTTCTCCTTCTCGGCCGGGAGGCGGGAAGCCTTGTCCTGCTCGATCTCGATCTTGATGGCGTCGCGCATGGCGTCGATGCTGTCGAAGCCAAAGTCGGACTTGACGAGCTCGTCGGTGAGCTCGGGGGTGTTGCGGACCTTGATACCCTTGACGGTGACCTCGACGGTGTGGGTCTCGGCCTCCTCGCCCTCCTCGACCTCGTCGGTCCAGGTGACGGACTTGACGTCGTCAACGTTAGCGCCGATCAGGGCCTCGTTGAACTCCTTGGGGTTGCTGTCGCTACCGGCGATGAGCATGCGGCCCTCGGCGGCGAAGTTGTCGGCGTTCTCGACGGCCTTGAGGTCGACGGTAACGTAGTCCTCGGCCTCGACGGCGCGACCCTCGACGTCCTCGAAGGTGGCACGATAGTTGAGGAGCATCTCAACCTGGTTGTTGATCTCGGACTCGGTGACCTCCGCAGGGGGCATCTCGATCTCGACAGCGTCGAAGGAGGAGAGCTCAGCGGCGGGACGCAGGGAGAACTCGACGGTGTAGGTGTAGTCTTCGTGATCCTTGGCGAGGTCGAGGTCCTTGTAGTCACCGTTCTTGGTGGGGACGATGTCCAGCTCGTTGAGGACGGCGGGCTCGTTGGCGGCGATCAGGTCGTTGGTGGCCTGAGCGAGGGTAGCCTCGGCGCCAAGAGCAGAGTCGATGACCGGACGGGGAGCTTTACCGGCACGGAAGCCCGGGAAGCGGTACTTCTTGGCGGTGTCCTTGTAGGCCTTCTTGATCGCGGCGTCGACGTCGGCGGCCGGGATGGTGACCGTAGCGGTGAGCTTGGCGTCCTTGACGTCAGAAGCGGTGATGTTCAACACGTTCCTCCTCATACTGCCCAGCTTATCTGAGGTGCTGGTACCTTTATGCAACAAAGTGTCGCGACGGCCAGGGCCGACGCAAGTGCGATGGTGCGGGCGAAAGGACTCGAACCTTCACGGGAATCCCACCAGAACCTAAATCTGGCGCGTCTACCAATTCCGCCACGCCCGCATGAGCGCACAGACTAGGAATGATAGCAGATACGAACGGCAAGCGCACGCACACCTTTTACAGGCTCACGACCTCACCACGAGTGCAAAAGGCGGGGCGAGTTGCCCCGCCCCGCCAATTACGACTTGTTCGCTGACCCGCTACTCCCCCAGCAGGGCCTTCTCGGGCGTAATCGGCAGTGAGCGAACCTGATGGCCGGTGGCGTGCGCCACGGCCGAGGCCACGGCGGCGAGCGGCGTGTTGATGACGACCTCGCCGATCGACTTGGCGCCAAACGGGCCCGTCGGCTCGTAACTCGGCTCAAAGGCCACGCGAATGCTGCCGATATCCAGGCGCGTGGGCAGCTTGTAGCTCATAAAGTTGCCGGTGCGCAGACGGCCGCGCTCATCGTGCTCGACGATCTCGTAGAGCGCGTGGCCGATACCCTGGGCAATGCCGCCCTCGGCCTGGACGCGCGCGAGCGCCTCGTTGATCACGGTGCCGCAGTCGACGGCCGCCGCGTAGTCCACCACGGTCACCTTGCCGGTGGCCTTGTCGACCTCGACCTCGGCAATGCCGGCCATAAACGGCGGAGGCGAAACGGGCAGGCAGGCAGAGGCATGCGAGGTCAGCGCGTCGCCGCCCGCGATGTTCTTGACGCACAGGTTGGCAAAGTCGCGCAGCGTGAGGTAGCGGTTCTGCTCGCGCGCGGCACGCTCGTCGGACAGGCGCACGTACTGGCCATCAAAGACCACGTCGGCGGCGTCCACGTCCCACATCTGGGCGGCCTTGGCGCAAATCTTCTCGCGCAGCTCGGTCGCGGCGTTCTTGGCTGCCAGACCCGTCACGTACGTGCCCGAGCTCGCGTACGAGCCGGCGTCGAACGGCGACACGTCGGTGTCCACGCCGCGCACCACGATCAGCGAGCTCTCCACACCCAGCTCCTCGGCGGCAATCTGCGCCAGGATCGTGTCGACGCCCATGCCGTTATCGGTGGCGCCGGTGCCGATGGAAATGAAGCCGTCCTCTTCCAAGCGCATGTCGATGCCGGCGATATCCACGTTGGAGATGCCCGAGCCCTGCATGGTGAGCGCACAGCCCAGAGCACGCACGCGATCGCCCAGGTCCACGGCCAGCGGCTTGTCGCGCCAACCGATCATGTCCATCGCGCGCAGCAGGCAGCGGTCGAGCGCGCAGGCGTTGAGCTTCTCATTGTAGTACTGCGGCATGATCTCGCCCTCGCGCACGATGTTCTTAAGGCGCAGGTCGGCGGGGTCCATGTGCAGCATGTCGGCGAGCTCGTTGACGGCGCTCTCCACGGCAAACTGGCCCTGGGTGGCACCGTAGCCGCGGTACGCGCCGCCGCGGTTGGTGTTGGTGTAGACGGCGTCCCAGCTAAAGCGGCTCGCCTTCACATGGTTGTAGATGGGCAGGCTCTTGTGGCCCGAAAGGCCGATCGTCGTGGTAGCGTGCTCGCCATACGCTCCGGCGTTGGACAGCGTATGCAGATCGATGGCCGTGATGGTGCCGTCGTTCATGGCGCCCAGCTTAACGGTCATCTGCATCTGGTGGCGCGAGTTGCCCGCGGTGATGGTCTCCTCGCGGGTGTAGCAGCAGTAGCTCGGACGGCCGGTCTGCTGGGTGACAAACGCCACGAAGATCTCGCAGCAGCCCGTCTGCTTGGAGCCAAAGCCACCACCGATGCGCGGCTTAATGACCTGCACCTGCGACTGCGGAATGTCGAGCGACTGCGCGACCATGCGGCGCACGTGGAAGGGCACCTGCGTCGAGGTGGTCACCGAGATGCGCCCAAACGCGTCGGTCGTCGCGAAGGCGCGAAAGGTCTCCATGGGCGCGGTCTGCGTGGCCTGGCTGGTGTAGGTGCGCTCAAAAACGATGTCGCTCTGGGCGAAGGCCTCATCCAGGTCACCAAAGTCGCTCGTGCCGCTGCACACCAAGTTGCGCGGGACGTCGCCGCCCTGCGGGAACATAAAGGTCACGTCGCCCTCGGGGTGAACCACGATGTCATTATCGAGCGCCTGGGTAAAGTCGAGCAGCGGCTCGAGCACCTCGTAGTCGACCTTGATGAGCTTGAGTGCCTTGTCGGCGGCCTCCTCAGTCTCGGCGGCGACGATCGCCACCTCCTCATTTTGGTAGCGCACGAGGTTCTCGAGGATCAGGCGGTCGTAGGGACTCGGCTGCGGATAGCTCTGGCCGGCGATGGTAAAGCGGCGTTTAGGCACGTCCTCGTAGGTGTAGACGCCCACGACGCCCGGCACCTTCAGGGCGCGCGAGGTGTCGATGGAGCGGATCTTGGCGCGGGCATAGGGGCTGCGCTTGAGTTTGACGATGAGCGCGCCGGCGGGCACCATATCGCCCGTGTAGACGGGACGGCCCTCGAGCAGGGCCTTCGAATCCTTCTTGGGCTGCTTGTGGGTGATCTGCTTGTAGGTGACGCCATCGCAGCTGGTATCGTTGACCGGCAGCTCGGGCATCTCAAAGCCCACCTGTACGCCCGATTCGTTGAGGAAGCGGACGATGGCGCGCAGCTGGCTCTCGTAGCCGCTGCAGCGGCAGAGGTTGCCGGCGAGCTGGCGCGACAGCTCCTCGCGCGTGGCGACGAGGCTCGGGTCCTCCTTGGCGGCGCGGGCGAGCGCCAGCACGTTCATGATAAGGCCAGGGGCGCAAAAACCGCACTGCTCGGCGCCTTCGGCAGCCATCGCACGGGCCAGCGCCTCAGACTCGGCTTTGAGGCCCTCGAGCGTGGTGATGGTGTGGCCCTCGACGCGAGCGGCGGGAACCGAGCAGCTCAGCACCGGTTCGCCGTCGAGCCACACCGTACACAGGCCGCAGTTGGTTGTCTCACAGGCGCAGCGCACCGACGCACAACCCTGTTCGCGCAACAGTGCAAAGAGCATGGTGTCGGGGGCAATCTGAACCTTGACCTTACGGCCGTTGAGCGTAAAGGAAAGATCGATGAGTTTGGCAGCCATTAGCGCACCTCGCTAGAATCGACGCCGGGCACGCGGCGGCAGGAATACTCGTCCGTGGCAAACTTGGGAATCTGCACGCCCTCGAGCTCGCGGGCAAGCGCGGCCGAAAGCTCGATGCCGGCGGCGCGGCGCACGGCCTGGATGGCGAGCGGGGCCGAGATGCGACGGCGGTAGTCGGCCGAGCCCCACAGGTTGGTGCCGTAGCTCAGCGAGCGCACGGATGCAGCCAGGGCGCGAAGCTCGTCCTCGGAAGGCTGCTCGGCGGTAAGGCCGCACGCCTCGCCCTGCAGCAGGGTCGCGCGCAGCGGACGGGCGCCCACGGTGACATGCCAGCTGTTGTCCCACCAGGCAGCTGTGACGTTGAGCGAGGGGAAGTCGGTCGCGGCCTTACGCACGGCCTCATAGCTCGCGCGGTAGTCGTGCTTGACGACCACGACATGCTCGATAACGTCGCGCACGTAGCCCATATCGACGAACTCCGCGAGCGGCACGCGGCCGGCGCCCGTCAGCTCAACGTACGAATCGAGCGCCAGGAACGCCGAGAGCACGTCCGAGAAGCCAAAGCGACCGTAGATGCTGCCGCCCACCGTGGCGGTGTTGCGCAGCTGCACGCCCACGATGTCGTGGACGGCGAACTCAAAGACATTGTTGACAAGCGCGTTGAGCCCGGCATGACGCTCGAGCTGGCGCAGGGTGCACATGGCACCGATGCGAAACTCGGTCTCGGTCTCCTCGATCTGATCGAGTCCGCAGGCCGAAAGGTCAATCGCCGTCGCCACACGACGCGAACCCAGGCGCATCCAGATGCCGCCGCCCACAATCTTGTTGTTGCGGTTCTTCTGCAAGAGCTCATAGGCTTCGGCCGCGTTTCCAACACGGACGTAGGTACCGAACTTGAGCACGTTCTCCCCCATCTCTCCACTTGTCCAGTGCTTCTAAGTGTACCAAACGAGGGCGCGCGACCCTCACCACCACAGAAAAAGGCTCCCAGCCGGAATGGCTGGAAGCCTCATCACATGCTATATCGAGCGAAGATTTAGCAGACGCCCTGGGCGAGCATGGCATCGGCGACCTTCAGGAAGCCGGCGATGTTGGCGCCCATGACGAAGTTGCCCTCCTCGCCGTACTCCTTGGCGGTGTCGTCCACGTTGTGGAACATGCCGCGCATGAGCTGCTCGAGCTTGCCGTCGACCTCCTCGAAGGTCCAGGACAGGTGCTCGGCGTTCTGGCTCATCTCCAGGCCGGACACGAGCACGCCGCCGGCGTTGGCAGCCTTGCCGGGCATAAAGGCGACGCCGTTCTTCTGGAAGTAAGTCGTGGCCTCGATGGTCGTGGGCATGTTCGCGCCCTCGCCGACCACCTTGCAGCCGTTGGCGACGAGCGCCTGGGCGTCCTCGAGCAGCAGCGTGTTCTCGCGAGCGCAGGGCAGCGCGATGTCGCAGGGGAGCTGCCAAACGCCACGACCGTCGCCCTCGTGCCACACGGCGTTGGGCTTCTCGTCAACGTACATAGCGAGCGTAACGCCCTTGTCGTGGCCGGAGCGCTTCTTGTTGTAGACGTGCTCGAGCACGGTGTAGTCGATGCCGTCGGGATCCTCGACCCAGCCGTGAGTATCGGAGCAGGCCAGCACCTTGCCGCCGAGCTGGGAGACCTTCTGGACCGCGTAGATGGCGACGTTACCGGAGCCGTGAACGACGACGTTCTTGCCCTCGAAGGAGTCGCCACGGCTCTTGAGGTACTCGTCCACAAAGTAGACCAGACCGTAACCGGTGGCCTCGGTACGGGCGAGCGAGCCGCCAAAGGAGAGACCCTTGCCGGTAAGGACGCCGGTCCACTCGTTGGTCAGGCGCTTGTACTGACCGAACAGGTAGGCAACCTCGCGGCCGCCAACGCCCAGGTCGCCGGCGGGAACGTCGGTGTTGGGGCCAATGTGGCGATAGAGCTCGGTCATGAAGGACTGGCAGAAGTGCATGATCTCGTTGTTGGACTTGCCCTTGGGGTCAAAGTCGGAACCGCCCTTGCCGCCGCCCATGGGAAGGGTGGTCAGGCTGTTCTTGAGGATTTGCTCCAGGCCCAGGAACTTGAGCATGCCCAAGGTGACCGTCGGGTTAAAGCGCAGGCCGCCCTTGTAGGGTCCAATGGCAGAGTTGAACTCGACGCGGTAGCCGCGATTGACCTGGACCTTGCCCTGATCATCGACCCAGGGGACACGGAACATAACGATGCGCTCGGGCTCGACGAGGCGCTCGAGCAGGGCGGCCTCCTCGTACTCGGGATGGGCGTCGAGCGCCGGCTGGATGGTGCCGAGGATCTCGGTCGCGGCCTGGATGAACTCAGGCTGCTCGGGATAGCGGGCCTTGAGCTCGTCGAGAACTTTCTGCGTGTAGCTCATGCTTCCTCCAATGATGGGAAACGAAAAGTGTCGGTCGCGGCACCCCATGCGCCGCGAGCTTTATCGAGTATGGATAATATCGCACTGTTGCAGCAAAGTTACGCATAAGCCGACGAGCAGATGTTTCGTTTTGATTACGATGCAGGTAGAAGCGTTTTTGAGCGTCTGACGTACAAATCGCGTGTTTCGAAGCTGTTTCGTCCACGTGTTCCAAACCACCACATTGGGAACAGGCACCTTTGTGGTGGTGTAGGTGGTTAGAGGACGAGCTGATGGTAGTCGGCGGGGGTTATGCGGCCTTCGGTGGCAGCGCGGAAGGCGGCGAGGGCGTCGCCCGAGAACGGCATGGCCCAGCACAGCCCGCAGCCGGCGGTGATGGAGCCAGGCAGAGGCATGATGCGCCCGGGCACACCGGCGGCAAGGCACAGTTGCTCGCATTCCATCACATCGAAGGTGCTATCGAACGAAACGATAATCTTGCGCTCGTGATCTAGGGCATCGCCGGACGGGCCTTCGCGGTGTGCCTCACGATACGCAGCGGCGGCCGCTTCCTCTTCCGCAGTATGTCCACAGCCACCGCAGCCGCAAGTACAAGGCTCAGACCCATCGCAAGTGCAAGGTTCTCCCGTGTCGGGACAAATATCGTGAGACATGGCAACTCCAATCGTCTAGGCGAGTAACTCGGCCGCCGCAAACTCCTCGGGCGTATTGACGTTTTCGAAGCAGAGCGTCGAGCCTGCGACCGCGACAATCTGAGGCTCGTCCAAATACCCGGCATTCACCCGGTCGATCAGGCAGCGGATTCGCTGACGGTCACCGGCGAGCAGCTCTTGGGCAACCGGCGCACACGCGTCACGGCGCCAGACGGCGCAAAGCGGCTCAATCCCCCGCTCCTCGCGCGGCACGCACACGTCGAGCGCCTCGGCCTCGACACAGCCAGCAAGGGCACCGATTAGCTCCGAAGAGACAAACGGCATATCACAGGCGACGATAGCAACGAGAGGCAGCCGGGCCGCAGTCAGCGAACTCGCGATGCCGCGCATGGCGCCCGCCGGCCCCTCAAGGTCCGACACTATTCGCGGCACCAGGCCGCCAAACGCGCGCTCCTCAAGGTAGGCAAGCTCGCTGGGACGCGAAGTCGTCACGACCAACTCGCCGGCAACTGGCGCCAGCCGACCCAGCACGCGTTCGATGAGCGGCTCGCCGCAAAACAACATCCGCGCCTTGTCGCAACCCATGCGCGACGACAGCCCGCCCGCTTGGACGACGCAAGAAAGATCGGCTCGTCTTACGGTAGTCATACGGCAAAACACCCCCATCGGCATGCTCGAAACCCGGTGCACGAAGCTAAATACAGCCGCCGAAATAGCGGCGCTACGAAAAGCTCATGCAAAAATAAAACAGCGCCTTTGCGGCACGCAGCAAGACCGCGAGCACAAAAGCGCTGGTAGCGTATGGCGGGAACGTATGTGAATCGAACACATCCAAGACGTTTTGCACGCCTCGCAACGGTTTTGAGGACCGCGGAGCCCACCGGAGCCCATCCGTTCCCAAGTGCGGCGGTATTTTACCAAACCGACAGGCCCCATCCCAAAATGACAAACAAGAAGTTGCGGTGGAATAGTTCCTGGTTTGGCGTTAGATGCCGAAAACAGGAACTATTCCACCGCAACTGATAAGGGTGGACTAGCGCAGGGAGCGCAGGCCGCCGGCATCCTTGTCGAGCACCGTAAAGCGGACGGCATCCAGGTGCTCCAAGATGCTGATGGCGCGTTTGCGCGACACGCCCAGAGCCTCACGCAGCACGCTCGTGGTGGCTGCGCCGCCGGCTGCCTCAATGGCGGCGGCGACGAGCTCGCGCGCATGGGCCTCGGCGGCAGCAGACAGGGCAACGTCGCGCTCGACCTTAACGATCGAGCGGTTGAGCGAAAGCTCGCGCAGGGCACGCGTCATGGTGTCGCGACCGAGCTGCAACTGCTCGCCCACCTCGGGAAGCGCCGGTGCATCCAGGCCGGCCTTGTCAAGAAGCGCGACGATCCGTTCGCAAGCCTCTCGCACCACGCGTGCCGCCGCAGCGGCCGAATGCGGATCGAATACCTCGGCGCCCTCGGCGGCGCACACGCCACGCGAGCAGCCCTCGGCAATCAGAGCCGCGGCAACGCCTTCATCTGCGGCAGGCCACGCAGCATGGGCAACGGCACCGGGCGTAAAGCCCGTCTCCTTGGGAGCCGCCGCGTGCATGGCGGTCAGGGTCGCCGCCAGTGCATCCATCGCAGCGTCGAGCGCGGAAGAATCTGCATACAGCGAGCCATCCGAGCCAGCAAGCGCGCAAGCAGCGCCCTGCGCCACCAATCCGCGCAGTGCGGCGTCGACCTCGCCGACACCAAGATCCAAAGCCTCGGCAACATCAGCCGCCGTAACCGGCAGCATCTGCAGCGTCAGCCAAGCGCCCACACCGCCCGCGATATCGCCGGACTCGAGCGCCGCAAACAGTGCGCGCTCGCCGGCAGAAAGCTCGCGCGAGCGACGGCAGCGCGATAGCAGCACGCGCCCGCCGCCGATGAGCATAACGGGCGAATACGACAGCACCACGGCATGGTCTCCGGCTCGTAGCGGCAGCGGCTCCTCCAAGCGCACCTGTACGGTACGGGTCTCGCCCACCGCCATGGGGGCCTCGCCCTCCAAAAGCATGATGCGGCCGACGACCTCGGCCGTGCCCGCCATCACGTGCACACGCGCACCCGACTCGAGCACACGCGGCTTGGCTCCCTCGCGGCCCAAATACGTAAACGTCATCATAAAGCGCATCGTCTGGCCAAAGCGGCCCGCCACGCCGAGCATCTCACCGCGATCGAGCGCGGCGACGGCATCGCCCACCAAGTTGAGCGCCACACGCTGACCGGGCAACGCCCGCGGCGTATCACCATGCACCTGAATCCCGCGCACGCGACAGACCGTACGCGACGGCAGCGCGACGAGCTCATCCCCCACCGCGACGGGCGCATCGTGCAACGTTCCCGTCACCACGGTACCGGCGCCCTTGATCGTAAAGCAGCGGTCGATGGGCAGACGCGGTGCGGCATCGGTGAGCTCGGCACGGGCACGGCAGGCATCCCAGCAAGCGGCAACCTGCTCGTCGAGCGCAGCCAGCAGGTCATCGATTCCCACGCCGGTCTTGGACGACACAGGCACGATCGGCGCGTCTGCAAACACGGTACTCGACAAAAAGTCATCGACATCGAGCTCGGCAAGTTCGGTCATCTCGGCGTCGGCCAGGTCGCACATCGTCAGCGCGACCACCATATGCGTAACGCCCAACAGCTCCAGCACATGCACGTGCTCGCGGGTCTGCGGCATCACGCCCTCGACGGCCGAAACCACCAGCACGGCCACGTCGATACCTGTGGCACCCTGCACCATGGCGCGCAAGTAATGCGCATGGCCCGGCACGTCAACCAGGCCAACGATCTTGCCACTCGGCAGCGCCAGCTCGCCAAAGCCAAGCTCAACCGTCATGCCGCGACGGCGCTCAACTTCCAGGCGGTCGGGGTTTTTACCCGTCAGCGCCTCGATGAGCGCCGACTTACCGTGATCGACATGTCCCGCCGTACCTACGATAACGGGGCATTCCACCAACGCTTCGGCCCCACTCATCGGCGCACCGCCTTGGCAACGCACGCGACGAGCGTCGATGCCGCCGTCTCGATATCGCGGTCGCCAACGAGCGTGCGCACATCAAACAGAATGCGGTCGTGCGAGGTGCGCGTGACGACCGGCGTGTCGAAGTCCTGGACAAGCGAGCGCTTGAGCGCGTCAACCGTCAGGCGCTCGTCAACAAGACGCACGGCAACGCACATCGTGGGCAGCTCCACGGTTGGCAGCGAGCCGCCACCGGGGGTTGACGATTCCTCGACAATCTCCAACTCAACGGCACACGGGCAGCCAGCCTTATCGAGGCCCGCCACCATCAGCTCGCGCAGCTTGCGTGCGCGGCGCTCCAGATGAGCCTGCGGAAGCGTGAGCATGTTGAGCACCG
The DNA here is from genome assembly GCA_900541665.1 of uncultured Collinsella sp. GTDB lineage: Bacteria > Actinomycetota > Coriobacteriia > Coriobacteriales > Coriobacteriaceae > Collinsella. The sequence continues at coordinate 66,060 of UQKV01000002.1, forward strand.
GCACCTCTCGATGGGCCACATCCGCCCCGTCCATGTAAATGCGCAGTGTAGCCTCGAGCGCCGCCAGTGCGAGCTTGCCCGGACGCAGGGCACGCATAAGCGGATGCGACCCGCAGGCCTGGACCAGATCGCGACGACCCATGATAATGCCCGCCTGTGCGGCACCGAGCAGTTTATCGCCCGAGCACGACACCAGATCGAGCCCTGCCGAAACCGAAGCAGGCGTGGTTTCCTCGCCGCCGCGCACCAGGATGTCATCGGGCAGCAGCGCGCCCGAGCCCTGGTCCTCGTAGAACAGCAGGCCATGCTTGTGAGCAAGCGCCGCAAGCTCCCGAGAACCCACCTCCTCGTGGAAACCCTCGATGCGATAGTTGGAAGGATGGACCTTGAGGATCATCGCCGTATCGGGCGTGATGGCGCGCTCGTAGTCGCTCAAATGCGTGCGGTTGGTGGCCCCGACCTCGACGAGTTTGGCGCCCGAGGACTCCATAACATCGGGGATACGGAAGCTGCCGCCGATCTCGACAAGCTCGCCGCGGCTGACGATGACTTCCTTGCCCGCGGCATGGGTTGCCAACACCAGTAGCACGGCCGCCGCGTTGTTGTTGACGACCAGCGCGTCCTCGGCACCGGTAAGCGAGCGGATGAGCTGCGCGGCATGTTCCTTGCGCGACCCGCGCGAGCAGGTGTCCACGCTGTACTCGAGCGTGCTGTAGCCGCGCGCGACCTCGGCCACGGCCTTGGCGGCCGACACCGCGAGCGGGGCTCGACCCAGGTTGGTATGGATAACCACACCCGTGGCGTTGACGGCGGGACGCAGGCTCGGCAGCGCGGAGCGATGCGCACGCCACTCGATGGCCGAGGCCAGCTCGCGCTTAGAGCGCGGGGCGGCACCGGCACGAATCGCGGCGCGCTCCTCATCGAGCTCGGCCGTGACGGCGGCATGCACCACCGCGTCGCAGGTCTCCCCCGCCGCCTTCACTACCGGCCACTCGGCAAGCAGCTCGTTGACAGAAGGAATGGCGCGCAGGCGGGCGCGCACCTCATCGGACATGTTCTGGCTATCGCTCATGTGCGGCCTTTCAAAAGAAACGTGGATCAGTCGAATACATCAGCTGAGTCAATTACTCGTCATTATCCTCGCGCGCCGTGATTTTTTCCACGCGAACGGCGTTTTCCTGGGTGAGCGCGGCACCCGTCAACGGGTCCCAGCGCAGCGGCGTGTGGTCGAGTGGCCCGACGCCCAGGGCCTGAGCGCCACCGGCATCGGCGTCAAACGAACGCCCACCGGGGGCGGCCGAGGTGAAGATGCACGCCGGATGCAGATACGGCGTCGTCTCCACGCGCACGCGATCGCGGCCCATGTCGCTCACAAGCTCGACAACCTCGCCATCGGCGATACCCATGTGAGCGGCGACATCGGCGTTCATCTGCACGGCGTCCAAGTCCGACCCCGCCTCGGCGGCACCGGCCGCTGCGAGCCTGCGCGAGGTATGCGACTCAAAGGGTCGATTGCCACTAATGAGGCGAAACATCCCCGGGTTGGGCTCCACCATCGGCGCGATCCAACCTGGCACGCGTCCCATGCCGGCACGCTCCCATACATCACTTGCCAGCGCAATCTTGCCGCCGGCAAGCGGAATCACCGGCTCACCCGTGCGCGACGGCAGTGCCACGCCCGTATCGGCCCAACCGCGCTCCTTAAGTGCAGCAAGATCAATCCCAAACGGAGCCACCTGAGAAGCGGCCAGATCGTCGGACGTAAAGTCGAAGCACTCGCCAACGCCGCAGGCCGCAGCCAGCCCGGCAAAGATCTCCCGCCCCGGTCTCGTGTCGTCATGCTGCACAGGCAGCACGGCGTTGCGGTAGAACACGCGCGCATCGTTAGCGCCCACGACCGTGCCTACACCGCGGTCGACCTCCAGATACGTCACGTCGGGCAGCACAAAGTCAGAAGCACGCGCCGTCTCGGACCAGCGAATGTCAATCGTCACGAGCAAGTCGAGCTGCTGCAAAATACCCAACCAAGCCTGTGCATTGCCATAGCCCGCACCAGGGTTACTGGCATAGACGATGAGCCCACGCAAATCGCCGGCAAGAATCGACTGACCGATGGTCGTGCACAGGCCGCGCATCGGATCGACCAGTGGATAGCGTTCGGACCCCAACTTGGGCTCACGCGGCATCGACGGCGTCGCGAAACGCGTAGGGTCCAAATCGCCCAACACAAGCGGCGTGGGCGGGTTGAGGGCACCGCCCTCATGCCCGATGCAGCCCAGCAGCACATCGACCAAGCAGATAGCGCGCGCGGTCTGGGTGCTATTGGCATACGCGATGCCGATGCCACCATGAAAGCCTGCATCCACCACAGCGGCAGGCGCGGCGGCAGCTAGCTCGCGCGCCGTGGCGACAATCTCTGCGGCCGGCACGTCGCACATCGACTCGGCCCACTCGGGCGTCCAAGCACTGGCCGCCTGCGCCAGCTCGTCAAAGCCTGTGGCGTAGCGGTCCACGAACTCGTGATCGTACAGGTCCTCGGATACCAGCACATGTGCGATACCCAGCAGCAACGCCAGATCGCATCCAGGACGTACGCGCAGCCAGCGGTCGGCAAGCGCGGCCGAGCCGCTGCGCCGGGGGTCAACCACGATGATCTTCGCCCCGCGCCGGCGCGCATCGTTGAGCGCGTCAACGGCCCCCATCGTCGACGAATCGACAATGGAACGCCCCAGGTACATAATGCAATCGGTATGCGCAAGGTCGGAGGCGGGGCTATAGCCCAGGCTGTGCTCCCAACCGGTAAGTCTGCTTACCTCGCAGGCGCCATCGGCACCGTACACGTTGGGCGAGCCCAGCGCATGCATAAAGCGATAGGCCCAGTAGCGGTCGAACGAGGGCACACCAAGTGTCATGCCCAGCGCACGGGGCCCGCGCTCGTCAACAATTCCCAAAAGACGCTCGGCAATCTGAGCAAACGCCTCGTCCCAGGTAATCGCATCAAACCCCGAGCCATCCCGGCGGCGTCGCATGGGGTGCAAAATCCGGTCGCGCTCGTCAAACGGCATTGCCAGGCGATGGCGCCCGCGGGCGCACAGGGCACGCGCCGCGCACGGATGTCCCGGCACCGGCAACTCGGCCACCACGTGACCGTCCTCAACGCGTGCCGCAAAGGCGCAATCGGCATAGCATCCCCCGCATGTCGTCACCACGGAGCGACCGTCATGCATAGCTCTCGATGCCATCTCGATTATTCCTTCCAGCTCAGGGGTTCATGCCCCGCCGCACCACAGCCCTGCCACCAGCTGCCGCGACGCAAAGCCCGCTGCATCTACCGCAGCAAGACACGAAGAGCCTCCCAAAAGGCAAACGCCCCTCGGGAGGCCCGTACGTCATTCCAGCTTATTACGCCTCGGACTTCTTGGCGTAGACAAACCAGTAGCCGAGCGCGATCAGAACCGCGCCGCCCACGATGTTGCCCAGCGTGGCGGCGGACAAGTTAAACGCAATGCCCGCAGCGTTGAGCGCATCGGCGCCGGCGACGTCGGCACCATAGCCGCACGCGTGCATCACGGCACCCATAGGCAAAAAGTACATGTTGGCGACGCAGTGCTCAAAACCGCAGGCCACAAAGGCGGCGATGGGCAGCAGAATGCCCACAACCTTATCGACCACGGTCTTACCGGCGGTACCGATCCACACGGCCAGGCACACAAAGATGTTGCACAGGATGCCGCGGAAGAAGATCGTCACCCAGTCGATTGTCACCTTGCCGGCGGCGACGCTCACCATGGAGTTGGCGACCGCCTCGCCGTTGAGCTTATAGATGCCGGCCATGTACACCAAAAAGACGATGAACAGGGCACCGACAAAATTGCCGACCCACACGACGACCCAGGCCTTAAGCATCTGAACCAGGGTGATCTTTTTGCTCTTGAGTGCGCAGACCATAAGCGAATTGCCGGTAAACAGCTCGGCGCCGCACACCAGCACGAGCACCAGGCCCAGGCAAAAGCACAGACCGCCCACGACGCGCTGAGCGCCCCAGCCCAGCGTGCTGTCGCTCAAGAACACGGTAAAGAACAGGCCGCCGAAGGCGATAAACGCGCCGGCGAACATTGCCAACAGAAAGGCCTTAGCGACCGGCAGGTTAGCCTTGGTCACGCCGGCGGCCTCGGTCTTGGCCTCGATCGCGGCGGGCGCCAGGCAATCGGGAGAGGGGTACTCCACCTTGGAATCTGCCATGTCAATCACTTCTTTCCTAATCAGCAGGAACAAGCGCTCCTATTGCTCTTGCCCCAAGCGGACAAAGTGGGAAAAGTCGTTGGCGGCCACGGCGTCGTACACGGCGTCGACGGCCTCAAAGACTTCCGGGGACATGGGGTTGTAGAACTCCGTGTCGCCCGGCTGAATCCCGACGAAGACGATATCATCACACGATTGCTCAATCTCTTCGATCAGAATCGACAAGGGAAGCGAATGCGTGGTGAACATCGACTTGCGGGCCACATCGTGTTTGTCGAGCAAGCGGATGGCGCCGACGGGCAGCGCCATGTCGGCGGCATCGACCAAAACCAAACGCGGCGGACGCTCGCGCTTGACCTCGATGATGTCATCCTCGGGCGTCTGACCGCCGTCGATGGTGTACCAACCGGCGATAGGCGTGTCCTCCATCTTTTTGGAGAGCACGGGGCCGGCGGCATCGTCGGCGCGCAGCACGCTTCCCGCCGTGAGCACGATACCCGCAAATGGGGCTCCGTTCACACGACCATCCACAACGCGACCCATTACTGCAACCTTCCCGTCAGATACACGCCCGACACATCGCGCACGCGCTCAACCAGATCGCGGAACTTCATCAGAAACGCGACCTGTTGGGCATGCAGGCCAAAGTCGTCGTCGAACACCGAGATGCCGGCCTTGGCCGACCCGCGAAAACCGCGCTCGTCGAGTAATGTGTCGCAGGCCTCGAGCAGCGACGGCACCGCCGCCTTGTCGAGCTGGCACTCGCCAAAGAAGCGAATGGCCTCAAACTTAGTCCGGGCCTCCCCCTCCGGCAACGCGTCGACGAGCGAATAGAACACATCCACCGGCACCGACAGACGCGGCTCAAAGCAGTCGAGCACGCCGGTGTGGTGGCCCACGGCGAGCGTGTAGTACAGCACGTCGCAGGCCTCCTGGGGAACGTCTTCCTCGGTCTCCACAAACTTACGCGTGAGCTCGTAAAAGACCACCTGGTCGGGCGCATGGCCCAGGCAGGGGTCGGCGACGCCCTCGGCGGCCTCGTCGCTTGCGCGCGAGGCATCGCCAAAGGAGCCGCCGAGCATACCGGGGCCCGCGAAGTAACCAGAGCGGTCCGTGAGCTCCATCTAGCGACCTCCGGCCAGCACCAGATCCTGCAGCGCCGAGTACACCTCGACGCGGCGCGGATCGTCCTGCTTGTCGATGAGCAGCGCCATGGCACCGCGGATATCGCCCTTGGGCGCGCCCTCGAGCGTATCCATAAACTCGTTGGCCAGGTCGCGGCCGTAACGGTAGCCGCTCATGGCGCGAGCTTCGCGCTCGATGGCAACACGCAGCTTGTACGGCACGCCGGGGTGCAGGATATCGGCCTGCTCGTCGGCGGCCTCCACCGTGGTCTCGGCATGGAGCTTTTGGTCCAGCAGGCCAAGTGCCATGGCAAAGCCGTAGACGGTCTGCGCGGGGCTGGGCGGGCAGCCGGGGATGTAGACATCGACCGGCAGAATCTTGTCCGTGCCTCCCCAGACGCAGTAGTTGTCGTAGAAGATGCCGCCGGTGCAGCCGCACGCGCCATAGGACACCACGATCTTGGGATCGGGTGCGGCCTCAAAGGCGCGCAGGGCCGGCATGCGCATGGCACGCGTCACGGCACCGGTGTACAGCAGCACGTCGGCGTGACGAGGCGAGGGCACGACCTTGATGCCAAAGCGCTCGACGTCGAAGACGGGCGTGATGGAACCGAAGATCTCGATCTCGCAGCCGTTGCAGCCGCCGCAGTCAACACGGTAGACGTAAACCGAGCGCTTGATCTTCTTAAGAAGGGTCGCCTTGGCCTTCTCGATGCTCTCGTCGAGCTCGATCTTGGTCGGGCGGTACTGGAGCCGCTCGGGCAAAAGCGTGGGTTCGGCCATGGTTACTCCTCCTTCGTTTCAAAATCCATGATGATGCCCTCGACCGGCTCCAGACCGGCGGGAATCTCGGGCGCATCGGGGTTGAGCTCGCGGTCGATATACTCCGGGTTCACGCCGTGGCCGCCCAGATACTCCATGCCGGGGCCCTGGGGCTCACCGGACGCAAGCGTCTCGTTGGCAGCCATGCCAGCAGCGTTGCCGGTCTTTACGGCCGAGGCGGCGCGCAGGGCGTCGAGCTCGCGCTTGCACTCCTGGCACATACCGACGGTACGGGCAGCCTGCTCGGCCTCCATGCCGCCGGCCTTTTGCAGCAGGCGCTTGGCGTAGTCGATCTCCTTGTGCGGGGCAAACGGCTTGCCGCAGCGCGAGCAGTGCTCGAGCGTATAGACGCTCTTGCTGGTGAGGTCGTCCTTGCTCATGACGGCCAGCTCAAACTCCTCGGTGAGCTTGATGGCCTCCATGGGGCAGGCTTCCTCGCAGCGGCCGCAAAAGATGCAGCGACCGTAGTCGATCGACCAGGTGATGGTATCGGCCGCAAGGTCGGTGTCCATGCGAATGGCATCGGCCGGGCACGCCACGCCGCAGGCACCGCACGCGATGCAGAGCTCGGCGTTGTGCTCGGGCTTGCCGCGCATGTCCTTGTTGGTGGGAAACGGCGCAAACGGGTACTTGACCGTCGCGTCGCCGGCCTTAGCGTTGACCTTCCAAAGCTTCAGCATATTAGAGCGCCTCCTCATCGAGCGGAGCGGCCATGGTGCCCTCGCCCGCAAGCGGCGACTTGTCGCGCCAGACGTTCTCGAACTGCTCCTTGTCGAGCACATGGTCGCGCTTGGCAGCGACATCGGTCACCGTCACGCGGTCGGTGCAGGAGTAGCACGGGTCAAGCGAGCCGACGATCAGCGCAGCGTCGCCCACGGTGTTGCCGCGGAACATGTAGCGCAGGACCGGCCAGTTGCTGTACGTGGCGGCCTTGGCGCGCCAGCGGTAGCACTTCTGGTTGTTGCCGAGCATGGCCCAGTGCACGTCCTCGCCGCGCGGCGCCTCGGTGGCGCCGATAGCGTACTTGTGCGGGGTGTACTCCCAATCCGTGGTGAGGATGGGGCCCGACGGGCAGTTCTCGAGCATGGTCTCGATCATGTCGATCGAATCGTAGACCTCCTGGATGCGAACGGCGGTACGGCCGAAGGCATCGCAGGTGTCTGCCGTGGCAGCATGCATCTTTTGGACGTCCGGATCGGCGTAGCCGTCGAAGGGATGGTCAAAGCGCACGTCGCGGGCATAGCCCGAGCCACGCATGAGCGGGCCGACCGGCGAGAAGTCGCGTGCGATCTTGCGGTCCAAGATGCCGATGCCACTCGTACGCTCAATAAAGTTGGGCGTGGAGAGCAAGACGTCGACGAGCTCCTGAACCTCGGAGCGCAGCTGGTGGATGGTCGTCAGCGTGGAGAGCTTCTGCTCGGCCAAAATGTCGCGACGCACGCCGCCGATCACGTTGAGGCCGTAGGTCTTGCGGTGACCGGAGAGTTTCTCGGCCAGGTCCATGGACTTCTCGCGGACGCGGAAGAACTGCTGGAAGCCGGAGTCGAAGCCCGTGTAGTGAGACGCCAGGCCAATGTTGAGCAGATGCGAGTGCAGGCGCTCGACCTCGAGCATGATGGCGCGGATGTACTGGGCGCGCGGCGGGACATGAATGCCCTGGGCGCGCTCGACGGCCTCGGCATAGGCCACCGAGTGGGCGCAGCCGCAGATGCCGCAGATGCGGTCGGCGAGGAACGTCACGGCGTCATAGTTCAGGCGCGTCTCGGCGACCTTCTCCGTGCCGCGGTGCACGTAGAACAGGCGGTAGTCGGCGTCGACGATCGTCTCGCCCTCAACGAACAGGCGGAAGTGGCCGGGTTCGTCGGAGGTAATGTGCAGCGGGCCCATGGGGACGAGCGTCGTCTCCTTGCCCTTGGTGTCGGCCAAGAATTCGTAGTTTTCCATGTCGCTCGCGGGGGCGGGGCGGAAACGGTAATCCATCGAATCCTTGCGCAACGGATACAGCCCGCTTGGCCAATCGTCGGGAAGCACCAGGCGACGGCGGTCGGGCAGACCCTCGGGAATCAGGCCGAACATGTCGCGCAGCTCGCGCTCGCCCCACACGCAGGCGGGGACGAACGGCGTCACGGACGGGAACGTCATCTTGGCGGGATCGACCTCGGCGCGGACGGTCACCCAGCCGGGATCCTCCCCCTCCATGGAGATGACGTAGTACACGGCGTAACGGCCGCACAGGCTGCGCTCATCGTTGCCGATGATCACGGGAATCCAGCCGTAGCGCTCGTAGTACAGGTAGTGGACGGCCTCGGGCAGCTTGTCCTGCTTGACGGTAATCGTCAGCTGGTCCTCGCACTGCCACTCGACCTTCTCGATAGCGCCCGGCACTGCAGCACGCAGGGCCTCGACGTGGCTTTCGCAGCGACGAGCGTAGTCCTTCTTTTCAGGTTCTGCCATGGTGCTAATTCACCTCACTTGTCTTGGTCTGGGAACTGAACACCATGCGGTAGAGAGGGGCCTCGTGGAGCTCTTCGACGCTCTGGTTCAAAACGACGGACGTTGCATCCTCGACGCCGCTCGTGATGGCGACCGGGGTGGCGATACCGAACCACATGACCACGATCGCGAGGGCGATCTCGGGGATGATCATGAGGGCGGGCACCTCGTGGCGCTTCATGCCCTCGGGCGCCTTGCCGAAGATGGACTTGAGCGCGATGCCGGTAAGGGCGAAGTACACGCCGGTGAGGCCGATGGCCACGAGCACGACCACCCAAATGGGACCGGACTGAACGCCGGCCACGAAGGTGAGGAACTCGGAGATGAACAGGGCGAACGGCGGGAAGGCGGCGAGCGCGAGCAGGGCGATGATGGTGAGCGCTGCCGTGACGGGAGCGATCTCGACGACGCCCTTGATCTTGTTCAGGTCGCGGGTGTGGTAGATGTGCTGGATGTTACCGGCCATGCAGAAGGCGAGCGCCTTCGTGAAGCCGTGGAAGATGCAGTGCAGCAGGCAGGCGGCGATACCGAGCGGGCCACCGATACCCAGGCACAGCGCGACCACGCCGACGTTGTCGACGGAGGAGTACGCGAAGCGGCGCTTGATATCGTCCTGCTTGAAGATGCACAGGGCAGCCACCAGGATGGACAGCGTGCCCAGGATGAGCAGGAGCGTTCGCGGATAGGTGTCGCCCACCGTGATGATGGACAGGGAGTAGAAGCGGATGATCACCAGCATGGCGCACTTGAGCAGCACGCCCGAGAGCAGCGCGGAGACCGGGCTCGGAGCCTGGGAGTGCGCGTCGGGCAGCCAGGTGTGCATGGGGAACAGGCCCGCCTTGGTGCCGAAGCCGATGACGATGAACGCGAACGCGAGGCGCACGAGCATCGGGTCGAACTGGTCGGCGTAGGGCATGATGGAGGTGAGGAAGGCGGCCTCATGCGCGTTGGGCATGATATCGGCGGCGTTCGCGTAGATGAGCAGCGTGCCGAACAGGCCGAAGGCCACACCGGCGGTGCAGACCATCGCGTACTTCCAAGACGCCTCGAGCGCCTGCTTGTTCTTGTAGATGCCCACGAGGAACACGGTCGACAACGTGGTGGCCTCGACCGCCGCCCAGGTGAGGATGATGTTGTTGGACAGGCAGGCGAGCAGCATCGTGAAAACGAACAGGCTAAACAGCGCGTAGTACTGCTTGGTGCGCTCGGCCGGCATGGTCTTCTCCTCGATATCGATCTTGATATAGGAGATGGAGTACACGCCGGTGATGAACCCGATGATGCCTACCAGAAGGACGAAGATCGACGAGAGCGAATCGAGATGGAGCCACAGGCCCAAAGCGTCGATATTCTGCCCACTCGAGAGCATGGTTCCCGCGGTGACGACCGAAAGGACGAGGGTCGCCGCGACGGAGATGGTGTTGAGCCCCGCAAAGACGCTGTAGGACGTCGTCTTGGGGAGCGCAGCCATAATCAGGGAGAACACGAGGGGACAAGCGAGCAGGGCGACCGTCAGCATTGAAACATCCATGGCCTACCCCTTCAATTCGGACAGGTCGTGGGAGTCGAGCGACTTGGTGTCGTTCCAGATCCTCACGACGACGGCGGACATGATGATGACGGCGAAAATGGCGTCGGTGGCGATGCCGATCTCGATGATCTCGGGGGCCGTGGGCGCGAGCAGGGCGAGCGTCACGTGGCTACCGTTCTCCATAAGGCAGTACCCGAAGATTTGCTTGAGGATGTTGCGCTGGGAGATGATGCACGTGAGGCCGACGAAGAAGTGCGCGAAGCTGATGGCGAGGGCCGGAGTAGCCACCTCAGCGGTGGGCAGGCTCAGGCGCGTGACCACCGCGAAGCAGATGGCCACCTCCAGACCGGTGAGGATGATGGTCCAGGCCGGCTTGATGGAGGAGGTCAGCGTGCTATCGGCAGGCGAACCCATCTTTTTGTAGGCACGGTTGAGAATGAACGGAACGAGGATCACCTTGGTGACGAAGGCCGACGCGGCCCACATGAGAAGCTCGGTGGCACCGGTGGTGAGGCCCAGGGTGAGCAGCACGCCCACCAGGACAACCGACTGGATCGCGTACCACTTGATGGCGGACGGGATGGTCTTCGAGACGACCACCATGGTGGAGGTCACGATCAGAAGACCGCCCAGGATATTGACTAACGAATAACCCATGTCCTACCTCCTAACCCATCCAACTAGAGGACAGAGGACCGGCGACGACGACCATGATCATGAGGACGACGAACACGAACGCCATGGCGCGCGGAAGGGGCTGGCCGGCGGCCACGGTCTCGCTCGGCTCACCGGGCAGGACCTTACCCATCCAACGCAGGAACCATGCGAAGGTGGCGACGGTCTCGACGACCATGACGCACACGAGGACGAAGATGACCGTGTTGGAAGCACCAACCGCGAAGCCACCGGAAATAATCTGGAACTTGGAGAAGAACGTGCTCATGGGGGGCACGCCGGCGATAGCGGTCGCGGCGACCGCGAAGCCCACGCCCGTGACCGGGTACTTCTTCATGAGGCCCTGGATCTTGGGCAACATACGGGTTCCCAGCGTGAAGCTGAGGGAGCCGGCGATGAGGAAGAACAGGGTCTTGGTGAACGCGTGGTTGAAGATGTGCTCGACGGCGCCGTTGAACGCCATCTGGCTTCCGAACACGGAGAGGCCCAGGCCGAAGAACACGTAGGCGAGCTGCGCGATCGTCGAGAAGGCGAGCAGGCGCTTCATATCCTTCTGGGGCAGGTACATGAGGAAGCCGAAGAGCATGGTCACGACGGCGTCGATGATGGCGACCCAACCGACGATCTCGGGGATATCGCCGGCACTCGCAAGAGCGCGGGCGAACACGCACACGCCGACCTTCACCATGGACGCGCCATGGAGGTAGGCGGAAACGGGCGTGGGGGCCTCCATTGCGGAGGGCAGCCACATGTAGAGCGGGAACTGGGCGGACTTGGCCCAAGCGGCGAACAGGATGAGCAGCAGCACGACGGTCTTCATACCGGAATCGAGCTGGGAGATCGCGCTCAGCGCGAACGTGCCGGTTCCGGCGAACAGGAAGGCCGCGCCGATGTAGAGTCCCAGAGCGCCGATATGGGTGATGATGAGCGCCTTCATACCGGCCTTCTTGGCCGTGGGCGTCATGTAGTAGCTGATGAGGCCCCAGGAGCACACGCCGGTGATCTCGAAGAAAACGAGCTGGCCGACGATGGTGGAGCTGTAGGCGAGACCGGCCATGGCGCCGATGAACGTGGAGAAGTACACGTAGAAGCGGCGACGGGGCGCGTCGGGATGCTCCTTGTTCTTATCGCTCATGTACGGGAACGAATAGATGACGACGAGCAGGCCGATAGCGACGAACGCGGGTGCGAGCAGCGTGCTCATCCGGTCGAATATGAAGCCCATGACCAAGGTCTGGCCCATACTCGCCCAGGTTACATCGACCGCGTTCATGCCGTTTCCGGCAAACGTCGCGGCCAAGCCAACGGAAGCGACCGTGGCGATGCCGCCGGCAAAGGCGCAGATCCATTTAGCGTAGGGACGCGGCAGCATGACGATGAGCAGGGAGCCCAGCATGGGGACGGCGATCGCCACCATGGCAAAGAGGGACAAGCTCGATTCGATTGACATAGTTTCTCCCTTCTCCCTACACGCCTACGACGACGAAGACGAACGCGAGGACCGCGATGCCGACGACGGCCCAGGTCTGGTTACCGAGCACCTTGAAGCGCGAACGGGAAACGGAGTTCTCGAGCACGCCGCAGACAACGAAATCGACCAGGCACTTGACAAGGAAGACAACGGCGCCCACGAGAGCGGTGACGCCGATGGTCGCGGGCTCTCCCCAGGGGATGAAGATGGAGGTGAACCAAGCGACGACCACGATCTGCTTCATGCCCATGGCGAGCTTCATCATGGCCAGGGACGGGCCGGAGAGCTCGGCGAGCGGGCCCTCCTGGAGCTCCTGCTCGGCTTCGGCCTGATCGAACGGAAGCTTGCCGAGCTCCATATAGCAGGCGGCCGCGAAGGCGACGCCGGCGAGGATGACGGCGACGACGCTCGAGACGTTGCCCGTAACGATGTGCTGACCCATGGTCGCAATGTCCGTGGAGCCGCACACGATGGCGACGGTAAACAGCGCGATGAGCATGGACGGCTCGATGAGCACGCTCATGAGGAGCTCGCGGATACCGCCGAAGCCCGCGTAGGCGTTGGAGGAATCCACGCCGGACAGCGCGAAGAAGAAGCGGGACAGCGCGAGCGCGTACATGATGGTGATGGCGTCACCAAAGACGGGCATGGGGCTCTGGAGCGTGAACATGGGCAGGCCCATGGCGAGCATAAACGACACCGCGAGGAACAGCGGCGGCATGATGCGCAGCACGAAGCTCGAGTCGGAACTCACGGACTCGGGACGCGCCATGAGCTTCGCGAGGTCCCGGTAATCCTGAAGGATGGACGGACCGCGGCGATTGTGCATCTTCGCGCGAATCACACGGGCGAGGCCGGAGAAGAAGGGCGCGACCAGCATGACCACGAGGCCCTGCGCCATCGCAAGAACGATGTTCATAATATCCTCTCCCCTCTCTAGACCATGACCACGGCGAGCACGAGGAAGACCACGAGCGCCGCGACGATGTAGCAGATGTATACGGAGTAGTTGCCGCCCTCGATCTTGGAGGCGAGGCCGGCCAGCTTGTCGGCACCCTCGCTCGGTGCATCGACCAGGAAACGGTCGGGCAGGGGCTCGACGCCCTGGGCGACACCGGTGAGCTTCTGGAACACGTGCGCGATGGACCAGCAGATCTTGGTGCATACCTCGCGCAGGGTGTAGAGCGGGCCCATGAAGAGCTCTACGTCTGACGCGAAGCTCGTGGCGACGACGGGCATGTGCTCGTTGGGCTCGTAGCCGCACGCCCAAGGGTCGGTCTTCTTAGCGGGGGCCTTGGCGCCGAGGCAGGACCTCAACGCGAACGCGAGGCCGGTGAGGACCACGAGCGCGATGGCGATCGCGGGGGTGGAGGTGGCGGCACCGGAAATCTCGTTCACGAGAGACACGCCCGAGGTGGCTGTGACGGCGGAGCCGGCAAGCACGCTCTGGGCGACGTCGCCCAGAACCGGGGCGATGACCGGGGAGCCGATTCCCAGTACCACGCAGATGGCCGCGAGGAGCATCTGCGAGAACAACATCGGAGCCGGGGACTCCTTGGCGTTCGCGGCCTCCTGGGAACGAGGGCTGCTCGCGAACGAGACGCCGTAGGCCTTCACGAAGCACGTGACGGCCAGGGCACCGGTGATGGCGAGGGCGGCCGCGGAGGCGACGGCGAACACCATGACGACCGGGGCGGAGAGCGTCGAGATGTTGAACAGGGACTGGTAGGTGAACCACTCGGAAACGAAGCCGTTGAGCGGCGGGATGGCCGAGATGGCAAGGGCACCGATGAGGAAGCAGACGGCCGTGACCGGCATGCGGCGGAACAGACCGCCCATCTTCTCCATGTTGCGCGTACCCGTGGCATAGAGCAGGGAGCCCGCGCCGAGGAACAGCTCGCCCTTGAACATGGCGTGGTTGAGCGTGTGGTAGAGGGCGGCCATGAGCGCGATCGTCGCGATGACGTCGTTGCCCAGGGCGTGCGCCGTCATGGACGCGCCGACACCGAGCAAGATGATGCCGATGTTCTCGACGGAGTGATAGGCAAGCAGGCGCTTGATGTCGTGCTCGTGGAGGGCGTAGACGACGCCCAGGACCGACGAGATGGATCCGAAGACCAGGACCATGAGGCCCCACCAGAGCTGGACGCCCGAACCCGCGAGCAGGTCGAGACCGACCTTGAGGATTCCCAGGATGCCGATCTTGATCATGCCGCCGGACATGAGGGCGGACACGTTGGACGGCGCCTCGGGGTGCGCCTGGGGCAGCCAGGAGTGCAGCGGGATTATACCGGCCTTTGCGCCGAATCCGAAGAACGCGAGGACGAAGCACGCGGAGGAGACGGCGGGTCCAAAGTCATGCGTACGGAAATCACTGAAGCTGAAGGAACCGCCCACGCCGTTGGTCATGAGCAGGAAGCTCGCCATGATAAGGACAAAGCCCACGTGCGCGATGACGAAGTAGAGCCAACCGCCCCTAATGGAGTTCTTGTTCTCCTCGATAACGACAAGGAAGTAGCTCGTAAGGGACATGAGCTCAAAGGCAACCAGGAACCAGAACACGTTGTCGGCGGTAATGACGAGCATCATCGAGGCGACGAAGGTGTTCATGAAGAAGCCGGCGCGCCCGACCTTGCCCGGGTACTCGTCGAAGTAGGACAGACCGTAGATGAAGCCCGCAAAGGCGAGAATCGAGATGAGGACCACGATCAGGCCCGCAAGGCCGTTGAGCAAGAGCTCGAGACGGGCGAACGGGAAAAAGAAGACCGTGTTGAGGGACGAAACGTCGCCAAGCACGGCCTCGAGGCCCGCGATGAACGACAGCACGGCCGCGACGGCGCCGATCAGGCAGCCGGCGGTCTTGGCGGCGTTGTCGGCCTTAATCAGCAGAACCGAGGCGAGCGCACCGATGCACGAGACGGCAAGCGATGCGATAAACAGCGTCATGCTATCCATTGTTTACGCTCCCTTCTGCTTTCTCGGACAGACCCTGGGCCACAGCGGTAACGTCGACGACCGGACCGTTTTCGATCGAGCGCAGGCGCTTGGCCTCGTCGAGCTCGCGATCGGCCGCGCCGCCCATGACGGTCAGCGCCTTGGTGGGGCACGCCGCCACACAATGCGGACCGTCCGGATCGAAGGCGCACAGGTCGCACTTAACAGCGCAGGTGTACTGGCCGGGAGCCCACGTAAGCAGGCTGCTCAGGGACTTAGGATACGAAGGCGTCGGGTCGCACATGCCTGCGACACCGGCGATAGACGTGCCATCGGGATGGATGGCTCCGAAGGGGCACGCGATGGCGCACAGCCTGCACCCGATGCACTCCTGCTCCTTGACGTGGATGCGATCGCCATCGTGCTCGATGGCATTCACCGGGCAGACCTCGGCGCAGGGGGCACCCTCGCAATGGTGGCAGGCAAGGGCGGCCGAAATACCGCCGGTCTTCACGAGCGCCAGGCGCGGCGTATCCTGAAGACCCTGCATCCGGTGGGCGTCGGCACAGGCGGACTGGCATGTTCCGCAGCCGATGCACCTCTCCGGGTTGATGTCGATGAAGCGGTTCATCCCCACTTCCTTTCAAAATAACGGGCCGGGCTCCCGAACGTACGGGACGCCCGGCCCAAAAAGCCAACGAGAACGGGACTACACGATTTGATTCACGTGCGTCTCGTCGTCGAACTTGGCGGCGCCGGGCTCAACGTCCTGGGGAGCGGCGGCGTCGACCAGAGCCTGCTTGAGCTCGGTGTACTGACGCTCCACCTCGCCCTCGGCCCAGACCTGGTCGGCGATAGCGTCGACCTGGCAGGCGGAGAACTTGTCCTCGGGCGTATGCGAGACCGGGTCGACCTTGTGAATGGTCAGCTCGTTGCACTTGCCGATCCACCACTGGTAGGTCATGTAGACCGTGCCCTTGTTGATGCGATCGCTCACGTCGGCGCGGCTGTATACCTGGCCGCGGCGGCTGTGAATCGAGACGATGTCGCCGTTCTTGATGCCGCGCGCCTGGGCGTCCGCGGGATTCATACGGACAAAGCCGGGCTCGTCGGCGAGCAGCGCCAGCGTCTTGCAGTTGCCGGTCATCGAGCGGCAGCTGTAGTGGCCGACCTCGCGGACGGTGCACAGGATGAGCGGGTACTCATCGTCGGGAAGCTCGGAGGGTGCCTCCCAGTCGTGCGCCATCAGGTTGGCGCGGCCGTCCTTGGTGGTGAACTTGCCACCAGCGAACATGTCGGGCGTACCGTGGTCGTTCACATCGGTGCTCTTGACGGGCCACTGGGCGTAACCGCCCTCGGGAGCCATCTTCTCGTAGGTCGCGCCCACAAAGTTGGGGCACAGGCTAATGCACTCGTTCCAGATCTGCTCGGTGTTGTCGTAGTGCATGGGGTAACCCATACGCGTAGACAGGTCCGCGAAGATCTCCCAGTCGTGACGGCACTCGCCCTTGGGCGGAACAGCCGCGTCAAAGTGCTGGAAGCTACGGTCGGATGCGGTAAAGACACCCTCGTGCTCGCCCCAAGAGGTGGCGGGCAGAATGACGTCGGCGAGCATGGTCGTCTGCGTCATAAAGATGTCCTGGCAAATGAACAGATCCAGCTCGGAGAGCGTCTTGCGCATACCGGCCGAATCGGGCTCGGTCTGCACCGGGTCCTCGCCGTAGTTGTAGAAGCAGTGCACCTTGCCCTCGTCGACCAGGTGGCCCAGGTCGGTGAGCTTGTAGCCCTCCTCGAGCGGGAGCTTTTCCTCGGGCACGCCCCAAGCCTTGGCAAACTTGGCACGCACTGCCGGGTCGGTGACCTTCTGGTAGCCAGGGTACAGGTTGGGCAGCATGCCCATATCGCAGGAGCCCTGGACGTTATTCTGGCCACGCACGGGCGCGAGGC
Organism: uncultured Collinsella sp.; assembly: GCA_900541665.1. GTDB lineage: Bacteria > Actinomycetota > Coriobacteriia > Coriobacteriales > Coriobacteriaceae > Collinsella. Next base: position 83,299 of record UQKV01000002.1, read on the forward strand.
CGGAGTTGGGTTTGCCGATCTGGCCGGCAACGCAGGCGATGGAGGCGATGGTGTGCACCGTCTTCAGGTTCTGCTTCTGCTGGCATACGCCCATACCCCAGCCAATGATGGCAGAGGGCTTCGCCGTGGCGTACATCTCGGCAGCTTGGTGGATCAACGCGGGCTCGACACCCGTGATGTCCTGTACGGATTCGGGAGTGTAGTTCTTGATGGTCTCCCACCACTCGTCAAAGCCGTTCGTGTGCTCGGCGACGAATTCCTTGTCGTAGAGGCCATCATTGACCAAGCAGTTGGCAAAGGCGTTGAGGAACGCGACGTTGCAACCGTTCTTGATCGGAAGGTAGAGATCGGCGATACGCGCGGTTTCGATATGGCGCGGGTCGGCGACGATGATCTTACAACCCTTTTCTTTGGCTCGCACGATACGCCTTGCGACGATGGGGTGCGAATCGGCAGGGTTATAGCCGAAGAGGAAAATGCAGCCCGCATCCTCCATACCGGGGATGGAGCATGACATGCAACCTGAACCAACCGTGTCCATCAGACCGAGGACAGTAGGGCCGTGTCAAGTACGGGCGCAGTTGTCCACGCTGTGGGTGCCGATGCACGCACGCGTAAACTTCTGCATGACGTAGTTCGCCTCATTGCCGCCGCCTCGCGAAGAGCCGGTGGTCATGACAGCGTTAGGACCATATTCGTCAATTATGGCCTGCATTTTAGATGCGGTGAAATCCAGTGCCTCGTCCCAGCTTACGCGCTCAAGATCCGCGCCCTTAGTGCGACGGATCATCGGGTGCAGTACGCGAGGAGTCAAGATCTTGGTGTCGTTGATGAAGTCGTAGCCGCTCATGCCCTTAAGGCACAGCTCGCTCTGGTTGGTGATGCCGTTGAGCGGTTCGGTACCCACGACCTGGCCGTTTTGGACCAAGAGGTTAAACTGGCAACCGGCGCCGCAGTACGGGCAAATCACTTTATGCTTCTCCATGACACCCTCCTTCCTTTCTCTGCTACCGAATACTCGGTACTTATTTGACAATCATTGGGCCTGTCGCCCGACGCTTACGCCTCGTTTTCGATGGTGGCGCGGGCACGCTCGGCAGTCAGTTCTGCCAGACGCTCCTCGTCTACCAGGGTGAGGCCCTTGGTCGGGCACGCCTCGGCACACGCCGGACCGCCGGGACGGTCCACGCACAGGTCGCACTTGAGCACGAAGCTCTTAGTCTGCGAACCCACGCGAACGTCACCCATCAAGACGGGGACCTGCGTGGTCGCCACGCTCACGGCGCCAAAGGGGCATGCCATGACGCAGCTCTTGCAGCCGATGCAGTTGTCCTCGTTGACGCCGATACGATGGTTCTTTGGATCAAAGAACAAGGCGCCCGTAGGACAGGCCTTCGCGCACGGAGCGTCCTCGCAGTGGTGACATGCCACCGGCGCGGAGATCTCGTAGGTACGCGTTACGCGCAAGCGAGGTGCTGCGATGTTGCCGGGAATATCGTGTGCCTCGATGCACGCCGCCATACAGGTTTGGCACCCAATGCAGCGTGAAGAATCAGCCACGACTCGTTTATTGCCCATGTTGTTCACTCCCTCCTGAATCCCATGCCGGAGAGACCCTGCCGACGTTGCCCCGGACCGCCCGTGGTCCGGCATCGGCGTATCGAGCGCATGCGGCGAAACAGGCACTTCGATAGAATTCCTCCAACGATATACAGGTTAAATATACGCAGTTGCAGGGGGCAAACTTGAGCATAGGCCCTGCAATACGGGTGTATTGCAGGGGTTTTGGCAGGTTGGAATTATTCTCTAGAAGCTATAAAGGTGAGTGTATTACATGCGTAAATCCAGGGGAGATTTCACGCTTGTTTATAAAGGATGTAATACGTTTGATATATATTTCGCGCTCATTAACTTGAGTGCAATAAAGCAGTGGTTATAAGATTGGTTATTATTAGCCAATGTTGTATTTGACCATTCATATTGCACGCTCATTAAGGGGGCCAGTGATGTCATCGACGCAAAAACGAGCCATCCTGCAGGTGCGCATTCGCGAAGAGGACAAACAGCATGCCGAGCGCCTCTACGACGCCATGGGCACATCGCTTGCCGAGGCCGTTCGCCTTTTTGTCGCGCAGAGCATTTTGATGCGCAAGCTTCCCTTTCAGCCGGTCGCCGTGCGCTCAAAGGACGGCACCGCCGCCTATGGATCGCTCAAAGCATATGGGGACCCCAATCGCCGCTCCGAGGAGCGCAATGCCTGGATTGAGTACCTTGCTACAGAATGCGACGATTCGATTTTGGGTCCCGAGGAAGTAGATATCCATGAGTAGCACCATCATCGACGAGACCGTCATCCTACGCTACCTGCTTGACGACGACGAAGTTCTGTCACCGCGCGCCGCCAAGGTCATCGCCACGCGCGCCGCTCGCGTCTACCCCGAGATTATCACGCGCGTCGTGGTCACGCTGCGCGACGTCTATAAGGTTCCCCGCGTTGAGATTGCTGCGGCCATGAAGAGGTTGCTCGATGACGTCATGGTCGACGAGCCCACCGTTGTCGCCCTTGCCGTCAAACTCTTTGGCAAGACCCATATGGACTTTTCCGACTGCCTCCTCGCAGCCCGAACCGCCATCTACAACGATGATGTCGTGAGCTTTGGCAAGCCCATCATCCAAGGCATGATCGATTACCGCCGCAAGCGCCAAACCGCTGCCGACGCCCGCGACCGCGCCGCCGAAGCCCGCAGCCGAAGCACCGACTCCACCATCGACAAGCTCCGCCACCGCCCCCGCAGTTAACCCCATCCCCTCCTAAGTTGCGGTGAAATACGGACTGTTTCATGCCTTTAAAGGCCTCAACAGTCCGTATTTCACCGCAACTTATTGAAGGTGGACCGCGAACGATTTCGCTATCGGGATTCGGCGTAGGGTTTTGTTGTCGGAATGCCGTAACCGCGCATCATGGCACCGAACGATTCTACGTCGTAGGTGTCCGAGAGTTTGAAATGAATGACGTTGTGGCCCATGGCGCGAAGGTTCGCGTCGCGCATGAGGGCCGCTCGATACGTTTTTGCCGCTGCCCGCTCTGGATCATTTTGAGCCTCGTCTTCAAACTTGCCTAGCCCATGCAGCTCTGCCAGCGTCCATGAGCCGTCTGGCATCTGCCAGCCATAATCTGCTAGATAATAGCCAGCGTTTCCCGATCGCGTTATCTCAACTTGAAGCTCAGGCGCGGCAACCCCAGCGAGAATCATCGCTGCTCTCGCCTCGGACTCGCCGCCGTTGTCTGACCTGCAGTCCATATGCTCAAAAACGCCAAAAGCACGCGCGATGCCATGCAGCCCTCGGCAATTTGCCTGCGCATATGCTCGCAGCTCTTCGCGTTCGACATCGTACTCACGGGCCAAGCCATCGACATAGCCCAGTGCATAGCGAAAGGCGCTCGTTCGGGCGATATCAACAACCGTTCGATACGGATCCGTCAGCGTAAACAGACCGAGCCGCCACACTTCGCCCGCCCGCCAGCGCTTGTATTCAACGAACTCATACGTATCACGCCTTGTAGACCGCGGCAGCAGCACTTGCACTTTATCCAGTAGCGTATACGCAGAGCCGATGCCGTAGAGCAGCGCTGCCGTCGATCCGCAAAACACAGCATCCGGTTCAACGACCGCAATAGCGGATGCCAGCTGAAAGATGCGATCTTCAACCCCAAGATTATTCCAATAGACCGGATCCGCATACACATGGTTGTAAAGACGAAGCATGAGCTCTTCCTGCATAAGCTCGCGCGCACGGCGTTCATCCCAAGGATCAATTGTTATAAGCAGCTGTCCATCTTGATGAATTCCAAGGGCCGAGAATAGCATCCTCGCATATGACTGCGGAAAATGTTTGCCTTTATCGAGCATGGCCAACCCCATAACCATCACGGCGGAGAGAATACCATTACGCTATCGCATGCTTCCGTCCGCAGGCCTTGCCAAAAGCTGACCAAAAGCTTGACGCCGCAGGTCAGAGCTTCAAAAAATATTTCCACTCTCGGTAGACGGTCGCTACGACCCTCCCAACGGCATCAAAATCCAACCTTACAAATAGTTGCGGTGAGATACGGACTACATGGGCCATAAAAGCCGAAAAACAGTCCGTATTTCACCGCAACTTAGGGGGGGGATGTGGAGTCCCCGGCATGTATATGAAAATGGCTCTGGTCCCAAAAGGAACTAGAGCCATTCATCTATCTTGTGGAGCGGGCGACGGGAATCGAACCCGCGTCATCAGCTTGGAAGGCTGGGGTTCTACCATTGAACTACGCCCGCAAGATATGGTCGGGACGACAGGATTTGAACCTGCGACATCCTGCTCCCAAAGCAGGCGCGCTACCAAACTGCGCCACGTCCCGAAGGTGTTGAGCAGCTAAGGTCTAAACCTTGCGTGTCCCAAAGCGAAGGAAATTATAGGGTAGACTCCCCGCCTGTGCAAGCATTGAAGCCTTAGCTCCTCGAATGTGCGACAAAACGACTATGGAGCAGACCGATCACAAATGCCAACACGGCGACCGGCGCCCACGCGGCTCCAATGTCCGCAAGCGGCAACGCATCGAACGGCAGCCACGCGCCAGCAAAGAACGCATCGCGGACCGAAGTGATTACGCTCTGCACCGCGACAACGCCGCCGACCCAGACCCACACCTGCGGATGCGCATCACAAAAGCCGTGCACCAGGCCCATAAGTACCAGCACAATGGCAACGGGATACAGAGCATTGAGCATAGGCACCGAGAACATAAGGATCACGTCGAGGCCCACGTTGGAGAGCACGCACGAAAATGCGGCGAACACAAAGGCGAGAACCGCAAAGGGACGGCGCATGGCCTCCTCGGAAGCCTCCGCTCCCCCTTCGACCACATACGTCTCGCAGAAGTAACGCGAGCAGCAGCTGATGAGGCCGATGCACACGTTCATGCAGGCAAGGAAAAAGATCGCAAAGACCACGACCGTGCCGACAAGGCCAAAGTGCATGGAGGCAGAGCGGGCAAGGATGGCGGCGCCGTTGGTGGCATCGGGCATCACGGTGCCGAGCTGCATACCGGCAAGGCCCAAGCCGCAGTAGATGATGGCCATGAGCACGCCGGCGATCACACCGGAACGCGAAATCTCGAAGGCCACGCGCTTGTCATCGGTAACACCCAACTCGTGGATGGTCTCGGCGATGATGATGCCGAAGGCGAGCGACGCGAGCAGATCCATGGTCTGATAGCCAGTCAGAAAGCCCTGCACGGCAGCACCGGCATTGTAGGGAGCCTGCGGCGCGGCAGCGGGACCCAGCGGCGAGATCACGGCGGCACCCACGACCAGCACGATGAGCGCAATGAGCGCGGGACCCGTAATGCGCCCGAGCACGCGCGTGATAACGCCCGGACGCAGCGTGAGCGCAAACGCGACGACAAAGAAGCCAACGGCAAACACCAGGCGAGCCGTGCCGAGCGAGACGCCCTCGGGCAGCAGCGGCACCAGCATCTCGAAGGCCGTGGAGCTCGTGCGCGGAATAGCCAGGCACGGGCCGATGGCCAGATACACCGCCGCAACAAAGAACTCGCCAAACTTAGGATGCACGCGCCCAGCCAGCTCGCGGGCCGTGCCGGCGAGCGCGACGGCGATAAAGCCCATGACGGGCAGGCCGATGGCGGCGATGAGAAAGCCAAGCATGGCGACCGGCGTGGCAGAACCTGCCTGCAGCGCCAGCAGTGGCGGAATAATGAGGTTGCCGGCGCCAAAGAGCATCGAGAACAGGGCGATGCCGACGGTAATGACATGGTCGGAGCGCAGACCGCGCGGGGCGGATGAAGCCATGGGTCCACCTTTCGAATCGAAACAAAAACGGGACGGACAAAAGACCCGTCCCGCAAGTATATACGCTCTAGCAGGCTAAATCGCACAGAGCATCGATAGCCGTGTCGACTTCTTCGGTCGTGTTGAAATACCCAAACGAGAAGCGAACGACACCCTGGCGCTCGGTCCCGAGCGCGCGGTGCATGAGCGGAGCGCAATGGGCGCCGGGGCGCGTCGCAATCCCCCACCCTTGCATGAGTGCATCCGAGATCTCGGCCGAATCGATATCGCCCACGTTGAGCGAGACGATCGCAGAGCGCACGGGCTGGTCAAACGCACCGTAGAGCTTAATCCCCGGAATCTTGCGCACACCGGCAAGGAAGCGATCAGCGAGCGCACGCTCACGCGCCGCAATCGCCTCGACCCCGCCTTGCGCCTCGATAAAGTCGAGACCGGCAGAAAGTCCCGCGATGCCGTGACCGTTGAGCGTGCCCGCCTCAAGGCGCGTGGGCCACTCAAGCGGCTGCAGCGCATCGAAGCTGTGCACGCCCGTGCCGCCCATGGCCCACGGAGCCACGTCAACGCCCTCCGCCACGGCCAGGCCGCCGGTCCCCTGCGGACCCATGAGCCCCTTGTGGCCGGTAAAGCACACAACATCGAGCCCCATGGCATCCACGTCAATCTTCGCCGTACCGGCAGACTGCGAGGCATCAACGATCACAAGCGCACCTGCCGCATGGGCGATGGCAGCCACACGCAAAACGTCAACCGCGTTGCCGGTCACATTGGAGGCGTGTGTCACCACCACGGCACGAGTACCCGGCGCGACCAACCGCTCGAGCTCGTCGTAGTCGAGCACGCCGTTCGCGTCGCAGCCCGCATGCTCAACGGTCACGCCCTGCTCTGCCGCCAGGCGGTTGAGCGGACGCAGCACGGAGTTGTGCTCGAGCACCGTCGTGACCACGCGGTCGCCGGGGCGCACCACGCCATTGATGACGGTGTTGAGCGCCGCAGTGGAGTTAGGCGTAAAACAAATATGGTCAGCACGCGGACAGTTCAGCAGGCGCGCGAGCTTGGCACGGCAAGCGTGAATCGTACGAGCGGCATCGAGGGCACCCGACGTGGCGCCGCGCCCGGCATTGCCGAGCGAGCACATCGCCTGCGTCACGGCATCGATGACCGTTTGCGGCTTGTGCATGGTCGTCGCCGCGTTATCCAGGTAGATCATCGCACGACCTCCCACATATCAATCACGGTATAGCCCTCGGTGGGAACGCCCGCCGCGGTAAGCTCGCTGCGCAGCAGTTCCTCATCGACAGGCAACGCCTTCCACGCCAGACCGCAGCCGGCAGCGACCTCCCCGGGCACGGGAATCGTTCGCCCGGGAAGGCCGCGCTCGATGCACAGGGACTCGCAGCCCATGGCGGCCGCCGTGGTGGGAAACGTGATGACAAGCGCCGGGCGCTTCTCCCTCATGGCAACTCCAACCAATACGCTACGGGCGCACGACGCGCACGGCCTGCTCCATCTTCTCCACGATCACGTACATGTTGGTGACCTCGCCCACCGCAAGCTGGTCTTTAATGCCATAGTGGTCGAGACAGGTACCGCAGGTGAGAATCTCGACACCCTGCTCGGCCAGGCCCTTCAGATCATCGAGCACCGGCGAGCCCTCGACGGTGAGCTTGGCGCCGCCGTTATAGAACAGCATGGTCGCGGGCAGCTCCTCCTGCTGCGTCACGGCAAAGATGAAGGCCTTCATGAGCTTGTGGCCCAGCTCGTCGTCGCCGCGGCCCATGCAGTCGGTGTAGACGGAAATGACGAGCTTGCCCTTGCCGGCGCTGGCGTCGCAGAAAGCGGCACCGTCCTGCTCGGGGTCCGCAACGGCAACGGCGCCAGAGGTCGCCACGGTCACGTGCCACTCGGCGTCAGAAACCTTCTCGACCGAGGCCGCGCAACCCTTCTCCTGCGCCATCTTGGAGATGTTCTTGACGGCGGTCTCGTTATCGACCGAGGTCACCACGGCACCCTCGCCATCAAGCTGTTTGAGTGCCTTAAGCGTCTTGACGACGGGCAGCGGGCAGGCATCGCCCATGGCATTGACTTCAATCTTGGTAGACATAGTTTTTCCTTTCGAATAAATCGTTTAGAACGGTACATAGCTCAATAAACGTGTCGTTAACGGACAACGCGAACGGCAGGACCGCCCGGCACCGGCTCGCACACGCGACCGATTGTGGCAGCAACGCGCCCCTCGGCATGCAAACGGCGCGCAAGCTCATCCACATCGGCAGCAGGTGCCGCGATAAGCAGGCCACCAGACGTCTGTGGATCGTACAGCGCATCCAACATGCCCGGCTCCAGGTCCTCGTCGGCAGCCACGCGCGGGCCAAAGAAGTCCTGGTTGCGGTAGGAGCCCGCGGGGATAATGCCCAGACGCGCCATGTCGAGCACCTGGTCAAAGAGCGGCACCGCCCCCGACGCAAGTTCAATCTGCACGCCCGAGCCCTCGGCCATCTCGCACGCATGCCCGATCAGGCCAAAGCCCGTAATGTCGGTGCAGCCGTGAAGCTCGAGTCCCTCGGCCAGACGAATCGGGGCCTCGTTGAGGGTGCGCATCGAGTCAAACATGGCTGCGGCCTCGTCCTGCTCGATGAGCTCGCCCTTAATGGCCGTGGTGATGATGCCCGAGCCAACCGCCTTGGTCAGCAGCAACGCATCGCCCACGCGCGCGCCGCTGTTGGCGAGCATACGGTCGAGCGCGACAAAGCCGCTCACAGACAAGCCGTACTTGGGCTCGTCGTCGTTGATGGTGTGGCCGCCCGCGATGGAGCAACCCGCCTCGACGCACTTGTCGGCGCCGCCCGCCAGAATCTGGCCGGCAACCTCAACGCCCAGGCAGCTCGGAATGCACAGCAGGTTCATGGCATGGCTCGGCCGCCCGCCCATGGCGTAGATGTCCGACAGCGAGTTGGCCGCGGCGATCTGGCCAAAGAGGAACGGGTCGTCGACCATCGGTGGGAAGAAGTCGATGGACTGCACGAGCCCCAGGTTCTCCCCTACGCGGAAGACGCTCGCATCGTCGGAGGTATCGAACCCTACGAGCAGGTTGTCGTTATGCACATTGGGTAAATCGCCCAGGACCTGGGCGAGGGCTCCGGGAGCCAACTTAGCGGCTCAACCGCTCGTGGCCGTCATGGACGTGAGCCTCACGGTGTCCTTAGCCATACGAACCCCCTTCCAACAAATCAACGACTCTAAGTATACGCGCCAGGCACGCTTCCCAAGAGACCGCCGACGGCTCGAACGTCGAAGGCGGCGCGGCAAGCGCCTGCGCGATAGCATCTGCCAGTGCGCGCTCAAACAAAGGAAGGTCGGCCGCCACGGGCGTGTCGACATCCGTCATACGCGGCGACGCCACCCATGTCACGGGAGCACCGGGAAGCATCGCCTCCATCCAGGGACGAACGCCGGGCAAATCGGTCGCCACAACTTTGCAGCCGCACGCGAGGGCCTCGATCGTCACGAGCGGCAGACCCTCGTAAAACGAAGGCAGCACAAAGACGTCGGAACTGCGGTAGGCACGCACGAGCCCATCGCTATCCAGGCGCCCCGCCAGCGTCACCGGCACATCCGAGGCCGCGGTCAAGCGCTCGATACGCGCGTACTCGGCATCGTCCCCGCGGCCGCCCACAAGTACCAAGCCAGATGGGCGGACGCCATCGTCAATCGGCAATGACACGGCTCGAACCAGCGACTCGACGCCCTTTTTAAAGCAAATCTTGCCCACGTACGCAAGCGATCCCGGCTGCCTCGCCACGTTTGCGTCGCGGCTGAAGACGCGATGGTCGTAGCCCGTCCCAATCACGTGGATGCGATCGGCATCGACGCCGCACACCAGGCCAATCTGCTCAGCCTGCTCAGCATGGAGCGCAAAGACGGCATCGAGCCGACGAACCGCACTTACGATGCGATCGCGCTCAAGCGCATGCGAACGCAGCTGGCGCAGGTCGGTCGAATGGCACACGGCAACAACCGGCACGCCCCGGACGCGCTCGCGCACCAATGCGGTCACCAGATACAGGTGATGGCAGAGCACCAGATCGGGCCGAAACTCAGCCACCGCCCGATCGATTGCAGCAGCAAATGCCCGCTCAAATGCCTTGAGCATCGAAGGCGTCAGGTCACGATAGCGCGTGGAAGGATAGGGCATGACATCGGACATACCGCAGATGGGGAACGGCAGCTCGGGCGACTCGAACGGTACGGCAAACACGACAGCACGCCGGTCCAGTTCGCCTTGGGCATCACCCGGCGCCGCGCCGCAAAGCACGGCGGCGCGATGCCCCGTCTCGATCTGCTCGCGCACGAGCGCGGCAAGGTAGGTGCCGCTGCCGGTGCTATCTGGTTTTTGTGCCGAGATATTGAGGATGCGCATGTCGCGGTACACCCCTAGGCCAAGGCGGCGGCGCGGACAGCCGCGCCGATCGCTCCGGCAAAGCGAGCCTGGGGCGAGGTGGTCACCGGCGACCCCAGTAGCTCGCCCAACCGCTCCACCACGAAGGCGTTCTCGCACAGGCCACCGGTCAGGTAGTACGGGGCGCCCGCGGCCTGCCCGGCCATGGTCGCCACGCGCGAGACCACGCTGTCGATCACGCCACGCGCAATGTTCTCGCGCGGCTCACCGCGACCGATCAGGCTGATGACCTCGCTTTCGGCAAACACCGTGCACATGCTGCTGATCTTGGTAGGCTCGCCGGAACGCGCCAGGTCGGCCATCTGCTGCTGGGAAATACCTAGGCGGTCGGCCATGATCTCCAAAAAGCGCCCCGTGCCGGCGGCGCACTTGTCGTTCATGGCAAACTTGGCCACGCGGCCACTTTTAAGCTGAATGACCTTGGTGTCCTGACCACCCACATCGATCACGGTGCCGTGGTCGCCAAACAGACGTACGGCACCGGTACCGTGGCAGGTGATCTCGGTCACGACCTTGTGCGCATAGGGCACGGCGACACGGCCGTAGCCAGTCGCGATCACGCGCACGTCGTCGGCAGCCACGTCATAGCCAGCCGCGGCAAGCTCGCCGCGCAGACGCTCGGCCGCATCGACCGACGAATATCCCGTCGGCATGACGCAGGTCCACGCAATGGCGCCATCCGTCTCCACCACCGCAGCCTTCGCGGCCGTCGAGCCTATGTCGATACCAATGCCAACCACAGCATCCTCCTTCTATGCAGCAAAGCGGCTGCCCCCTTGCCGCGTTCGTCCTACAGGGTCTCAATAAAGGCGGCGATGCGCGTCTCGATCTGGCCCATGTCGCCGTTGCTGTAGTCGGTCTCGATCTTCATATACGGAATACCCGCACCCTCGACAGCCTCCTGCATGCGCGCACTCTCCACATTAAAGGTGTGGCAGGCCTGGAGCACGTTTTCGACCACGCCATCGACGTGATACTTCTCGCACATGGCCAGTGTATTTTCCATACGACCGTCGTTGGGCGTCATGACCGAGCAGTTGATGTCCAGGTATCGGTCGGCGATGGCGCGCAGGATATCGGGAGCCTCCGGGTCGATCATCATGGCGGCCGTACGCTCGCCCGAGCAGTCGTCCATGCACACGACCACGCCGCCGTTGGACTCGATGGTGCGGCCAATCTTGTTGATCACGCCACCCACCGGGCAGCCGGTAATCAGAATGCGCTTGGCATCCGCCGCGACCGGGCGCTCTCCAGCCTCGTAGGTCTCACGCAGCTTGGCGACCTTTTGCTCAAGCTGCAGCGTATAGGCCTCGATATCAAAGCTGAACGTACCGGCAAACATAGTGCTCATCAGGTCGACGCCGCTCATGGCCGCCGGCTGGTTGGCCTGCAGCGCAAACATCTCGAGCTGGGCAGCACGCAGGCGGTTGCGACGACGGACGGCGGCGCGCAGGTCGTCATCAGTAATCGTAATGCCGTAGAAGCCCTCGAGTTCCTCCTTGAGCAGGCGGCACTCCTCGTACCAGCCCTCGCGCTCGTAGGCGCGGTCGCGACCCTGCGGAAGATGCAGAATGTGCGTGCGCTTAAGCTCGTTGAGTAGCTCGTACATCTTCTTCTTGCCGTCGCAGGTGGTCTCGCCGATGATCATGTCGCTAAAGTACGTAAACGGGCACTTTTGCGAATAGGCAAAACCATACGTCGACTTGATGAGCGGGCAGAGGTTTGCTGGCAGCACCTTCTCGGCCTTGGGAATCACCTCATCGGACGTGCCGCACAGCGCCACGCTCGCAGCCCCCGCGGCATCGATAATCTCGAGCGGCGTATAGCTGCACAAAAAGCCGACCAGACGATTACCCGCCTGCTTATAATCCTTAACGCGAATAAACGCCGCCTTGCGCTGCTCGTTGAACTCCTCAAACGTGCGCGGCAACGGCTGTTCCTCGATATCGGCCATAGTAGTTCCCCTCTCTTGCACCGATATACCGACAATTAAACAACAAACCCACGCCATACCCAAAAGGAAGCATCCTCTAGGGAATGGCGTCGATAAGCTCCTGCGTATACGGATCGCTCGGGTGTGCGATCACGTTCTCGGCCGCGCCTTCCTCGACAAGACGACCGTGGTAGAGAACGCCAATCCGGTCGGACATATGCCGAACCACACGCATATCATGCGTGATAAACAGCAGCGCCACGCCCGTCGTGCGTTGCAGGTCGCGAAGCAAGTTGAGCACTTGGGCCTGAACGGACACGTCAAGCGCCGAGACCGGCTCGTCGCATACCACAAGGCGCGGCTCGCAAATAAGCGCCCGTGCCAGATTGAGTCGCTGACGCTGTCCCCCCGAAAGGTCGTGCGGATAGCGGTCATAATACTCTGCCAGAAGACCGACCGAGGCTAGAGCCGAGAGCGCGCGCCCATGGCGCTCATCCGCATCGCGCACGCCGGCGATAATCAGCGGCTCCTCCAAAATGCGGCCGACACGGTTACGTGGGTCAAAAGCCGCAGAGCTATCCTGGAATACCAGCTGGATTTCGCGGCGAAACGGCTTGCGTTCGCGCTCCGACATCGTGGCGAGGTCGTGCCCGCGATAGACAATCGAGCCGGAATCTGCACGCTCGAGACCACAGATCAGGCGTCCAGTCGTCGACTTGCCCGATCCGGATTCGCCAACCAGGCCATAGACCTCGCCCGGTGCGATCTCAAACGACAGATCGTCCACGGCGGCAAAGGCCTGACGCTTAAAACCTGAGCCCGACATGGGATACGTTTTAGTCAGATGTGAGACCCTAAGCAGGGCTTCGCTATCAACAGCCATGGCACTCCCCTTTCTCGACAAGCCAGCATTTAGACCGGTCGCACGCATTCACGGCAAACAGCGGAGGCTCCTGCGCGCGGCAACGCTCGTCCGCCCGGGCGCAACGAGGCGCAAAGCGGCATCCACAAGGTATTGCCGTAAGCGGCGGCACTGTGCCCGGAATATCCGCCAGCGTGTCAACACGCTCGCCTTCGAGCGGCGGAATGCTCGCGATGAGCCCCTGGGCATACGGGTGGCTCGGACGCTCCATAAGGCCGCAGGCGTCGATCTCTTCTACGATTTGGCCCAGATACATGACGTGCACGCGCGAGCAGATGCTCGTGACGACACCCAAATCATGGCTGATAAAAAGCACCGCCATGCCCTCGGAACTGTTGAGGTCGCGCAGAAGATCCAAAATCTGTTTTTGAGTCGTCGTGTCGAGTGCCGTGGTGGGCTCATCGGCAATCAGCAGTCGCGGATGACCGGCAAGCGCCATGGCAATCATCACGCGCTGGCGCATACCGCCGCTAAAATCGCTCGGATACATGTCGAAGCGGGCCGCGGCATCTCGAATTCCCACACGCTCCAACAGCGATAGAGCCTCGTTGCGGGCTTCGCGTCGGCTCACCTTACGGTGGGCCCGCACGGCCTCGACGACCTGGGCCCCGACCGTCATGACGGGGTTAAGCGAGCTCAAAGGGTCCTGGAAAATCATGGCGATGTCGCAGCCGCGCACCTTGCGCATTGTCTTGAGCGGACGCGCCAGCAGATCCTCGCCATCAAACACAATCTGGCCCTCATAGGCCATCTTCTGTTCATGCTCCAATAGGCGCATGACACTCTGGGCAAACACCGACTTACCGCAGCCGGACTCGCCGACAACACCAACGATCTCGCCGCCATCGATATGTAGGTTGAGTTTGTTAACGGCTTCCAGCGCGTTGCCATCGCGGCCCACAAACGAGATGCAGAGGTCGCGCACGTCCAAAAGATGCTGAGCCATGGGCTAGTCCTCCTTGGTCTTGGGGTCGAGGGCGTCGCGCAGGCCGTCGCCGGCCAGATTGAGCGAAAGCACGCTTGCGATGATGGCCGCTGCCGGGAAGAAAATCATCCACCAGGCTTTGCGCATCACGTTCTTGCCCGCCTGAAGGATGTTTCCCCAGCTGGCGTCGGGCGCCTTGATACCCAGGCCCAGAAACGAGAGGGCGGCCTCCGAGAGCACGGCCTCGGCAAAGACGAAGGTCGCCTGCACCAGGAAGGGCGCCATAACGTTGGGCACGATATGCAGCCATACGATGCGCGCGGTCGAGGCACCCTGTACGCGCAGGGCCTCCACAAAGGGTTCCTCCTTGACCACCATCGCACGCGAGCGCACGATGCGCGCCATGCTGGGCGTATAGACGATGGAGAGCGCGATGATGACGTTCCAGACCGAGGCACCCATCATGGCCATGAGTGCGATAGCCAAAAGCACGCCCGGAATGGACATAAGGCCGTCGCAGATGCGCATGAGAATATGATCGAGCCTCTCGTTGTAGCACGCATAGGCGCCGATCACCAAGCCGAGCGCACTCGTCGCGAGCATGACGGCAATGCCGACGCCAAGCGACACGCGCGCGCCCGCGATGACGCGGGCAAGCAGGTCGCGGCCAAAGTCATCGCAGCCAAAGGGATGCGTAGGCGAAGGTGCCGAAAGTCGCAACGTCATCTCCTGCGCATTGGGATCAACCGTCCACACCAGCGGACCGACGAGCGCGATCAGCGCAATCGCCAGGAAAATGCAGCCGCCGACCACAAACCCCTTGTTGGCAAGAGCCTTCTTAAAGTTTGCCATCATGCATCGCCCCATTTGCGAGCGCGCGGGTCAAAAGCGCCGTAGGCAAGGTCGACGACCAGATTGATCACCGAATTCAACAAGGCGATGACCAGCAGCACGCCCTGAATCACCGGATAGTCGCGACGCTCGATAGAGCTCGTGACCAGCTGGCCCAAACCGGGGATGTTAAAAATGGCCTCAGTCACCACGGCACCCGTAATCAGGGCGCCAAAAGAATAGCCGACCGAGGTGAGAATCGGCAGCGCCGCGTTGCGCAGGGCATGGGCCAGCACCACGCGAACCTCGGAGACGCCCTTGGCACGCGCCGTCTTGACGCAGTCAAGCTGCATGGCCTCGATAACGCTCGAACGGGTCATGCGCATGAGCAGCGCGGCCTGAACGCATCCAAGCGATATGGCCGGCAACGCAAGATAGCGTAAATGGCTGAACCAGCCCTTCGATAGCGGCGCATAGCCGGCCACCGGGAGCACACGCAACGTGACGGCAAACAGCCACATAAGCATGAGCGCCATCAAAAAGCCGGGTATCGCCACGCCCAAAAGAGCAACGACACGCAAGACCGCGTCGGTGCGCGACCCATGTTTGAGGGCAGCGACGACGCCGCAGGGCAGTGCAATCAACAGCGCGATGAGCTGTGCCAGAAGTGCGAGCGATAGCGTGGGGCCAAAGTGCTCGGCAATCGCCTGCGTGACGGGCTGGCGCATAAAATACGAATCGCCCAGGTCGCCGGTAAGCACGCCGCCCATCCACTCAACGTAGCGCTGCGGCAGCGGCTCGTTGAGTCCCAGGCTATCGTTGACGCGCTCGATCTGGTCGGCCGTAGCCTCCATGCCGAGCATCGAAGAGGCCGGGTCACCCGGTGTGAGATAGATAATCAAAAACACGACGACCGAGATGATGAGCATCACCGGAACCATCGCGCCTATACGTTTGAGCGTGTACTTCAACATGCGAGGCGTCTATTTCCCCTCTGAACGTGGACAGGGCGTGGCGGCCACAGGGGACCAGACCCCTCCAGCCGCCACGCCATCTATTGCATTACTCCGGACGCTTGGCGTTCCAGATGATGGCGCCGTCGAGCACCTCGACGTCCTCGACGTCTGCCTGGGTGCCCGTGATGGAAGCGTAGTGACAAAGCGGCTCGATGACGGCGATCTCATAGAGGCGCTCCTGAGCCTCGGCCCACTTCTTGGCCGCGGCGTCGGTGTCCTTGGCGGTGCGGGTCTCGGCCACGAGCTTGAGCGCCTTCTCGTCGGACAGGCCATAGAAGGCCTTGGAAACCGAGAGGGACTGGGCCGGGATGGGCTTGTAGTTGGTGGAGGCCACAAAGAGGTCCCACTGCTCGGGCTTGCTGGAGCGGATGTCCATGAAGGTCGCGAACTCGTAGCTGTCGACCTCGGCGGTGAAGCCGGCCTTCTCGAGCTGCTCCTGCAGCGCGACGGTGGCGTTGTACATATCCTTGTAGTCAGGGGTGGTCAGCAGCTTGACCGTCTCACCGGCATAGGAGGTCTTGGCCAGGGCCTTCTTGGCGGCCTTGGCGTCGGCCTGGTTGAAGTACTTCTTGCCCGCGTCGGTCGCCCACTGAGTGTTCTCGGGGTTGCCAAGGTTGGGATCGATATTGAAGAGCTCCTTCTCGCCATAGGCGGCAAGAGCGGCCGCCTCGCAGTCGATAGCCATGAGGGCGCACTTGCGGATCTCCTCGTCGGCGAAGATGCCCTCGTTCATGTTGAGGAAGGCGGTCAGAACGCCGGCGTTATGGGTGTAGAGCTTGACGTCGTCGTTGCCGTCGAAGTCGTGGTAGTTCTCGGTGGGAATCTCGCCAGCGATATCGTACTCGCCGGTCTCAAACCCGCTCACGCGCGTGGAGGCCTCGGTCACGAACTGATAGTAGATGTCCTTGGTGGGCGCGGAGACCTTGCCGGTGTAGCCCGAAGCCTTGCCGTCGGCGGCGACATAGCCCTCGTAGCGGGTGAGATGGACGTACTGGTCCTGTTTCCACTCCACAAACTTGTAGGCACCGGTACCCACGTACTCGGTCACACCGGTATCGCCCGCGGCCTCGATGACCTCGGAGGGGAAGATGCCCGGATACTGGGAGTGGCTGCTCAGAATAATCAGAAAGTCGGTGGCGGGCTCGGTCAGCGTGCAGGTGACCTCGTGGTCGCCCGAGGCGGCGAAGGTGGCGCCGGGCAGCAGGCTCGTGGCGCGGTCGTTGACGGTGAGCCAGTGATTCATCGAGGCCACGACGTCCTCGGAGCCAAATTCCTTGCCGTTGTGGAAGGTGACGCCCTCGCGCAGCTTGATGGTGTAGGTCAGGCCGTCATCGGAGACCTCATAGCCCTTGGCCAGCACGGGCCGGGGCTCGTAGTCGCTATCTTGGCCAAAGAGCGGCTCGACGACGTTGCAGATGATGTCCACGGTCACAAGCGACGACGTGGTGTGCGGATCGAGACCGTCCGGGCTCGCCGGGAGCGCGATCTGCAGCCCGTCGCGATACTCCACATCCTGGCCGGAGGCAGCGGCGCTACCGCTCTCGGCGCCCGAACCGCCGCAGCCGGTGAGGCCGAGGCCCGCCATGGCGCACAGGGCAGCGGAGCCGGTCAGAAAACCGCGACGGGAAACGCCCGCCTTGAAAAGGTCGTTGTTCATTGAGTTCCTTTCGTGTCTGAACAAACGGACAGAATCTGCCGGGACGGCGAAAATCCCCACCCCGGCAGTTATGCGAAGCCGATCGGCGCCCTGCGGTGCATCCGGACACCGACCGGCATGGCAGCAGAGAAATCCCTATCGCGCGGATAGGAACACCCGGCGGCACAGCTTAGCGCAGGTGCGGCTAAATCGTCTCGAGGAAGGCCTCGATGCGGGTCTGGAGCTGACCGGCGTCCTCACCGGCGTAGTCGGTCGTGATGTGCATAAACGGAATGCCTGCCTCCTCGGCGGCCTTCTCCACGGCGAAGGACTCCATCTCGTAGAGCGTGCAGAACTGCAGGGCCACGTCGACGATGCCATCGGCATGCAGGTCCTTGGCCATCTGGACAATGTCCTTCATACGCTGATCGTTGGGCGTAAAGACAGCGCAGTTGATCTTGAAGTAGCGCTCGGCGATGGCGTCGAGCATCTCGTCGACCGTCTCGCCGGACTCGTCGACCAGGTCCTTGTAGTAGCGCGAGCCCGTGCAGGACTCCTCGCCGACCACAACGCCGCCGGCCTTCTCGATGAGGTTGAACAGCTTCCAGTTGGGCACGGCCATGGGCGTGCCGGTGTACAGGATGCGCTTGGTCCCCTTGGGCACCACGCCCTCGCCGGCCTCGACACGCTGCTCGCACTCAGCCGCCATATCGTTGATGGCTCCGGTCAGACGCGGCGTGTCGTCCATAAAGGCAGCCTGAACGGTCAGCAGGCTGTCGAGACCGCTGATGGGTGCCGGGTCGGCAGCGCGCGTGGCAGCGAGGCGCTGCAGGGCGCGACGCTTCTCATTGACGGCGTGGATGGCGGCCTTCAGACGCTCGGGCGTAATCTTGACGCCACACTCTTCCTCGATCTTGGCGGCGAGCTTCTTGACCTCGCCCTTCCAGGTCACGAGCGTCGACTCGTCGTGCACGTTGGGAATATCCATGACGTACATGTTCTTTTGCGTGGCAAAGAACTCGTAGGCCTTCTTCTTGCCATCGCAGGTGTTCTCGCCCACCACCAGGTCGCTCGACTCAATGTAGGGGCAGACCTCGCCCAGCTTAAAGCCGGCAAAGCTCTTGATAAGCGGACAGGTGTTGCGCGGCAGGTGCTCCTCGACCTTATCGGTTGCCCAATCGGCACCCGAGCACAGGCCCACGGGAATACCGTCACAGGCAAGTACGATCTCCTCGGGCACGTACACGCAGAACGAACCGACGATCTTGGTGGCCTCGCCGGCCTCCTTCTTGTCGAGCATCTCCTTAATACGGCCGCTGTGGATGTTGGTGGCCACAAAGTCCAGGTAGGACGTGGACTTGGGGCGATTGTTCTGCGTCAGGAACATGTCGCCGTACATCTGGCCCACGGCGCCCAGCAGCATGTCGTGATCGGCAAGATTCATGCCGAGGCTCTCCCACATCGGATGAAAATCGAATTCTTCAGCCATGACGGTTCCCCTCTCGAACCAAAAATGGATAACAGCGGTATCGATGCACGACGGACGGCGATTGCCCGGCCGTGCTCAAACCCGGAATTTTAGGGAACCTGCTTTGCGGTCGATTATTTAGTTGTGCGTCGTCTCTCCCGGAGCCGTGAACATACCTGCTCATATGCGACTCCGAGCCATATACAGGGCGCGCGCGGCAACGCGGCGAATGTATGTCGTCTGCGGCATGTACGCACCCTCCTTAACCAGTCAAGGTCAACTATATCAGCGGTCATCGTCCAGACGAACACCGTTGACATTCGTACGACAGCCTCGTGTGCCGTCGTTTAATAAATTATTATCTTGATTGATAAGAGTTTGTCATTCCTCATTCGGCAAGCGGCAAGACAAAGCCGCCGAGGCTTATATCCCCAACGGCATTACCCGGCGCTATCGACAAACCAAATGGATCCTGCTGGCATCAAAATGCATGCGCAGCGTCTCGCCTGCTTGCGGCAGCTCGTCGACAGGCACGCCCACCTTGTTGACCTTCCACTGCAGACGCGTGGGCGCATCGCCGCGCGGCACGTCCAGCAGCACCAGCCGCTCAAAGCGTGAATCGCTCACACGGGCCACGTGCAAATCGTAGCTGTTACGGCCCCGCTCCGCGCGATTGTCAACATGGAAGTAGCTTGCGCGAATGCCCAGGAACGCCACAGTATCGGAAACCTCGCGACCCACGTTAAAGGTCATGCCCCAGTCGAGGGCCTCAACTTCTTCGTCGCCGATCTTGCGCGCGCGGCTCGTGTTCTTGCAGCCCGTCAGGCGCAGCGCCGCCAGCGTCTGCGGGCGGCGAACCACGTCCTCGATGGAGCCGATCTCCTCAACATGCCCGTTGTGCATCACGCAGATGCGCTCGCACAGACGGCACGCTTCGTCGATGTCGTGGCTCACGTAGAGCACGGTGCGGTTGCATACATCGAACAGGTCGAGCATGTTTTGCTCAAGCGCGCTCTTGAGATACGCATCGAGCGCGCTCATGGGCTCGTCGAACATAAAAATGCCCGGATGCGCCGCCACCATGCGCGCAAGCGCCACGCGTTGCTGCTGACCGCCCGAGAGTCGCGCGGGAAAGCGGTCGGCAAAATCGGCAAGACCGAAAATGCTCAAATAGCGCTCGGCCAGCCTTTTGCGCGCGGCGGCGTCGCCCGCGTCCTTTACACCGGCACATACGTTATCGGCCACCGTCATGTTGGGAAACAGCTGATAGTTTTGGAACAGCAGGGCGCATTTTCGCTCCTGGGGCGACAGGTTAATGCCCGCGGCCGAGTCAAAAAATGTCACGCCGTTGACAACGATCTTGCCCTCGTCGGGCGTCTCCACGCCGGCGATGCAGCGCAGCGTACAGCTCTTACCGCAACCCGAGGCGCCGAGCAACGCCACGCGCTCCTCGCCGGCCTCAAGCTGCATGTCGAGCATAAACCCGGGATAGTGCTTTTTTATATCCAGAACGAGCGACATGGCCTATCGACCTCCCTTTGCGACCGTGTCATCGCGCATAAGCTCGGCCAACGCCTCGCGATCGATACGCAGCGCATCGCCGCCGACCGGGTCGAGCGAATCGGCCTGGCCGCCCAACTGCTTGGCCTGCTTGCGCTCCGCGCGGGACAGGCCGCGCTCGCGATACTTTTGCGAATGCGCCGTGTACATATTGATGAATAGGATGACCAGGAAGCTGAACGCAATTACGACCACGACCCAAAAGAGGGCCACCGACGTATTGCCGCCCATCCACTCAAAGTAAATCGCAATGGGAATGGTCTGCGTAATGCCGGCATAGTTGCCCGCAAAGAACAGCGTGCAGCCAAACTCGCCCATCGCGCGAGCGAAGGCGAGCACCGTGCCGGCAGCAATCGAGGACCAGCCGAGCGGCATCATAAGCTTGGTGAAGATGCGACGTTCGGACCATCCCAAGGTTCGCGCCGCATCGAGCATCTGCGTGTCGAGGCTCTCGAAGGCTCCGAGCGCCGTGCGGTAGACCAGCGGAAACGACACGACGACGGCCGAAATGACCGCCGCGGGCCAGGTAAAGACGATCGAGATGCCGTGCGCGATGAGCCACTGGCCCACCCCGGTCGAGCGGCCAAACAGCATAAGCAGCAAAAAGCCGCAGACCGTGGGCGGCAGCACCATAGGAATCGTAAAGACCGAATCGAGCAGGCCCTTGATGCGACTCGAGGTACCCATAGTCTTCCACGCGGCGAACAGGCCCAGCGCGAAGGAGATCAGCAGGGCAAGGCCGCCCGTTTTGATGGACACCCAAAACGGGCGATAGTCGATGTCGCCCAAAAAGGAGGCCAGAAAGGTCAAGGGCCCCTGCTCATCCCGCAACACGACAGACGATGCTTCAACCATTTGAGCGCTATCAAGCCAACGCGCGCCGCCCTTGGCATCACCCGAGGCTGATGCAATCACCACATAGCGGTCCCCATCCGCACCGCGCTCGTCAAAGCCATAGGTATACCCGCCAGCATCAAACGTTGTTTCCGCCGTGACATACCAAGGAAGATCCACGTCCCCTAGCTGCGCACCTCCCATGCAGTTTGCGCTGTCGAGCTTACAGACGAGGGCCTTGAGACCCGATACGCACTCGATATCCTGCGGATCCAATCCATACTTCTCGACCGCCTTGGGCGATATCCACACCACAACGCGATCGGCAGCGGGCACCACTACAAGGTCCACGTCCTCGTCAACGGGAAACCGGTAGCCCTCAGGCTGGCCCTCCATGTCACGAGCGGTCCCCTTGGCCAACCGCTCAAAACCCTCGATCCCATAGGAAAGCCCATGAGCGGTCGCAGCAACCTGGGCCCCGTCCTCAGCGTTCCCAGCAAACGCAAATCCCGGCACCCAGCAAAGCGCGAAGGTCAAAGCACAGGCGACAAGCATGCGGAATCTATTTAGCACGAAAAGCTCCAAGCGAATACAAGGACGGAGTGAAACACAAAACGATGGAATTATCGCGCCAAGCCGCACTACGCGGAAAGCTCAAAGCCGTACTTGGCCCAAATCTTCTGAGCCTTCTTGTTGGACAGGCAGAAGTCGATGAACGCCTTGGCTTCGTCGGCGTGCTCGGAGCCCTCGGCAACGGCACCCGGGTACACGATGGGCTTGTGCGAATCCTCGGGGCACACGAAGGCCTCCTCGATGCCGTCGTAGCGGAAGATATCGGAGCTGTAGACAAAACCGGCTACGCAGTCGCCCGTAGAGACGTAAGACGCAGCGGTGCCGACCTTATCGGCCAGAGCGACCTTGTCGGCGATCTCGGGGGCATACTCGCCGTCGTCGCCCTCGGTGCCGGTGTAGAGGCCCACAGAAGCCAGCGCCTGGTTGGCGTACTTGCCGGCGGGAACGGTCTTGGCGTCGCCAATGGCGATCTTGCCGTCCAGATTCGCGACGTCGGCGATGGCCTCGACCTTGGTGTCGGAGCCCTCGGCGCGAATGATCACAAGGTCGTTGACGAACATGTCCTCACGCGTATCGACGTCGACGAGCTCGGCGGCCTCGGCGTCGTCCATGGTGCCCTTGGAGGCCGTGATGAGCACGTCGACGGCGGCACCGGCGCGCATCTGCTCGACAAGGTCGCCAGACGCCTTAAACTGCGTGTCGGCAAACGTAGTGCCGGTCTGCTCGGTGTAGAGCTCCTGAACCTCGGGCAGGGCCTTCTCGAGCGAGTTGGCGGCAAAGACCTGCAGCTCGACAGCCTTCTTCTTAGAGGAAGACTTGGCGGAGCCGGCATCGGATCCGGCCGGCTCGGACGTCTTGCTGCCCGAGCAGCCAGCAAGACCAAGGCCGGCAGCGGCGACAGCAGAAAGCGAGACGAATCCGCGGCGAGAAACCATATCGAACATATTCAACCCTTTCGGACCTTGTGCCCGGGTACCCCACCGCGGGCTTTAATCTGCAATCAGATTATACTTTTGCGCGAATAATGTTAGTGAGAAATTATTCTCGCTGAGAATATAGTTTCGAGTTACCGTACACCTCGGCGTCGATTCGGCGGAAAACAAAAGCGGAGCGACCGATAAGGTCGCCCCACCGCAGGTAAACCGCTTAATTGGTATGTCCGCCGCCCGCTGTCATCTGAGCCGCATGCTCCAGCTGGTCTGCTATGGCCTCCCAGCTTTCGCGGGCGGCCTTCGTAGAACCGGGAAAGTTTACGACAAGTGTATGACCTCGTTGCATGCAAATAGCGCGCGAGAGCATGGCGCGGCGCGTCTTGGTCATCGAGTACGCGCGAATCGCCTCTGCAATACCCGGCACATCGCGGTCGCAGACGGCACGCGTCGCCTCGGGCGTCACATCGCGCATCGAAAGCCCCGTGCCGCCGCAGGTGAGCACGACATTGGCGTGGCACTCATCGGCGGCTTCCACAATGGCATCACCAATCTCGCTGACGTCGTCGCGCACGACCACATGTGAGGCGACCGTCCAGCCCTGCGCTTCGATAAGCTCCTCGAGTGCGGCTCCGGCCTCGTCCTGCGCAAGATCGCGCGTGTCCGAGCACGTCACGATCGATATCTTCAACTCCATAGTCTTCCTCCTACAACACCGTTCCCTCGGGCAGGTCGACACGCACGACATCCACGACGTCGCCCGCCTTGAGGTCGCACGGTCCTTCGTCAATACGCAGCAGGCAGTTGGCCCGCTGCATCGTGCCGAGCAGCGCCGAATTCTGCGTCTTGGCCTCGGTCACCAACAGCTCACCGGTCTCGGGGTCGCGCGAAACCGTGGCGCGATCGAAGAAGCGGCGATGTTGTCGCTTTTTCACGTCGTGTGTGAGCGTCGCCTGCTGCACGGGACGCGCACCCTCGGCAAAGCCGCGCATCTTGCGAATCGCCGGGCGGGCGAGCATCTCAAAGCCCACATACGCCGCGGCCGGATTGCCTGAAAGTCCCAGGTAGGGCTTACCCCCGAGCAAGCCAAACGTGATGGCCTTGCCCGGACGCATCGAGATGCGGTCAAACAGCACCTCGCCCTCGCGCCGGACGAGCGCCGTCACGAAATCGTAATCGCCCGCCGAGGCACCACCGCTCGTAATGACAAAATCGCACTCCTGCACGGCGCGATGCACCAGCTCGGCAATCGCCTGCTCATCATCGGGCGCAATGCCGTAGAACACGGGCTCGGCGCCGGCATCGAGCGCTTCGGCCATCAACGCCGACGAGTTGGAGTCGCGAATCTGCCCGCGCGCCGGCAGCTCACCCGGCGCGACCAGCTCCGTGCCCAGCGAGATAATGCCCACGCGAGGAGCGGCATGGACCTTCACGCTCGCGTAACCGGCGCTTGCCAGCAGGCCGGCGCCGGCCGGAGCCACAACCTCACCGGCGCGCATTACGACGTCGCCGGCATGGGCCTCCTCGGCGGCAGAGCGAACGTTCTCCCCCACCTTGGCCGGCGCCGAGAACCTCACACGCGAGCCCTCGTTGCCGTCACCGTCGAGTACATCGACGATCTCGTATTTCACCACGGCATCGGCACCTTCGGGTACCGGCGCGCCCGTCATGATGCGGACTGTCTCGCCCGGGCCAAGAGCGCCCTCAAACACATGGCCCGCAGCCTCGTGTCCGATAACGTCGAGCGTCACCGGCGCCTCACCAGACGCCTGCGCCAAGTCCGTCGAGCGCACGGCATATCCGTCCATAGCGCTGTTGGCAAACGGCGAGATGTCGATATCGGCCACCGCGTCCTCGGCCAAGGGAAAACCAGCCGCCTGCCACACGGGAATCTCGATGAGATCCGTCGGAGCAACGTGCGACAGAACAATCGACTGCGCGTCCTCCAGCGGAATGAGTTTCTCTGCCATATGCACCTCTTAATGCCACGGCGCACAACAGGGGCGCCGATTCTTTATGCTTGTCTCAGTATAATCCCCCGACGCACGACCGCGACTTGGCCTGTACCCGCAAATACACCTGTCGGCCGCAAGCCACGAAACAGAATCGAAACCAACCCACCGGCTCGTCGCGTTTACCGCGTTTTATAATGCTTGCGTTGCAACCTAAAAGAGGAACGTATGACTCATAACGACAAACCCGAAAGCGCAAACGAGGCGCAAGACCATCCCCAGCCGCTCGACGACGGCGGCTTTTTCTCCCTGAACGACGTCATCACGGCAGGCAGGCATCAACTTACCCGCTCCGAGCATCTCTTGGCTGCCGACACGCGCCGCAACGCCCGCAACCTACTCGCGAGCGCCAAGTTGCTCGTACTCGTCGTCATCGTCTCGCTTGCCATGGGCGTTGCCGCTTGGGCGTTTTTGGCCTCGTTGAATATCGCGACCGACTATCGCGAGCACCATGTGTGGGTCTACGCCTTGCTTCCCGTTGTGGGCGTTGCCACCGCATGGGTGTACAAAAACCACGGTCTTGCCGCCAAGCGTGGCAACAACCTGGTCATCGACTCCGCTCTGGGCACACGCCTCATCCATATGCGCATGGCCGTCCTCACCTTCGTATGCTCCACGCTCACGCACCTCACGGGCGGATCGGCCGGTCGCGAGGGAGCTGCGGTGCAGATTGGAGGCACCATCGCCAGCAACATCTCGAGCCTCGCCCACCTCAAAAAGCATGACCACCACGACCTCATGCTCGCCGGCATCTCGTCGGCCTTTGGCGCCGTATTCGGCTCGCCCCTTGCCGGGGCTTTCTTTGGCATGGAGATGTGCTTTATCGGCAAGATCGACTACACCGCGGGCATCTACTGCCTGGTCGCCTCGTTTACCGGCTACTTTACATCACTCGCCCTGGGTACCGAGTACGAAGCAAATGTCATCGCCAGCGTTCCCGCCATGACGCCCAAAACGGTCGTCATCGTTGTTATCAGCGCCATTATCTTCGGTCTGACGGCACGCCTCTTTGCCTGGTCGGTTCGAACCGTCAAGAGCCTGTACGGTCGCTTTATCACCAATTACCTCGTTCGCGCACTTATAGGAGCACTCGTGGTTTTGGCCGCCTATGCCCTCCTCGACGCCTGGGACTACGCCGGCCTTTCCACGTGGCTTTCCGGCGCCGGATTTGCGGGCAACACCACCCTGGCGGACGCAGCCATCAAGTTGGTCGTCACAGCGCTTACCCTGGGCGCTGGCTTCCAAGGCGGCGAGGTCACGCCCCTGTTTGGCATCGGTGCGGCACTCGGTGGCTGGATCGGTTGCCTTACCGGGCTCGACCCCAGTTTTCTGGCGGCTCTCGGCATGCTCGGCGTGTTCTGCGCCGGCCTCAACGTACCCATCACCACCTGTATGATGGCCATCGACCTGTTCCACGGCACGGCCGCCGGGTTCTTTGTCATCGTGGCCTTTATCAGCTACCTAACCGGCGGGCACCGCGGCGTGTACCCCGCCCAGCGCATCATCTCGCCCAAGCGCCGTTCGCTTATTGTGGATGAGGGCGGTACGGTAGCGGATGCTATCGAGCGCCACAACGACCTGATAGAGTAGATGTAATAATCGCCGTGCAGCCACAATCGGGGGCAATTCGACCTGAGCGCGACCGCACTGTCATGTCACACGCCGGGAGTCGCCCCATGCACGCAACTGATTTTGGTCGCACGCTCATCATCGCCAACCCAGCCGCCCAGTCGGGCGCCGCGCACGAGGTTGCCGAGCGCCTGCAACGCTTTTTGGACATGACTGCACGCACATCCCAGTTTGACCTGGTGCTGACCGAGCGCATGGGACACGCCAAGGAGCTAGCCGCCCAGGCAACGGGCTATCGCACCGTTATCGCACTCGGCGGCGACGGCGTGATCCACGAAGTCGTCAACGGGCTTATGACGCAAAAGGAGGACGCCCGCCCCGCTCTTGCCATCCTACCTGTGGGCTCCGGCAACGATTTTGCCCAAACACTCGGCATCGACGATTTCTCCGGCAAGGATTTTGGCGCGCTGCTCGCCTGCGAGCTGCAGCGTCAGGACATCGGGCGCATTCGCTCATGGAACCCCGCAAGCGGCAGCGGCGAGGCGATCGTCGAGTACTACGACCAGACGCTTTCGGTCGGTATCGATGCCGCCATCGGCCTTGGCACCACCGAGCTGCGCAAAAAGACCGGCTTGACGGGCGCGCCGCTCTACACCCTCTCGGGACTTGAGCAGTTTGGCCTACGCTATCGCAACTACCCCATGACAGTCAGCTTTGACGGAGCGCCCGCCGAGCGCGTGAGGGCGATCATCATGGCGATTCAGCTGGGTCCTACCTACGGCTCGGGCTATCGTATCTGTCCCGACGCCGACCCCTGTGACGGTATATTCGACGTCTGCTACGCCTGCGGCCCCGTTCCGCGCGCGGTCGCGCTTCCCATGTTCCTTTCGGCCAAAGATGGCCACCATACCAAGCTGCCACCGGTTCGCATGCGCCGCTGCCGCCATGTCGAGCTCACCTTTGAGGAGCCCGACTATCCCATCCAGGCCGACGGCGAGCCCATCGTCGCCTCGCGCATCGAGGTCGACATCCTCGCCGGCGCCCTCCACGTCTGGCACCCCACCCACTAACCCCACCTAAGTTGCGGTGAAATAGGGACTGTTTATGCATCTAAAGGGGGGTGCGGACAGAAAGTTGGACCGTGAAGCGGTCCGGACTGGAGGTTCGCATG
>UQKV01000003.1 GCA_900541665.1 uncultured Collinsella sp.
CGCTGCGCACTTCGTGCGGCGAGGGCTTCTTGCGTCCTGCGGAGTGTGCCTAAAAGTAAACTAATGGCGGGCCCTGCGATGTCCGGTCTTCGGCGGATCAGCCGCTGGGTGAGGGTGGTGCTTGGGGCGACGTGCAAAAAACGGAGTTTTCAGCAGCCAAAGATTGATGCATAAGGCCATAGCCGGCTTTCGCTGCCTTTGTTGATGCTTTTGCACGACGATTGGGCTTTGGCGACGATCATATATGGCTGGTTTCTCGCCGCATGCTATCCAGATGGGTCGAGTCATGAGGACTATCTACCTTTTGAAAGATTTTTGGCACCAAAATCTTATCCCGCGATGCTGAATACTCGCAAAAATGCACGCTCCGGAGGGTACTACCCAGTTATGGCCAGAAATCCATGCGCCATCTTATGCAATTAATTAACGAATTTATGCAAAATGGCTTACGTGCGTACGTCTCGGACTAGATGTTTGCCTCGGCGCTGCGTAAATCATCCTGTCTATAGTGTCTTTGACAGGCGGCTGCGGTCCCGTTTGGGGTCGCGGCCGTTTTGTTGTGGGTCAAATATGAACGTTGTGTTAATGAGTCGGTGGACGGTGGTGTTTTTCGGTGAGCGGCGTATCCTTCCAACGGTTTATCTAGTGTGTCAGTTGAAAAGGAAGAGGGCGCTCGTCATTGTTTGAATGTGAACTGCCGTTTGACCACAAGACGTTGCATCTGGAGCTCGAGGATAAGAACTTCGCGGGTGTGATGGAAGGTCATCAAAACGAGTTTAAGACCACAAAATCGCAGGAAGAGCTGGTAGAGGAATCGCTTGCCAACCCTTATGGCTCGCCTTCGCTCGAGGAGCTTTGTGCTGGCAAGAAGGATATCGTCATCATTAGCTCCGATCATACGCGCCCCGTTCCCTCGCGTGTGACGATGCCTATTCTGCTGCATCACATCCATTCCGCTGCGCCCGAGGCTCGCGTGCGTATTTTGGTTGCTACGGGTATGCATCGTCCGTCGACGCACGAGGAGCTCGTCAACAAGTACGGCGAGGAAATTGTTGCCAACGAGGAAATCGTTATGCACGTCGCGACTGACGACAGCATGATGAAAAAGATCGGCACCCTGCCTTCTGGCGGCGAGTGCATCATCAACAAGATTGCCGCCGAATGCGACTTGCTGCTTGCCGAGGGTTTCATTGAGCCGCACTTCTTTGCCGGTTTCTCCGGCAGCCGCAAGTCCGTCCTGCCCGGCATCGCCAGCTACAAGACCATCATGTACAACCACAACGGTCAGTTTGTGAATGATTCCCACTCGCGTGCCGGCAACCTGTGCCACAACCACGTGAGCGAGGACATGTTTGCCGCTGCCGAGATGGCTCACCTTGCCTTTGTGCTTAACGTGGTACTTAACGGCAAGCACGAGGTCATCGGCTCCTTTGCCGGCGACATCCACAAGGCGCACGAAGCTGGCTGCGAGTTCGTGAAGAGCCTTGCCGGCGTTGAGCCCGTCGAGTGCGAGATTGCCATCACCACCAACGGCGGCTACCCGCTCGACCAGAACATCTACCAGGCTGTAAAGGGCATGTGCTCTGCCGAGGCCACGCTTCCCGAAGGCGGCGTGATTATCGACGTTGCCGGTTGCGCCGACGGTCACGGTGGCGAGGGCTTCTATCACAACATCGCCGACAACGATCCGGCAGAGTTTGAGCGCGCCTGCATCGATCGTCCCAAGGACGAGACCCTGCCCGACCAGTGGACGAGCCAGATTTTCGCCCGCATCCTGGCACATCACCCTGTGATCATGGTCACCGACCTGTGCGATCACCAGATGATCAAGGATATGCACATGACGCCGGTCAACACCCTCGAGGAGGCGCTCAAGCTCGCCTTTGAAATGAAGGGTGCCGATGCCAAGGTTGCCGTCATTCCCGATGGCCTGGGCGTTGTCGTCGCGCAGCACTAGTGCGTGGCCCAAACGAATCGTTTATAACCGACAAGAAAGATAAGGTTTTATGCTTACCAAACTCCTCTGCGAATTCGGCGCAACGGCCCTCATGATCATCTTTGGCGTGGGCGTGCACTGCGATACCGTGCTCAAGGGCACCAAGTATCAGGGCTCCGGCCATATGTTTGCCATCACCACTTGGTCTTTTGGCATCTCGGTCTGCCTGTTTGTCTTTGGCGGTGCCGTGTGCATGAACCCCGCCATGGTGCTTGCCCAGTGCATCGTCGGCCTGGTGCCGTGGAGCAGCTGCATCCCCTTCATGATTGCCGATATGCTCGGCGGCTTTGTGGGTGCCGTGATCGCTTGGCTTATGTATGCCGATGAGTTCAAGGCTTCCGATGGTGTCGTCGATCCCATTGCCCAGCGCAACATCTTCTCGACCAACCCCACCACCGAGGGTACGAACTATGCCCGTAACTTCTTCTGCGAGGCTATCTGCACCTTTGTGTTCATCAGCGCCATCCTTGCTGCCGCTAACCGCGCCGGCGAGAACGTTCTGATGCTCGCTATCTGCGTCGGTCTGATCGTTTGGGCTGTTGGCATGGGCATGGGCGGCATCACCGGCTTCGCCATGAACCAGGCTCGTGACCTTGGTCCTCGCATGGCCTATCAGGTGCTGCCGATCAAGAACAAGGCTGACAACAACTGGAAGTACGGCCTGCTTGTTCCTGGCATCGCTCCGTTTGTCGGTGCCGCTCTGGCTGCACTGTTTGTGCACGGTTTCTTGGGCATGTTCTAGTCCAAGACTACATAGTTGTCCGCTGGCCGCATGGGGTAACTTCCCAGCGCGTCCTCGGACATGCAAAAAGGCTCGCTGCGCACTTCGTGCAGCGGGGGTTCTTTCGTCCTGCGGAATGCGCTGGGAAGTTACCCCATGCGGCCAGCTGCGGGATCTTAGTCGCGTTGGAACAAGCAACCCAACATATATCTGAATTTGGATGGGAGGGGCTTGTTGCTGTTGGGGGGCGTTGAGATGAGGGCGATACTTTGGGAAGGGATGACGCCTTGGGAGGAGGCGTCTATCTGAAGAGAGGCTTTATGGCTGATAGGTAGTCTTTGGCTACTTCGGCTTTGTCTGCCTCGAAGTTGTGCCAGGCCCACCATTGGACCATTCCTACGAAGCTTGAGGCTATGTGGTGTAGTAGGAAGCTTCGGTCCATGGTGGCGGCGGGGCCGTTTGGGTCGGTAGGGACGGTTTCGGCTGCGCGCGACATGATGGTCTTGCGGAGACAGTCGGCGAAGACGCGTGAGCCGGCGCCGGCTACGAGGGCGCGTACGCCCTGACGGCGCTCCCAGAGGTTGCTGAGGATATGTTCGACCTGCACGAGTGGGTCGTCGAGCGGCGTGCCATCGTCGTCGAGGGCGTGGGCGCAGATGTCGCTCACGAGCTCGGACAGTAGGTTGTCTTTGCTCTTAAAGAGGCCGTAGAATGTCGCACGGCCTACGTGAGCGCGCGCGATGATGTCGCCGACGGTAATCTTGCCGTAGTCCTCTTCGCGTAGCAGCTCGGAGAACGCCGCAACGATGGCAGCGCGGCTTTTTTCTTTGCGGGCATCCATGGCTATGCGTCCGCGTGAACGAGCAGGCAGCGGAGCGTACCGGAGCAACCCTCGTAGGGGCGTTTGCCGGCGCCGTAGCCGACGGCTTCGATGCGGTAGCGTGCCGGCAGGTGCTCGGACGTGCGCAGCGCGGTGACGATGGCGGCGCCCGTGGGCGTCACGAGCTCGCCGGCGACCGGTGCGGGCGTGAGGGCGATATTGCCCGCCTGGCATAGGTTGACGACAGCGGGGACGGGAATGGGCATGAGGCCGTGGGCACAGTGGATGGTGCCGTGGCCCTCGGAGAGCGACTCGACGACAATATCCTCGATGCCCAGGTCATCGAGGCAGATGGCGACCGAACAGACGTCGACGATGGAGTCGACGGCGCCCACCTCGTGAAACATGACGGTCTCGGGCGTTTTGCCGTGAGCCTTGGCCTCGGCAGCAGCGAGTGCGGTAAAGATGGCGAGGGCGCGACGCTTGGCGCCATCGCTTAGCTGCGAGCCATCGATGATGGCGGTGACGTCCGCCAAAGAACGGTGATGATGGTGGTGGGCGTGATGATGGCCCTCGTGGTCATGCACGTGGCGGTGTTCGTGTTCGTGCTCGTCATGGTCATGATGGTGGTGCTCGTGCTCGTGCGTGTGCTCGGCAGTTGCTTTGTTGCCGTAGAGCCAGGCCATATCGTGATCGTGGTTCTCGAGGCCCTCTGCAAGCTGGACGTCGAAATCGCAGGCGTCGATGCCGTGCTTGTTTACGCGTGTGACGGCGATCGTAAAGCCGTCTACCGGCAGCGTGGCGAGCTGCTCACGCAGATGTTCCTCGCTGGCGCCCAGGTCGAGCAGGGCCGCGACGGTCATGTCGCCGCTGATGCCCGAGGTGCCGTCGATGATAAGCGTGTGCTGATGGTTGGACATGAAATGCTCCTTAACGGGCGCAGGGCGTGCCAGCGCTCAGATGATTGATAAGACTTGCCTGGTATGCGGCGCCGAAGCCGTTGTCGATGTTGACGACTGAAACGCCGCTGGCGCAGGAGTTGAGCATGGCGAGCAGTGCGGCCACGCCGCCAAAGCTCGCGCCATAGCCCACGCTGGTGGGAACGGCGATGACCGGACAGCTCACCAGGCCGCCGATAACGCTCGCCAGGGCGCCTTCCATGCCGGCGATGGCGATGACCACCTGTGCTTGGGCGAGCTCCTCGGCATGCGCGAGCAGGCGGTGCAGGCCGGCGACACCGACGTCGTAGAGGCGGTCGACCTCGTTGCCATAGAACTCGGCCGTCAACGCGGCTTCCTCGGCGACGGGCAGGTCGCTCGTGCCGGCGCAGGCGACGACGATGCGTCCGTTGCCGGTGGGGGAGGGCTTGCCGCCCACCAGGGCGAGCTGGGCGTCCGGGACATATCCCAGGTCGATGTCGTTGTCGAGAAGTTCAGCGGTGCGCGCGGCTTTTTCGGCATCCAAGCGTGTGACCAGGATGCGCTCCTGGCCGGCATCGAGTAATGCTTTGATAATGGCGGCAATTTGCTCGGCGGTTTTACCGGCACCGTAGACAACCTCGCCGGCTCCCTGGCGCACTCCGCGCGAAAGATCGAGCTGCGCAAAGCCCAAATCGGCAGTTGGCGCCGTCTGGATGCGCGTGAGGGCGACGGCCGGGGTGACTGATCCGCCGGCAACATCGCTCAGCAGCTGCTCAAGATCTCGCTTATCCATATATGTTCCCTTCGACGGCGCAAAGTCTAGCACTCAAGGGGTATGTTTCCGAACACTAAGACAAAATTGTTCGGAAACTATAGGACAGACTGATTCAATTGTTAGACGGATCGACTAGTCGCGCAGGATGATGTCCATGGCGAGCATCAGGTTGCGTTCGTCGATGGTAAACGGGGCTGTCTCGCGCGTCTTGGGCTTGGCGCAAAACGCGATGCCCGTGCCCGCGGCCTGAATCATGGGGATGTCGTTGGCGCCGTCGCCGATCGCGACGGTATGGGCTATGTCGACGCCGCACCCAACCGCCCAATCCAACAGCTGGATGAGCTTGGACTCCTTGGTCACAATGTCGGCAGCTAACTTACCGGTGAGCTTGCCGTCCACGACCTCCAGACGATTGGCCAGACAAAAGTCGATACCCGCGGCAGCCACGATCTTGTCGGCGACCTCGTGAAAGCCGCCGCTTACCACGCCGACCTTCCAGCCCTTGCTGTGCGCCGAGCGCACAAGCTCCAGCGCGCCGGGGGTAAACGTCACGCGCTCAAAGGTGCGCTCGAACACGCTCTCGTCCAGGCCGGCAAGCAGTCCAACGCGCTCCTCGAGCGCCTGCTTAAAGTCCAGTTCGCCGCGCATGGCGCGCTCAGTGATCTTCGCCACTTGCTCGCCTACGCCGGCCTCCTCGCCCAACAGGTCGATGACCTCTTGGTTGATGAGCGTGGAGTCGATATCCATAACGATGAGGCGTGCAGTCATGGCGGACCTTTCCGAGTGCAGTTGTATTGGGGCACATTGTCGCACGCGGCACGCCTTGGCGACGGCCACGGTGCGTCAATTGTTTCGTCTCCGTCAAGTCTTTGGGCAAGAGCCACTTTTTCGCGGCACATCGACGCGGGTGAGATAAGATAGAACGCCATGTCCGGCTGCGCGGTTTACGCAGGCTGGGCAAATCTGTACGACGCCGCCCGGAACGACACGGGGCGGCACAGATCCATAAAGGAGGATCACTGGTATGAGCCAGACCCGTCCCATTGACGAGCATTCCATGCACACCCGTACCTGCGGCGAGCTTCGCTTCGAGAACGTGGGCGAAGAGGTCACCCTCACCGGTTGGGTGAGCCGTCGCCGCGACCACGGCGGCCTTATCTTCTGTGACCTTCGCGACCGCGAGGGCATCACGCAGCTCACCTTCGACCCCGAGCACTCCGACGGCGATGCCTTTAAGATCGCCGAGACCATGCGTCCCGAGTGGCCCATCAAGATCCACGGCGTCGTGCGCGCTCGTGGTGAGGAGACCACCAACACCAAGCTCGCGACCGGCGAGATCGAGGTTCTGACCGATCACGCCGAGGTGCTCAACACGTCCGTCACCCCGCCGTTCCAGATCGAGGACGGCATCGAGACCAGCGAGGACACCCGCCTGCGCTATCGCTATCTGGATCTCCGTCGTCCCGAGATGATGGCCAACCTCAAGCTGCGCTCCGACTTTACCTTTGCCATTCGCGAGGCGCTGCACAACCGTGAGTTCATGGAGGTCGAGACGCCCTCCCTGTTCAAGTCCACGCCCGAGGGCGCCCGCGACTTCATCGTCCCCAGCCGCATCCAGCCGGGCAACTTCTACGCCCTGCCGCAGTCCCCGCAGCTTCTGAAGCAGCTGCTCATGGTCGGTGGCGTCGAGCGCTACTACCAGGTTGCCAAGTGCTTCCGCGACGAGGACCTGCGTGCCGACCGTCAGCCCGAGTTCACCCAGGTCGATATCGAGATGTCCTTCGTGGACCAGAACGATGTCATGAGCGCGCTCGAGGAGGTTCTTGCCGATGCCTTCGGCCGCATGGGTGTCGAGATGCCCACGCCGCTGCGTCGCATGAACTACTGGGAGGCCATGGATACCTATGGCTCCGACAAGCCCGATACCCGCTATGGCATGCGCCTGGTCGACCTGACCGACATCTTTGCCAACTCCAAGTTCAAGGTCTTTGCGACTGCCGCAAACGAGGAGGGTTCTGTCGTCAAGGCCATTAACGCCAAGGGCGCCGGTGCCTGGGCACGTGCCAAGATCGATAAGCTCGCCGGCGTGGCCTCCACGTTTGGCGCCAAGGGCCTGGCTTGGATTGCCTTCCGCGAGGACGGCTCCATCAACAGCCCCATCGTCAAGTTCTTCTCGGACGAGGAGATGGCCGCTCTGCGCGAGCGCATGGACGTCGAGCCCGGCGACCTTGTGATGTTCGCCGCCGGCCCGCGCCTGCTTTCCGACGAGATCCTGGGCGGCATGCGTTCCCACATGGCCAACGCGCTCGAGATCAAGCGCGAGGGCCACGACTTCCTGTGGGTCGTCAACTTCCCGCTGTTCCACTGGGATGAGGACCGCAAGGCTTACGCTGCCGAGCACCAGCCCTTTACCCTGCCGACCGAGACCGACATCGCCAAGATCGAGGCCGACCCGTTGGCAGCCGGCTCCTGCACCTACGACTTTGTCATGGACGGCTTTGAGGCCGGTGGCGGCGGTATGCGTATCCACAACGCCGAGATGCAGATGTCCATGCTCAAGCTCCTGGGCTTTACCGAGGAGCGTGCCGAGTCTCAGTTTGGCTTCCTCATGGAGGCCCTCAAGTTTGGTGCGCCCCCGATGGGCGGTTTCGCTCTGGGCCTGGACCGCGTGTGCATGCTGCTCACCGGTTCCGACTCCATCCGCGACGTCATGGCGTTCCCCAAGACGGCCAGCGGCTCCGACCTTATGTCGGGCGCCCCGAGTGCCGTTAGTGGCGCCCAGCTCAAGGACGTCAGCCTGCGCCTGATGTAGGCGAGCGACTACATATTGCCCGCAACGAGGGAAGGACGTGTGCCTTCCCTCGTTTTTTATGGGACGGGGGTGCGCCGGTAACGTACAATAACTACCACGTGGCTGGGTTTGCCGGCCGAATGTGCGATGCCGCGGGAGGGGACATGGTCGAGTTTACAAAGACGATTAAAGATCCGTTGGGATTACATGCCCGCCCGGTTGCGCTGCTCTATGACATCATTGCCAAGCATCGTAGCGACGTGTCAGTCAGTATCGGCGATCGCCACACGGATGGCCGCGACGTTATAGGGCTCATGGCACTCTGCGGCGAATGTGGCGAAGACGTCGTGTTCCGCGTTTCGGGCGTGGATGAGGCCTCCTGCGTCACGTCGATCAGGAACCTCTCGCTTTAACCTCAGCAATGTGACAAAGGGGCAGTCCCCTCTGTTGCATAAATTGGTATCAATAGGCACTGCAAAGAGACGGTCTTTGCGGTGCCTTTGTTTCGTATAGGAAACTTTTCCGAAATCTGAATGGGGACCCTTTCCAAAAAGTTAACCACGTGTTAGTTTACTAAAGCGAACATAGGCGTGGTTAACTTTTATCGCGTCGATGTTGAGGACGAACTGACGTTAGGAGCCACTCATGTCTTGCGGACCGCAGATGCCGGCAATGCCGCTTTCGATGGTAAAAGCGGGCGAAACCGTGCGCGTGTCTCGTGTAAAGGGCAATGAGGATATGAAGCACCACCTCAAGGACCTCGGCTTTGTCGAGGGCAACGAAATCCACGTGGTGAGCTCGAGTGGCGCCAATATCATCGTCACTGTGCTGGGCGCACGCTTTGGTATCGATTCCAAGGTTGCCATGCACATCATGACCGTCGGTTAGTCGACGGTATTTCTGTACGCACTGAAAGGGGGACAAGTAAATGAAGACGTTGGGTGACGTTAAGGTGGGCGAGAGCTCCACCATCGTCAAGCTTCACGGCGAGGGTGCGCTTCGCCGCCACCTTATGGACCTGGGGCTCATCAAGGGCACTTCGTTCAAGGTCGTGAAGGTTGCACCGCTCGGTGATCCGGTCGAGATCAACGTGCGCGGCTACGAGCTTTCCATCCGCAAGGAGGAGGCCGCCGTCGTCGAGGTCCAGTAAGGACTCGCGGCGCATATTTCTGCAGATAAAGTTAGGTTTTTCTAACTTAATGCAGCATCTTTGAAGCACATTATCCAGCCTGCGCGGAGAAAGCAGCGCAGGCACACAAGGAAGAAGGATTGAATGGCGGATTCTCAGATCCATGTCGCGCTGGCGGGTAACCCCAACTGCGGCAAGACCACGCTTTTCAACCTGATCACCGGCGCCAACGGCTACGTTGGCAACTGGCCCGGCGTCACGGTTGAGAAAAAGGAAGCCAAGCTCCTAAGCGACAAGAACGTTACCATTACGGACCTCCCTGGCATCTACTCGCTTTCCCCCTACAGCCCCGAGGAGCAATGCTCGCGCGATTACCTCATGAGCGGCGAGCCCGATGTTGTCGTCCAAGTCGTCGATGCCACCAACCTCGAGCGTAACCTGTACCTGGCGCTTCAGGTTATCGAGACCGGCCTGCCCGTGGTCGTTGCCCTCAACATGGCCGACCTGGTCGAGAAGAACGGCGATAAGATCGACACGGACAAGCTCTCCAAGAAGCTCGGTTGCCCGGTCATGATGATCTCGGCTCTTAAGAACAAGGGCATCAAGGAGCTCTTCGAGCAGGTAAAGAAGTCTGCTGCTTCCAAGGGCCAGGTGCCGGAGCACAAGTTCGACTCCTCCATCGAGGACGTTCTGGACCACATCGAGAACAACCTTCCGGCGAGCGTTCCCGCCAACAAGCGCCGCTACTACGCTGTCAAGCTGTTTGAGCGCGACGCGGACGCCTGCAAGCTCATCAACCTCACTAAGGAGAAGGCTGCTCGCGTAGAGCAGCTGGTCGCCCAGTGCGAGCAGGATTGCGATGACGACGCCGAGTCCATCATCACCGGTGAGCGTTACGGCGTGATTGCGCACATCATCGACGAGTGCCTCATCAAGGCTCCGGCCAAGATGAGCACCTCCGAGAAGATCGACCGCGTGGTTACCAACCGTATCCTGGGTCTGCCGATCTTCGTGGTCATCATGTTCTGCGTGTACTACATCGCCGTTTCCACCCTGGGCGGCACGGTGACCGACTTCACCAACGACCAGCTCTTCGGTACCGACGGCTGGTATGTGCTCGGTCAGGGCCGCGATGCATACGATGAGGCTGTCGAGGCCGCGGGTGACGACGCCGACTCGGTCGACCCTGCGCAGTATGGCCCGTATGTTCCGGGTATTACCACCATGGTCCACGACGCACTTGTGGCGGGTGGCACCGAGGACGGTGGCCTGGTCGATTCGCTGGTCTGTGACGGTATCGTCGGCGGCCTGGGCGCCATCTTCGGCTTTGTGCCGCAGATGTTCCTGCTGTTCGTCATGCTGTCCTTCCTGGAGGACTGTGGCTATATGGCCCGCGTCGCCTTTATCATGGACCGCGTGTTCCGCCGCTTTGGCCTGTCCGGTAAGTCCTTCATCCCCATGCTCGTGTCCTCGGGCTGCGGCGTCCCCGGCGTCATGGCTACTAAGACCATCGAGAACGAGAAGGACCGCCGCATGACGGTCATGACTACCACGTTCATCCCCTGCGGCGCTAAGCTGCCGATCATCGCCCTGCTCATGGGTTCCATCATCGGCGACTCTTCCACCACCGCGGCGTGGATCAGCCCGCTCTTCTACTTCCTGGGCGTCTTTGCCGTCATCGCCTCGGGCCTTATGCTCAAGAAGACCAAGCTCTTCGCCGGTCGCCCGACGCCGTTCGTTATGGAGCTTCCCGCCTACCACTTCCCGGCGATCCGCTCTTGGGCGCTGCACGTGTGGGAGCGCTGCTGGGCCTTTATCAAGAAGGCCGGCACGGTCATCTTCGCGTCCACTGTCGTGGTTTGGTTCCTGTCCAACTTTGGTAGCTACAACGGTTCCTTTGGCTTCCTGCCTGCGATGGACGGCATCCCCGAGGAGTTCATGGACTACTCCGTGCTCGCCATGCTGGGCAACCTGGTCGCTTGGATCTTCGCCCCGCTCGGCTTTAGCACCTGGCAGGCAACCGCACTGACCGTCTCTGGCCTCGTCGCCAAGGAGAACGTCGTCGCCACCGCTGGCTCACTGCTGTCCGTCGCCGACGCGGGCGAGACCGACCCGAGCCTGTGGACCGCGTTTGCCGGCATGTTCCCCACCATGGGCGCTTGCGTTGCCTTCGGCGCCTTCAACCTGCTGTGCGCTCCGTGCTTTGCCGCCATTGGCACCATCCGCAACCAGATGGATTCCGGCAAGTGGACTGCGATTGCCATTGGCTACGAGTGCGCCTTCGCTTGGGTGATCGGCCTGTTCATCAACCAGTTCTACAACCTGCTTGTCCTTGGGCAGTTTGGTATCTGGACGGTTGTGGCCATTGTGCTGCTGGTTGCGATGCTCTTCCAGATTTTCCGTCCCATGCCCAAGCATGCATGGACCGATGAGGACGAGACCAACACTGCTTCCGCCGCAGTTTCCGCTTAAGTCCGAATAAGGATTAACCCCTTTCCACGAGCCCGGGTGTCCCAGCGACACTCGGGCTTTTTGGTGGGGGAGATGTGGCGTTTCCGCAGATAAAACCGACCAAAATAAACCTGTCCCTTTTTGGTAGGTGGAGAATGGGGTAAAGTAAGTGATGGTTAACTAGAGGAGGCTTGCTATGGCACCTATCGATATTGTTGTACTGGCTGTTATCGGCGTTGCATTTGTTGCTGTGTGCGTGCGCATCTATCGCAAGGGCACCTGCGCCGACTGCGCTCAGGGTGGCGTTTGCACGGGGCATTGCTCCAACAAAAAGACGTGCGCCGCACTTAAGGGCGTGGACAAAATCGCCGAAGATTTGAGCCGCGGTATTAAATAAGGCCTAGGCATCCAAGCGCCTCGCGAGCATCCGTTCGCGGGGCGCTTTGCACATTTGGGGGCGAGCGCGGCGAGTTGAAGAGTGATTTTGGGGTATCGTTACCTGTACTGTTAATTGGCAACTTATCTATAACGGAGTATCCCCATGAGCGCTCGCGTAACCATGAAGGACATAGCCGCCGAGCTTGGCGTTTCCATCAATACCGTGCACAAGGCCCTGACGGGTAAGGCCGGCGTGAGCGAATCCGTGCGCGCCAAGGTGAACGCCAAGGCCGAGGCCATGGGCTATCACCGCAACACAAGTGCCTCAAGCCTGCGCCGCAAGGACATCAATCTGGTGTTTTGCCTGCCCCGCGCATCGCGCGAGGGGGCGTACTTTTTCCGTTACCTGTGGGAAGGCTGCAATCGCTTTGAACAGGAGGTCATCGACCAGGGCATTACGGTTGAGCGTGTTGAATTCGGCGTGGGCGGCTACGCTGATGCGCTCGAGCAAATCGACGAGCGTTTGCAGGTGGGCGAGAAGATCGATGGCTTGCTCGCCTATGCGCCGGGCGACGATCGTGCGACTGAGCTTTTGGGGCAGATCGCCGAGGCGGGCGTGACGATTGAGCTTGTCGACGGCGACCGTCCGCATTTGAATCGTTTGGGTGCGAGCTTGGCCGACTATTCGACGGCGGGTAGCCTTATGGCCGAGCAGGCGGCAAACCTGGTCAATGCTTCTGGGGCCGACGCCCGCGTGCTCCTTTTGACGGGCGACCCATATACCGATTCACACTATCTAACCGCCCGTGCCTTCCACAATTACCTGCGCGAACGAGATATTCCATGGCAGGTCGAGGACCTTGCCGGTGCCCATGCGCAAGTCAAACAGCTCAAGCATGAGCTCGAAAAGCGTTTGAGTGCGCCGGACGCCCCTGAGCTCATTTGTAGCGTTTTTGCCGTTGGTTCCGAAGTGGTTGCCGATGCGCTTGTCTCGAGCGGCAAGGCCGGTCAGGTTATGGTGATCGGCAACGACCTGTTTCCCGAAAGCGCCCTGGCCTTGCGCCGCGGTATCTTTACCAATATTGTCTATAAGGACCCGACGAGCCTGGCGTATCGCGGCGCCAAGACACTGGGCGATTATTTGCTGTGGGGAAGGACCCCGACGGAGCCCGTCCAGAAGGGCGCCGTTGAGATGGTGTTTGCCAGCAATGTCGATCGCTACTGCGAACTTGCGGGAATTTAGTCGATCGGGCAGGTACCCCCTCTTGCGACGTGCATTTTTGGGAGTATTCAGCATTGGCATGCCCTGAATGAGGCGCAGAACGACTGTTCTAAGTGCCGCTGGTGGCGTATTTCGCCATCGGCGGCACTTTTTATGCTGATCGAACGCAATATGCGCACCAAACGGGGCGCTGAGGACGGCGCGCGGCGCGCTTCGATGCTGAATACTCCCAAAAATGCACGTCGGAACATGACCCACCTGAGCAAAAGTGCTCAAGTTCGGTGTTCGGGGACGCCAACCGGTCCGCAATACATGCAAGTCACAGCTCCGGCAACCGTTGAACGGGCAAAACCTACCGTTCACCCCATGGTGGTTAGGTGAACGTTCACCTTTTGAGTTGCAATGGATTAGTATAGTGAACGTTCACCTAGAGGATAACGAGCGCGCCGTGCGCCCGCCTTGCCAGCAAAGGGGCTGTTTGATGAAAAACTTTATGGACGATCAGGATTTCCTGCTGAGCACCAAGACCGGCGAGGAGCTGTTCCACAACTTTGCCAAGGGCATGCCCATCGTCGACTACCACTGCCACATTTCCCCCAAGGAGATCTGGGAGGACAAGCGTTTCGAGAACATCACCGAGGTTTGGCTGGGCGGCGACCACTACAAGTGGCGCCTGATGCGCGCCAACGGCGTCGACGAGCGTTTTATCACTGGCGACGCTCCTGCTCGCGAGAAGTTTCAAAAGTGGGCCGAGACCCTGGGTCGCTGCGTTGGCAACCCCGTCTTTGAGTGGAGCCACTTGGAGCTTAAGCGCTACTTTGGCTACGAGGGCGTTCTCAACGGCAAGACCGCCCAGGAGGTCTGGGACCTTGCCAACGCTAAGCTGGCCGAGGCCAGCTTTACCTGCCGCAACCTGATCAAGCAGTCCAACGTCCGCATGATCTGCACCACCGACGACCCCGCCGACAGCTTTGAGTGGCACAAGAAGATTGCCGCCGATGACAGCTTTGACGTTCAGGTCGTTCCCGCCATGCGCCCCGACGCGGCTCTACGCATCGAGCGCGGCCAGGAGTTCGCCGACTACTGCAAGCACCTCTCCGAGGCTGCCGGCGTTGAGGTCAGCGACTTCGAGGGCATGAAGTCCGCCATTTCCAAGCGCTACGACGTTGCTCACGAGCTGGGCTGCCGCGCCTCCGACCACGCACTCGACTACGTTATGTATGTCCCGGCTACCGCCGATGAGATTGAGGCCATCTTTGCCAAGGGTCTGGCTGCTGAGCCGCTTACCGAGGAAGAGATCCTCAAGTACAAGACTGCCTTTATGCAGTTCGTCGCTGGCGAGTATGTCCGTCTGGGCTGGGCCATGCAGCTGCACTTTGGCTGCAAGCGCGACAACAACCGCGCCATGTTTGCCAAGCTCGGCCCCGATACCGGTTATGACTGCATCTCCAACTACACGCCGTCCGACCAGCTTGCCGATTTCCTCAACTCCATTCAGGAGACCTGCGGCTTGCCCAAGACCATCCTGTACAGCTTGAACCCCATCGACAACACCATGATCGATACCGTGATGGGCTGCTTCCAGGAGGCTCCGACCGCCGGCAAGATCCAGAACGGTTCTGCCTGGTGGTTCAACGACAACGAGGTCGGTATGCGCGAGCAGCTCACGGCTCTGGCAAACGAGGGCGTGCTGGGCAACTTTGTGGGTATGCTTACCGACTCCCGCTCTTTCCTGTCCTATCCGCGCCACGAGTACTTCCGTCGCGTGCTGTGCAGCGTGATCGGCGAGTGGGTCGAGCAGGGCAAGTACCCGGCCGACATGGAGCTGCTGGGCGATATCGTGCGCGACATCAGCTACAACAACGCGGTCCGCTACTTTGGCTTTGATCTGGATACCGTCGAGGCATAAGCCTGCATCGAATCACATCGAACACGGGAGCGCCGTTGCCACACACGGCGCCCCCGTTTTGCTTGCACGCTAACAGCTATCTAAGGAGAGACACAGATGGAGAACATCAGCTACGATGCGCTCGAGAAGATCGGCTACAAGGGCTACCTGCTGCCCAAGGACGCTCCCGAGAAGGTTCTACAGTTTGGCGAGGGCAATTTCCTGCGCGCCTTCGTCGACCGTTTCTTTGACATGGGCAACGAGGCCACCGGCTGGAACGGCAAGGTTGTCATGGTGCAGCCCATCAGCGGCGCCTTTGGCTTTGCCGATGGCATCAATGCTCAGGACGACCTGTACACCGTGCTGGTGCGCGGCAAGGAGAACGGCAATACGGTTGACGAGTCCCGCGTGATCAGCGCCTGCAGCCGCTGCCTCAACCCGTATCGCGAGGACGACTATCGCGCCATGATGGAGGTCGCCGTCTCCGACAGCCTGGAGATCATCGTCTCCAACACCACCGAGGCCGGTATCGCCTACGACCCATCCTGTAAGGCCGACGACATGCCGCCCGCGAGCTTCCCTGCCAAGCTTGCCCAGGTCCTTCACGCCCGCTGGGCCGCCGGCAAGCCGGGCGTCATCGTGCTCGCCTGCGAGCTCATCGATCACAACGGTGAGGAGCTGCTGCGCATCATGAACCAGTACGTGAGCGACTGGGGCTGGGAGGACGAGTTTGCGCAGTGGATGGCCAACGACTGCACCGTCTGCACCACGCTCGTCGACACCATCGTCCCCGGTCGCATCCGCGATCCCAAGGAGGCCGCCGCGGTGGCTGAGCGTCTGGGCTACGAGGATCCCTTCCTGGCCGTGCGCGAGCCCTTCCAGATGTGGGGCATCCAGGGCGACGAGTCGCTTGCCGAGAAGCTTCCCTTTGTGAAGGCTGGTCTTCCGGGTGTCTTTGTGACTCCCGACGTCACCCCGTACAAAAAGCGCAAGGTCCGCATCCTCAATGGTGCCCACACCGCCTTCGTTCCGGGTTCCTGGGTTGCCGGCTTTGATATCGTGCGCGA
The DNA here is from genome assembly GCA_900541665.1 of uncultured Collinsella sp. Lineage (GTDB taxonomy): Bacteria > Actinomycetota > Coriobacteriia > Coriobacteriales > Coriobacteriaceae > Collinsella. The sequence goes on from UQKV01000003.1 coordinate 16,159, forward strand.
CTGCATGCATGACGAGACCATTCGCGGCTTCATGAACACCATGCTCTACGACGAGGTCATTCCGACGCTTGCCGCCGACTTGGATGTCGAGGACTGCAAGGCCTTTGCCGCCGCCGTCGAAAACCGCTTCGACAACCCGTTTATTGATCATGCGCTGCTCTCCATCTGCCTCAACTCCACGGCTAAGTGGCGCGCTCGCGACCTGCCCACGCTCAAGGACTACGTTGCCGAGACCGGCAACCTGCCCAAGTGCCTGGCGACGAGCCTCGCTACGCTCATCTCCTTCTACACACAGGAGCTCGTGTCCCGCGAGGGCGACGGCCTGCACCTGCGTCGCTCCGACGGCACCGAGTACACCGCTCAGGACGACGCCTTCGTGCTCGACTTCTACGCCGCCCATGCCGGCGCCGACGATGCCCAACTGGTGCACGACGTGCTCACCAACGAGCAGATGTGGGGCGAGGACCTTACGCAGATCGCAGGTCTTGAGGAGTTTGTCGTCAGCGCGCTCGCCGTCGTGCGTGCCGAGGGTGCCAAGCAGGCCTTCGCCAACGCTCAGGCGTAAATTTCCGGCGCAGACGCGGGCGCGGGACGGCGTGCCCGCGTCTCGACTTCTGCTCAACCTGTAGGGTTAGGACCATTTGCAATGAACACTATCCAGATCAATCCGGCCGACAACGTGATCGTCGCGCTGTCGCCGCTTGCCAAGGGCACCGCCGTCGCGGTTCCCGGGGTGGGCGAGGTCGTGGCCGCGGAGGATATTCCGCAGGGTCATAAGATGGCCGTGCGCTCGATTGCCGCGGGGGAGGACGTCATCAAGTACGGCCTTCCTATCGGCCATGTGACGGGCGATGTCCAGCCCGGTCAGTGGCTCCACACGCACAATGTGAAGACCAACCTTTCGGGCGAGGTCGAGTACGCCTACAACCCCACGCATCCGGTTGTGGATCCCGTTGAGCCTGAGACCTTTATGGGCTTCCGCCGCGCCGACGGTCGTGCCGCGACGCGCAACGAGCTGTGGATCATCCCCACGGTCGGCTGCGTCAACGAGGTTGCGCGTGCTATGTGCGAGCAGGCTCAGGATCTGGTCGAGGGCTCGCTCGAGGGCGTCTACTACTTCCCGCATCCCTTTGGCTGCTCGCAGACCGGCGCCGACCATGCCCAGACGCGTCGTCTGCTGGTGGCGCTCTCGCGTCATCCTAATGCGGCCGGTGTGCTATTCCTGTCGCTCGGTTGCGAGAACTGCACGCACCAGCAGGTGCTTGACGAGCTCGGTGACTTCGACCACGAGCGCGTCCGCTTCCTCACCTGCCAGGATGTAGCCGACGAGCAGATCGAGGGCCACAAGATTCTGGCCGAGCTGGCAGACCTCGCCAAGCAGGCCAAGCGCGAGCCCATTCCGGCCTCCGAGCTGGTTATTGGACTTAAGTGCGGTGGCTCTGACGGTCTTTCGGGCATTACCGCCAACCCCACGATCGGTCGCGTGAGCGATATGGTTGTCGCCCGCGGCGGCACATCGGTGCTCACCGAGGTGCCCGAGATGTTTGGCGCGGAGAGCATTCTGCTTGATCGTTGCGAGAGCCAGGACGTCTTTGACGCCGCCTCCGACATGCTCAACGGCTTTAAGGACTACTTCATTAGCCACGGCGAGGTCGTCTATGAGAACCCGAGCCCCGGCAACAAGGATGGCGGCATCACAACGCTCGAGGACAAGAGCTGCGGCTGCGTGCAAAAGGGCGGATCTGCCCCCATCGTTGACGTGCTGCCGTACGCCGGGCAGGCTACCAAGCATGGTCTGAACATGCTGTGCGGTCCGGGCAACGACATGGTATCCACCACGGCACTCACCGCTGCCGGCTGCCACGTGATCCTGTTCTCGACCGGCCGCGGCACGCCGTTTGGTGCGCCAGCGCCTACGCTCAAGGTGTTCACCAACCAGCGTCTGTGCGACCACAAGGCCAACTGGATGGACTTTAACGCCGGTGTGGTCGCCACCGGCGAGCGCACGCTCGACGAGGCTGCCCACGACCTGTACCAGCTGGTGCTGGACACGGCGAGCGGCAAGCTTACCAGCGCCGAGCGCCGCGGCTGTCACGAGATCAGCATCTGGAAGGACGGCGTCTGCCTGTAGCGATGACACGTTGAGCGCGTGATCGGGCAAGCTGTTGCAAAGACCGGACGACCCCGCTGAGGACATTCTCGGCGGGGTCGTTTTTCGTTTCTCGTTGCGTTGTCGTGCACGGCTTTTTTGGGGAAGGGTGCCCGGCACCCCCCTCATCTCCAGAGAACATTGAACGTTCACCTAGTGGTTGCGTGGTGCTGAATCGACTTGATAATCAAAAATGCAGGGATTTTTTCATTTTCAGGTCCGTTCAACGGCAAAAAACGACCGTTCAAGGATAATATACAAGTGAACGTTCACCTATTATAAGCAATCGCGCATAATCTAGCTAAACGTTCACCCTGAACGGCATGCAGACAGACGTCGGTATGGACTCCAATGTCTTGTTCCAAGACAATCGAGAAAAGAGAGGGAGCTCGATGACTAACAAGATCGGTAAAAAGCGCAAGATCACATTCTGGACGCGCTTGGGCTTTGGTATGGGCGGCATGCTCAACTCTGGTGCCCTGACCTTTACGCACAGCTACATGGTGCTGTTCCTGTCCACGGAGTGCGGTCTGTCCGCAGGCGAGGCTGCGCTGATCAGCTCGTTCGCCATCTATCTCAACGCCATTCTGTGCCCGCTCATGGGCTTTGTGGCCGATAACTTCTACGCTACCAAGATCGGCCGTATGTTTCGCCGCCGCCGTTTCTGGATCTTGCTGGCAATCCCGATGATGGTCGCCGAGCCGCTCATCTTTGTGGCTACGCCGTTTGGCTTCCCGTACTACTTCGCGCTGTACCTGATCTACAACGTCGCGTATACGTTCTGCACCGCCAACCTGTCGCCGCTTACCATCGAGATGACCGACGACTTCAAGGAGCGTACGTACCTCACCGGCTACAAGCACCTCTTTGGTAACGCCGCCGGCTTCCTGATGGCAGCACTCGTCGGCTTTGGCTTTGGCACCTTCGGCGAGACCAACCCGTTCAGCTACTTCATCATCGCTACGGTCAACGCTTCGGTCATGGCAATCTCGCTGCTGTGCGTGTACCTGTCCACGTGGGAGCACACCCCCGAGGAGGTGGCTCAGGAGAAGATCGAGAGCGTCGGCGAGGGCATTAAGAAGTTCTTCATCGACGTAATCTCCACCTTCCGCAACAAGTCCTTCCGCAAGGTCCTGTACGCACAGGTCTCCACGAAGCTCGCTGCTGCCTGCTGGTCTGCCTGCCTGTCCTTCTTCATCGTCTACTGCCTGCAGATTCCTAAGTCCTACGAGTCCGTGATGGAGATGCCTGGCAAGGTCGTCGCTATCGTCTGCACCGCCATCTGGGTCGCTCTCATGGCCAAGAAGGGCTTCCACAAGTCTTGGTACCTGGCCAACGTCGGTTGCGCTGCGTGCATCATCGCCTACAACTACTTCGCCTTTGGTCAGATCAATGGCACCTCTACGGTCGCCATCGCCATGATCGCCTACCCCATCATCTTCGCCATCTGGAAGTTCTTCTACGTCGGCTTCCAGTACCTGCCCGATGTTCTGCTCAACTACATCCCCGATGTCGATGAGCTCATCACCCTGCGTCGTCGCGAGGGCATCTACAGCTCCGCTCAGCAGCTCTGCCAGCAGATCGCCCAGGCTATCGCCGTTAACGCATGGGCCATCGTCCTTGCTGCCTCCGGCTTCATTCAGACCGCCGGCAACAGCGACGCCGTGACCCAGCCCGCCACCGTGCCTCTGTACATCTGCGGCTACATGCTCATCGGCTGCGCCGGCTTCTTCCTGCTCGCGGCTGTCCTTGCCCGCGGCATCAAGATTGACAAGGAGCAGTGCGACGTCCTTTGCGACGAGATCCGCCGCGTCAAGGAGGGCGGCAAGATGGCCGACGTCAAGCCCGAGGTCAAGGCGCTTTGCGAGGAGCTCTCCGGCTTTAAGTACGAGGACTGCTTTGCCCACAACAACGTTGGCTTCCAGGACGGTAGCGTAACCCCCGCCGAGTAAGGCCGACATATCGTCCAAATCACAGGGCCGTGCCACCGGAATTCCGCCGGCAGGCACGGCCCTTTTTCAACAGCGTACAATTTGCCTTTAGAGCATCTTTTTGAGGGAGAAACCCATGGAGACGAACGTTATCTGGCGCAACGCGCGCGCGGCGGTTATCGAGCTTGACGACGGCGGTTACTTTACCTGCGCCGATACGTGGGAGATCTTTGTCAACGACGAGCCCGCCGGTACCACGAATACGGTCGAGACCTATGTCGACGGCCTGATCCCCGGCAAGCGCAACCTGGTTCGTTTTGTTTGTGGCGACCGCGAGCTGAGCGTAGGTGTCACCACGCCGGCTGAGCCCTTTACTATCAACGTTTGCGACTGTGGCGCCAAGGGCGATGCCGAGCACGACGACACCACCAACATCCAGGCTGCCATCATGGCCTGCCCCAAGGGCGGGCGCGTGCTGATCCCCGCCGGTAGTTATCGCATCAAGTCCCTCTTCCTTAAGAGCAATATCAACATCGAGCTCGCCGAGGGGGCGGTGCTGCTGGCCCGCCACGATCGTGCCGCGCTTGCCTACATTCCGGGCACGGTCACGGGCAACGAGGGTGCCGGTTATGCCGGTACCGATATGCTGCCCCTGGGCCGCTGGGAGGGCGAGAGCTTCTCGACCTACTGTTCTACCTTTACGGGTCTGGGCGTGCACGACGTGTGCATCTATGGTCGTGGTGCCATCGACGGCCAGACCGATTTTGCCGAGGATAACTGGTGGAACAAGGACTTTAAGAACATCTTCCGTCCCGAGGAGGGCCGCGAGGTCGCCCGTCCGCGCATGATCTTCCTGTCCGAGTGCCAAAACGTGAGCCTTGCCGGCTTTACCGTGCGCAACAGCCCAGCGTGGAATATCCATCCCGTCCTGTCCGAGCATGTCGACGCGCTCTGCCTGTCGATCGAGGGTCCCAAGAACTCCCACAACACCGACGGTTTCGATCCCGAGAGCTGCGGCTTTGTCCGCATCCTTGGCTGTCAGTTCTCGGTGGGCGACGACTGCATCGCCATCAAGAGCGGCAAGCTGGGCATTGAGCCCGAGCTTCGTCCCGCCACGCACGACGTGCTGATCTCTCACTGTTACATGCACGATGGTCACGGCGCCGTGGTCCTGGGTTCAGAGGCTGCCGGCGGCATCAAGGACCTTACCGTGAGCAAGTGCCTCTTTGAGCGCACCGACCGCGGCCTGCGCGTCAAGACCCGCCGCGGGCGCGGCAAGGATGCCGTCAACGAGGGCATTACCTTTGAGCACATTCGCATGGACGAGGTGCTCACGCCCTTCGTGGTCAACTCCTTCTACTTCTGTGACAAGGACGGCAAGACCGATTACGTGCAGTCTCGCGAGGCGCTGCCCGTCGACGACCGCACGCCCGGCTTTGGCGCCACGACGTTTTGCGATATCGAGGCCACCAACTGCCATGCTGCCGCGGCCTATATCACGGGTCTGCCCGAGAGCAAGGTGACACGTCTGACGTTCCAAGACGTTCACGTTACATTTGCCGACGATGCCGAGCCCTTTGTGCCGGCCATGGCCTGTGGTGTGGAGCCGATGGTGCGCCAGGGCATCATCGCGCAAAACGTCAAGGTACTCGACCTGCAAAATGTGGTTATTGAGGGCCAGGACGGCGAGGAGCTGCAGCTCCAGAACGTCGACAAGGTTATCCGCGCGTAGGCGTTTGCTCTTAAACAATCGAATTCGGCATGTCGCGACGCGCGATGGGCAGGGCCTTCCCGACCCATTGCGCGTACTTTTTATATGCCGAAACTGCGACATAGACGGTCTGCGACGGAAGGACGCGGTGACTGATGATGAGCGAGAGACGATTTTTTGAGGTTTCGCCCGAGCGTGCGGGGGCATATCACAGTATCTCTAAGGCCTTGGAGGCAATTGATGAACTCTGTCCGAATGACGGACAGCCGGTGACAATCCATATCGAGCCGGGTGAGTACCGCGAACGGGTCGAGATTCATCGACCGTATGTGACGCTGGTGGGCGAGACGGCTGACGGCGTGCGTATCGTGGGCAGTCTGGGCGCCAAGATGCCCTCGGGGGACGGATCGGGCATTGACGGAAAGCTCGGCACCTTTAGGACCTATACCGTTTTGGTCGATGCCGACGACGTGCGGCTCGAGAACCTCACAATCGTCAACGATGCCGGCGACGGTCGCGAGGTGGGGCAGGCGATTGCCCTGTACGCCGACGGCGACCGTTTGGTGGTCGACACCTGTTGCATTACGGGGCGCCAGGACACGCTGTTTTTGGGCCCGCTGCCCCCGCGCGAAGTCAAACCGGGCGGATTCATTGGGCCCAAGCAGTTTGCGCCGCGTCGGGTGGGCCGTCAGTATTTTCGACGCTGCCGGATTGAGGGCGACGTCGACTTTATCTTTGGCGGCGCGTGTGCCTATTTTGAGGGGTGCGAGATCCGCTCGCTCAACCGCAATATGGACGTGAACGGTTACGTGACGGCGGCATCGACGCCCGAGGGAGAGCCATATGGCTTCGTGTTCCACGGCTGCTCGTTTACAGCCGCGCAAGATGTGGCACCGGATTCGGTCTATTTGGGTCGTCCTTGGCGTGAGTGGGCCCAGACCGTGCTGATCGATTGCTGGCTGGGACAGCATATCAAGCGCGAAGGTTGGTGGGATTGGGCTAAGCCGGCGGCGCACGAGAGGGCGCACTACGCTGGTGCAAGCCTACATGGCCCGGCGAGTGATGCCGAAAACTGGGCGCCATGGGCGCACGAGCTCGATGCGACAGCCACTACCCGATACGCCCGCGAACAGGCGCTTTCCGGTGCGGACGGCTGGGACCCCGAAGGTGGCCCGGGCGACGCTGCGGAGACCGACAGTCTTTCCGATAACGGTCGCACGGTGCATATCGACACCTATTACGAAGACGAACTGGCGTTTCGTGAGCGCCTTAAGCGCGAGGGTCGCTCCGCCGCATTTAAGGGCACGACGCCCGAAGACTTTGAGGCATGGCAGATTGCGACGAGGGTTCGGCTGTTTGACCTGTTGGGCCTATCGATTATGGACCGCGTCCCGATTGAGATTCGTGAGCTCAGCCGCGTGCGGGTTGCCGGCGGCATCGTGCGCACCCATGCGATGCTGCAGGTGGAGCGCGACGTTTGGATGCCGTTCTACCTGCTCGAGCCGCAGTCGCCTAAGCTCGATGCGTGCGGCCGCAAGTGTTGCTATATCTGCCCGCATGGCCATCAGGGAGCGGGTGCTGCAAGCGTAGCCGGTGTTGCGGGCGTGCCGGCGGTCGATGATGCCGTGCGTAAGTTCAATTACGACTACGGTCTGCGTTTGGCACGCATGGGTTACGTGACCGTCTGCCCCGACGCACGCGGTTGGGGATACCGTCGTGACTGGAAGGGCCAGGGCGATGACGAGAACAGCTTTCTGCGCGGCACGTGCCTAAACCAGGCGCGCATGGCCGAGCCGCTGGGACTTACCGTTGCGGGTCTCAACGCCTGGGATAACATGCGTCTGATCGATTACCTAGAGGCGCGCGGCGACATTGCCATGGACGACCTGGGCTGTTTTGGCTTTTCGGGCGGCGGATACATGACGCTGTATCTGGCGGCGCTCGACCCACGCGTATGCAAGACGTTTGTCTCGGGCTACCTGTACGGTGTCGATGATTCGCTGCTGCACCTCAACGGCAATTGCAGCTGCAACTACACACCCGGACTTTGGCGCTTGCTCGACATGGGCGATATTGCCTCGCTTATTGCGCCACGCCCGCTGTTGGTGCAGAGCTGCGAAGAGGATCATCTGAACGGTTCGCGCGGGCTGAAAAATGTTGACGAGCAGCTCGAGATCGTGCGCGATGCCTACAAGTTACTGGGTCGCAGAGATGGCCTGCGGCACGAGGTGTGTCCGGGTGAACACCATCTGGGCGTGACACATCTTGCCGAGGATATCGAATGGCTCGATTCGCACGTTGCGGAATGCGCCCGTGCATAGCCCCTCGGCATGCTGCGAATAAACGGTACGTTCCTGTATGACCGCCGATGGGCGGATGAGGAGAAGATTATGGAAACGAAGAGTTTGAGTGAATCGACCATTTGCTGCTTTGGCGACTCAACGACCTGGGGCGACAACGGCTGCGGTGGGGGAGGCAACGACATCTCGTGGACCTCGCATTTGGGCGCGTTGCTGGGAGGCGCGGTCGTCGAGAACTTTGGCATCAAGGGTTCGCGTATCGCCATCAAGGCCGACCGTACCGATTCGTTTGTCGAGCGCCTTGACGGTATCGACGATGCGGCCGATATCTACATCGTCTTTGGCGGCGTCAACGACTTTAGCCGCAACGTGCCGCTTGGAGAGCTCGGCAGCACGGACGTGCATGAGTTCTATGGTGCACTCGATTACCTGATCCGTACCATCACGGCGCGCTCGCCTCGGGCAAAGCTCGTGTTTATGACGCCGTGCAAGACGAGCGGCAAGCACGAGAAGGATATCCCGGCAAGCGACGAGCTCAACCACCTGGGGTTGACGCAGGTCGCCTACGTGCGAGCGATGCTCGAGGTCTGCGACCGCTACTCCGTGCCGGTGATTGACCTGTATGCGCAAAGCGGTATCAGCCCGTTTTTGCCGGAGCACCGCGAGCTCTATATGCCGGACGGTCTGCATTACAGTCCTGCCGGCTATGAGCGCCTGGCGCATCGCATCGCCGCGGGTCTCACCGCCGTTTGCCGCTAAAAGTCTGCCGTTCGCGAGGAATATAGGGTTAACGTTCACCCTATATTCCTCGTTCGCGTTACACTAGGGGTAACGTTCACCTATCGTTTATGTCAGAGGGGACAGCAATGGGTTGCAATCAAATCCTGGACCGTTATATCGAGCAGTTGATCGAAACCTCTACGCCGCAGGCGCCGGCTTGGAATATCGAAAAGATTCGCGCCGGCAAGGAGAACACCTGGAACTATATTGACGGCTGCATGATCAAGGCGCTCATCGAACTGTACGAGATCACGGGTGAGCAGCGCTACCTGACTTTCGCCGATGACTACATCGATTTCTTTGTCCAGGACGACGGTACCATAAAGCATTACAACCCCGAGGAGTACAACCTCGATAACGTCAATGCGGGCAAGACCCTCTACAAGCTCTATGACCTGGTGGGCAAGCCCAAGTACCGTGCCGCCATGGACACCATCTACCGCCAGCTCGAGACCCAGCCGCGCACCAAAGAAGGCGTGTTCTGGCACAAGGCCGTCTATCCCAACCAGATTTGGCTCGATGGCATGTACATGGCGCAGCCGTTCTACATGCAGTACGAGCTGAGCTTCCACAACCGTCGTGCCTGCTCGGACAGCTTCCATATGTTCCAGGTCGTGCATGACCTGATGCGCAACCCCCTCAACGGTCTGTACTATCACGCTTACGACGCGAGCCGCAAACAGTTCTGGTGCGACCCGGTCACCGGCCTTTCGGCTAACTTCTGGCTGCGCGCCGAGGGCTGGTTTGCCATGGCGCTCATCGACACCTGGGAGCTTATGCCGCCTTCGATGTCGGCCGAGAAGGACGAGATCCGCAAGATGTTCCACGATCTGATCGACGCCATGCTGCCGTATCAGGACGAGAAGACCGGCATGTGGCACCAGGTTATCAACCTGCCCAATATCGCCCCCAACTACCTGGAGGAGTCGGGCAGCGCCATCTTTGCCAACGCCATCATGAAGGGCGTGCGTCTGGGCGTGCTGGGCGAGCGTTACTACCAGTACGGCCGTCGCGCCTTCGACGGCATCTGCGAGACCTGCCTGTCCGAGTATGACGGGCAGCTGGCGCTCGACAACATCTGCCTGGTTGCGGGCTTGGGAAACACCGCGCACCGCGAGGGCACGTTTGATTACTACATGAGCGAGCCCGTGGTCAAAAATGATGCAAAGGGTGTGGCGCCGCTGGTGCTTGCCTATATCGAGACCATGCATCACGACAAGCTGGCCGGTAAGCGCGATCCGCTCGCCCCCTCGGGCGTGTGCTCCATCGAGGACCCGTTTGGCGGATACACCCCGGGCATCAACGCTCATAAGGGATGTGAATAACGTGGGGGCTATTACTCCGGGCGTACGTTTGCACGACCTTCCGCAGGGGACCGTCGAGGAACGCATTCGCATGGCGGGAGAGCTGGGCTTTTCGTGCATTCAACTGCCGAGCAAGGTGCTCTACGCATCGATGGGGATCGATCGAGGCGGCCTGACCCACGAGCTTGCCGACCATTTGCGTGCGGTGCTCGACGAGGCGGGCGTTTCGGTCACCGTGCTCGGCTGTTATAAGAATCTGGCGACGCCCGATCGCCAACAGCTCATGGATAACTTTGCCGAGTACGAGGCATGCTTGAACTTTGCCCAGATGCTCGGCGGATGCCCGGTTGGCACCGAGACCGGTCGCCCCAATGCACAGAACCGCGTTGCTGACGACCGCATGACCGATGAGGCACTCGAAGCGTTTACAGACGGGCTTGCACGCGTCTGCGATCGGGCCGAGGCCGTGGGCGGGCAAATTTTGATCGAGCCCGGTTGGAACGAGACGGTTAATACTCCGGATCGCTGCCGTGAGGTGCTGGAGCGCGTCTCGAGCCCGTCGCTCGGCGTGATCTACGACCCGGTATCGCTGCTGCACCCCAGTGTCGTTGACGAAGCGCAGGAAATCACCGCGCGCATGCTCTACTTATGCGGCAGTAAGATCCGCGTGCTGCACGCCAAGGATTTTGAGATCGTTGATAACGAGGACGGAGCCGGATGGTGCGACGGTACGGGTTCGCGCCTGGTGTGTCATGGCGTGGGCGAGACGGGACGATATGACTTTGAGCCCGTGGTGGCCTGGGCGGCTGCCGCCTGCCCTGGGATTCCCTGCGTGGTCGAGAACAGCGTACCGGCGACGGCGGCTGACTGCCTGGCGACACTCGAGCACATGTCTGCTCGCTGCGGGGCTTCTCATCGCGAGTTATAGCATTGGCTTTTGCCGTGTCGGCAGATTGAGATTACCTGTATGGGGGCGGCGGTGAAGGGTCTTTATCGTCGCCCCCATTGGATTGCATTAAAAAGGGGAGTTGCGTGGCTATCCACATTGTCGAAGAGGCGAATCGTTGCCTAGGTTGTAAAAGGGCGTTCTGTCAGATTAAGGGCTGCCCGGTTCAGACGCCTATTCCGCAGGTCATCGACCTGTTCAAACAGCGTCGTCTAGAAGAGGCGGGCGAACTGCTGTTCCAGAACAATCCCATGAGCGCGGTCTGCTCCGTGGTGTGCAACCATTCGGGCCAGTGCGAGGGTGCTTGCATCCAGGGCCGCAAGGGCACACCCGTGCATTTCTCGAGCATCGAGAACTATATCTCCACGGCATATTTGGATCGTAAGGAGTGGAAGCCCGCACCGTCGTGCGGTAAACAGATTGCTGTGGTCGGTTCCGGTCCCGCTGGTATTACCGTGGCTATCAAGATGGCCCAGCTGGGCTGTGCCGTCACGGTATTTGAGCAGCGCCCCGAGATCGGCGGTGTGCTGGAGTACGGCATCCCCGAGTTCCGCCTGCCCCGTGCGCTCGTACAAAAGTACCGTCACGTGATGTGCTCGCTTGGCGTGCGCGTGCGCCCCTCGACCACCATCGGCGGCGCACTGCACATCGATGACCTGCTACGTGACGGCTACGACGCGGTCTTTGTTGGTACCGGTACCTGGCGTGCCCGCAAACTGGGCATTCCCGGCGAGTCGCGCGGCAACGTGCTGTTTGGTATCGATTACCTGGTCGATCCCTCGAGCGTGGCGATCGGGCAGAACGTGGCGGTCATCGGTGCCGGTAATGTGGCCATGGATGTGGCCCGCACGGCGCTGCGTTCGGGTGCTCGCAAGGTCACTGTGTATGCACGCTCGCGCCATATCTCGGCCATCGACGACGAGGTCGAGCTGACCGAGCTTGACGGTGCCGAGATTGTGTGCGGCAAGGCGATCTGCGCCATCGACGATAACGGTCCGGTGTTCGAGACGGCTATCTTTGACGAGGACAACAACGTGGTGGGCTATGAGGAAGAGCTCGACCATGTGTCCGCCGACACAGTTGTGATCGCGGCTTCGCAGGTGCCCAAGGACAAGCTTGTGCTTACGACGGGCGGTCTGGAGACCGATCATCGCGGCCTTCTTTCGGTCGACGAGTACGGTATGACCACCGTGCCTGGCGTCTTTGCCGCCGGCGACGTGGTTAACGGCCCGCTCACCGTGGTTCATGCCGTGGCAGGCGCCAAGCTCGCCGTCGAAGGCATGACCAGCTACCTGGGTCTCTAACACATCCCATCCATCAGTTGCGGTGAAATACGGACTGTTTTGGCTGTCAAAAGCTTTATCTACTCCGTATTCCACCGCAACTTTTTGGGGGTTGAGCAGAGACTGGGGGAGCGCGTGCGGTCGGGTGCTGCACGGTTGCTGGTACGATAGGTACGTCAGCAACTGCCGCCGAGCGGCTCAAATGAAAGGAACCCTGTATGGAGTCCTCTGCCTATCCAATGCTCTTTAGCCCGATCAAGGTCGGTACGACCGAGGTCAAGAACCGCGTCTTTATGCCGCCGGTGTCCACCAACCTGGCCGATCATGGCTATGTGACCGACGACTTGGTCGATCATTACCGTGCCCGCGCCAAGGGCGGCGTGGGCCTCATCATCACCGAGGTCGTGACGGTCGAGCCTACCTATACCTATCTGCCGGGTGACATGTGCTGCTACGACGACACGTTTATCCCTGGCTGGGAAAAGCTCGCCGCGGCCGTCCACGAGTATGGCTGTAAGATCATGCCGCAGCTCTTCCACCCCGCCTACATGGCCTTTAACATTCCGGGTATGCCGCGCCTGATCGCTCCGTCCTTTGTGGGCCCGTCCTATGCCCGCGAGGCGCCGCGCCCCATTACGGTCGATGAGATTCACGAGCTCACGCATCAGTTTGGCGACGCTGCCGTGCGTATGCAGAAGGCCGGTGTCGATGGCGTCGAGGTCCATGCGGCGCACGCCCACGGCATGCTCGGCGGTTTCTTGACCCCGCTCTATAACAAGCGTACCGATGAGTACGGCGGCTCGCTCGACGCCCGCATGCGCTTTTTGCTCGAGGTCATCGCCGAGATTCGTGAGCGCTGCGGCAAGGACTTCATCATCGACGTTCGTATCTCGGGCGATGAGTACACCGATGGCGGCCTGACCCTCAACGACATGATCTATGTCTCGCGTCGCTTGGAGAAGGCCGGCGTCGACATGATTCACGTGTCGGGCGGTACCACCATCAAGCGCGGTTCCGCAATTCCCGCCGCCGGTACTCAGCAGGCCTCGCATGCCGCCTGCTCGCGCGAGATCAAAAAGCACGTCAACATTCCCGTTGCCACCGTCGGACGCATTAACGAGGCTTGGATCGCCGAGGAGCTGATCGAGGACGGTGCCGCCGACATCTGCATGATGGGCCGCGCCAATCTGTGTGATGCCGAGTTCTGCAACAAGGCCGCTGCCGGCAACGCCGACGATATTCGCCCCTGCATTGGCTGCCTGCGCTGCCTGAACGGCATTATGTTTGGCAAACGCATCTCCTGCACCGTTAATCCGGACGTGGAGCGCGACGAGGCTGGCTACGAACCTGCCGCCGAGGCCAAGAACGTGCTCGTTGTGGGCGCTGGTCCTGCGGGCATGGAGGCGGCGTTCATTGCCGCCAAGCGCGGCCACAACGTGGTGCTCGTGGACAAGCAGGACGAACCGGGCGGCGAGATGCGTATCGCAGCCGTTCCGCCGGCAAAGCAGGAACTCACCCGTGTGATCAAGTATCAGTATCGCCGTCTTGCTGAGGCGGGCGTGAAGTGCGTATTTGGCACCGAGCTTACTGCCGAGGACATTCAGCGCGACTACGCCGGCTACGAGGTCGTCCTGGCCTATGGCGCCGAGCCCATCGCTCCGGCCTTCATGCAGGGCTTTAAGCAGGTTATGACGGCCGACGACCTGCTGGGTGGCAAGGCTTTCCCGGGTAAGAAGATCGTCATCGTGGGCGGCGGTACCGTTGGCTGCGAGACGGCCGATTACCTGGCCCCGTTGGTCAACGACCTGTCGCCGGCCAACCGCGATGTCACCGTCATCGAGATGACCAAGACGCTCGCCGCCAACGAGGGCGGCGCCGGTCGCGCGGTGCTCATCACGCGCATGCTCTCCAAGGGCGTTCACGTGCTGACCGAGGCCAAGGTGACCGAGATTACCGAGGATGCCATCAGCTACGAGAAGGATGGCGAGGTCCACACCATCGCCGATGCCGATACGCTGGTGCTTGCCATGGGCTATCGTCCCAATACCAAGCTGGCCGACGACCTGGCTGCAGCCGGTGTTGCCACCCACGTGCTGGGCGATGCCAACAAGTGCGGCAACATTCGCGACGCCATCGGCGATGGCTACAAGGTTGCCTGCGAGCTCTAGTTAACCCCTTGGCGCATGTGAGGCCTATCCCTGCGGCGTCAGTCGGTAGATAGCAAAAAGCGGCGGTCGTCCCGTACGTGGGACGACCGCCGCTTGCGTTAGCTGCAATGAGCCGTGGGATTAGAGGCCCAGGATCTCCTTGACCTTGGCGATGATGGCCTCGTCGGTTGCGTTGGCAAAGAAGTACTCCTGGAAGTGCTCGCCGGCAAGTGCCCCCTTCACCAGGTCCTGATCGATCTCGCCCAGGACGTCGACGAGCGGACGCATGGTCACAGCGCGCACGCCGTCGAGGATCTTCTTGTTGTGCTGCTCGGGCTCAACACGCTCGGCAGGATAGCCGTTGCCCGAACCAAAGCCAAAGAGCTTCTCGAAGGTGTACTCGAGGTTGAGCTCCTGGCCCCAGCCGTTCTTAAGAGCGAAGGGCATGGCGACGGCGTTGCCATCGTTGACCTGGGCAAAGGTGTAGGCGTCGAGCGGGTCGGCAACGTGGCCGCACAGCACGCCGGGGAAGGAGTTGCAGGCGAGCATGGCGCCCTCGCCGGTGCCGCAGCCGGTCACGACGTAGTCGGCAGCACCGGAGTTCAGCAGCACGGCGGCAAGGATGCCGTTCTGCACGTAGGTGAGGGGCTTGGAATCGGCGTCGGCATACATGCCATAGTTAAAGACGGTGTGCCCCATGGGCTCGACAACCTTCTTAAGGGCAGCCTCGATCATAGGGTTCTTGGAGTTCTGAGAGTTTTCGTTGATCAGAGCGATCTTCATTGCGAATTACCTTTCTATTTCTAACTTGCGGTGAAATACGGACTGTTTTGCCTGATAGAAGCCAAAACCAATCCTTATCTCACCGCAACTCAAATGAAAAACGAGTGGATGAAACCTGATATGGGCAGTTGCGGCGACGCTTATTGAGGCTGCTTTCCAATGTATGCGAGGATTCCGCCGTCGACGTAGAGGATGTGGCCGTTGACGAAGTTCGACGCGTCGGAAGCCAAGAACACGGCGGGGCCCTTCAGATCCTCGGGCGTGCCCCAACGGGCGGCCGGCGTCTTGGCAATGATGAACTGGTCAAACGGGTGGCGGCTGCCGTCGGGCTGCGTCTCGCGCAGCGGTGCGGTCTGCGGCGTGGCGATGTAGCCGGGTCCAATGCCGTTGCACTGGATATTGGCCTCGCCAAACTCCGAGCAGATGTTCTTGGTGAGCATCTTGAGTCCGCCCTTGGCCGCGGCATAGCCGGCGATGGTCTCGCGGCCCAGCTCGCTCATCATCGAGCAGATGTTGATGATCTTGCCGTGGCCCTTGGCGATCATGCCGGGCAGGCAGGCCTTGGACACGATAAACGGTGCGTTGAGGTCAATATCGACGACGCGGCGGAAGTCCTCGGCGCTCATGTCGAGCATCGGGGTACGCTGGATGACGCCGGCGTTGTTGACCAGGATGTCGGGCGTGGTGCCAAAGTCGGCCTCGATCTTGGCGATGAGCTCGGCGACGACAGTCTCGTCGGTGACGTCTGCCACGTAACCATGAGCCTCAAAGCCCAGCTCACGGTAGTGCTTCTCGGCTTCGGCGACTTTGTCGGCGTGACGGGCGTTAAAGGCGATCTTGGCGCCGGCCTCTCCGAGCGCCTCGGCAATGGCCATGCCAATGCCGTAGGTGGCGCCGGTCACCAGTGCGACCTTGCCGTCCAGACGGAAGCTGTCCATAAGATCAGACATAGCGATCCTTTCAAAAGAAACGTTCATCTATATAAGTCTTGCTTTTCATACAAGGTCAGTATAGGTGAAGCGGCGTAATAGCCACCCCTTATTCCCTAAAATCAGGTGAACGTTCACTTTTAAAAGGCGAACGGTAGTCTCGCCCTTGCCGTGCGGACGTCTATTTGCTCTGTTCCTGCGCTCCCTCTGCGATCATGTTGCGGTTGTACACCAGATGCAGGTACATCGCGTCGTGCGCTGCGGTGGGATTGCGCGCGGCGATGGCGTCGGCCACGCCACGGTGGGTGCGGATGGTTTCCTCAACCAGCTTTTTGCCGGTCACGTCAATAAACAGGGGGACAGACGCCTTGAGCACGCCCATTAGGCGGGGAACGACGAGGTTGCCGCAGCTTTCGGCAATTGCGATGTGAAACGCGGTGTCGGCGGCAGAATAGTCTTCGTCCCGCGCGGCCAAGTGCTCGGACTCATCGCAAAGCTCTTTAATGCAGATGATTTGATCGTCGGTCGCGTGCTCTGCGGCCATGCTGGCCATCTGCGGCTCGATCATAAAGCGCACTTCGAGCAGGTCGCGTGCCAGGCGCCTCTTGTCATCGATAAAGGTAAAGCCCAGCGGATCGTCGGCAACGCCGGGGTTTGATGCCACATAGGTGCCCGAGCCCTGCTTAATGCGCACGATGTTGCGCGACTGCAGCAGCTTCATAGCCTCGCGTACGGTGCTCCTGCCAGCACCCAGGCGCTCGACGAGCACAGCCTCCTTGGGCAGGCGGTCGCCTTGCTCAAGATGCTCATCCAGGATCAGTTGAATAATTTTCTCCGAAATCTGCTCGGGGAGTCCCGAATCGGCTCGTGCCACGCTTCACCTCATATCAAAAGAATTCATCAGAGCTATTCTAGCTCATTTAACAGAAGCCGCGGTGGTTCGCTCCGACAATGGAGAACTGTAAGTGGCCGTTTACCGTAAAAAACAGATCGTTCAGCAAATACATCAGATGTATTTCGAAAAAGTTTCCCTTTTAAACATCAGACCTATTGAAAACGCGCTATAGTCTAAGCCGAATTCAAAAGGTCTGATGAATTGGAGGAAAGATGTCAGACCCAACGTTTATGGCCGACCCCACCAGGCTGGTCATCGCCGCCATCGTGGGCATCGCGCTGCTGCTTGCGCTCATCATTAAGTTCAAGCTGCATCCTGTGCTTTCGATGATGGTCTCGGCGCTCGCGATCGGCATCGGCGCCGGTATGCCGCTCGACCTGGTGGCGGACACTGTCACCAAGGGCGTGGGAACCACGCTGCAAAACATCGCCCTGCTCATTGGCCTCGGCTCGATGTTTGGCCAGATTCTTGAGGAGAGCGGCGGCGCCAAGAAGATCGCCCAGACCTTCATCGATACCTTTGGGCAGGATCATTCCAGCTGGGCGCTGGGCATTACCGGTCTGGTTATCGGCACTACGGTGTTCTTTGAGGCCGGCGTGGTCGTTTTGATCCCACTTGCGTTTAGTGTGGCATCGCAGACCAAAAAGTCGACGCTCTACTACGGCATCGCGCTGCTCGCGGGACTTGCCGCTGGTTATGCGTTTGTGCCGCCATCGGCCGGGTCGGTTCTGGTCGCCGGCACGCTCGGTGTCGACCTGGGCACCATGATCCTCGTCGGTATCCCTACCGCCTTCATCGCCATGGCGATCGCCGGCGTCATCTGGGGTCGCAACGTGGGCGGTCGCATCTTTACCGATGTTCCGGAGCACTTTACCTCTGCCGAGGGCGCGAGCGACGAAAAGGAGCTTCCCTCCTTTGGCATGGTGCTTGCCATCGTGCTCACGCCGCTTTGTTTGATTTTGCTGGGCACGCTGTCCTCTTATATCCCCATGCCCGCCGAGCTCGCCTCGATTCTCGCCTTCCTGGGCAAGCCGTTCGTCGCTTTGACGCTCGCCACGCTCGTCGCGATGTATCTGCTGGGCGCGCGCCGCGGCTACTCCGGCGCCGAGCTCAAGGCCTTGCTCGACCGCTCTCTTAAGCCCGTCGGCATGATCTTGCTGGTTATCGCTTGCGGCGGCGTCATTCGCTGGATGCTGCAGGACTGCGGCTTGGGCCAGGTTATTGGGCCCATGCTCGAGGCTTCACCGCTGCCCTTGGTGGTCGTTGCCTTTTTGATTGCCGTCATGGTGCGTGCCTCTGTTGGCAGCTCCATCGTCGCTATGACCATGGCATCGGGCATTATGGCCGCCATGCCCGCGGTCGCCGGCGCTTCGGTGCTCATGCGTGCCTCCATCTGTCTTGCTATCTGCGGCGGTGCCACGGCCCTCTCGCACGTCAACGATGCCGGTTTTTGGATGTGCTCCTCGTTCCTGGAGATTGACGAGAAAACCACCCTCAAGTCCTGGACCATTATGGAGACGCTCATCGGCCTTTCGGGTCTTGCCTGCGCCCTGGTGATTTCGTTCTTCGCCTAGTTCGCGTAGCTAAGCATCTTTTGCCGAGGGCATCGCTCGGTACCCATTTACACCTGATTCATTAACCAACGATTGGTACAACCGTTCAAATCAAAAGAGGAGAGCATCATGGACGAGAAGACCAAGGCACAGATTCAGCAGGAGGCAGCCGACCTGGTTGTCAAGCTGCAGCCGCGTTCCGGCAAGTTTCGCACCATCAGCCCCGAGATGGACCCGCTGCGTCTGGGCTCTGGCTGGTCCATCGAGGATCTGGACAAGCCGCAGGTCATTATCGAGTCGACGTTCGGCGACTCGCACCCGGGTTCTGCCGGCCTGTTTGATCTGGTCGAGGAGGTCCGTGCTGGCGTTGCCGAGGCTGGCGGTCACGGTGCTCGTTACTTCTGCACCGACATTTGCGACGGCGAGGCCCAGGGCCACGACGGCATTAACTACTCGCTGCCCAGTCGCGACATGATCGCCAACATGATCGAGATTCATGCCAAGGCCACCCCGTTCGACGCCGGCGTCTTTGTCGCCAGCTGCGATAAGGGCCTGCCTGCGAACCTCATGGCCATGGGTCGCATCAACATCCCCTCCATCGTCGTTACCGGCGGCGTCATGGATGCAGGCCCTGACCTGCTGACCCTGGAGCAGCTCGGCGCGATTTCTGCCCGCTACGAGCGCGGCGAGATCTCTCGCGAGGAGCTTGAGTTTGCCAAGCACAACGCATGTCCCAGCTGCGGCGCCTGCTCCTTTATGGGCACCGCGTCGACCATGCAGGTTACCGCCGAGGCCCTGGGCCTTATGCTCCCCGGCACGGCCCTGCTGCCCGCAACCAGCTCCGATCTGCGTGAGTTTGCGCGCGAGGCTGGCCGTCAGTCCGTGTGGCTCTCCGAGCACAACCTGTGCCCCCGCGACATCGTGACCAAGGAATCCTTCGAGAACCTCATCATGGTCCACGGCGCCATCTCCGGTTCCACCAACTCGCTGCTGCACATTCCCGCGATCGCCCGCGAGTTTGGCATCGAGATGTCCGCCGACGATTTCGATCGCCTGCACCGTGGCGCCCACTACCTGCTCAACGTTCGCCCCGCAGGCGAGTGGCCGGCGCAGTTCTTCTACTATGCGGGCGGCGTGCCGCGCATTATGGAGGAGATCAAGTCGATGCTCCACCTCGACGTTATGACCGTCACCGGCAAGACTCTCGGCGAGAACCTCGAGGACCTCAAGAACAACGGTTACTACGAGAAGTGCGGTCGTTACCTTGAGAAGTGGAATCTCAAGCGCGAGGACATCATCCGTCCGTTTGACCAGGCCTTCGGCACCGACGGTTCCATCGCCATCCTCCACGGCAATCTTGCTCCCGAGGGCGCGGTCGTCAAGCACACCGTCGTTCCGCGCGAGATGTTCCAGGCTACGCTCAAGGCCCGTCCGTTCGACTGCGAGGAGGACGCCATTCACGCCGTCCTGACGCACGAGGTCAAGCCCGGCGATGCCGTTATCATTCGCTATGAGGGACCCAAGGGTTCCGGTATGCCCGAGATGTTCTACACCACCGAAGCTATCGCCAGCGACCCCGAGCTGGGCGCGAGCATTGCCCTGATCACTGACGGCCGCTTCTCCGGCGCCTCCAAGGGCCCGGCTATCGGTCACGTTTCGCCCGAGGCCGCTGTGGGCGGTCCGATTGCCCTGATTGAGGAGGGCGACCTTATCCGAATCAACATCCCCGAGCGCTCGCTGTCCATCGTGGGCATCGCCGGCAAGGAGATGGAGCCGGCCGAGGTCGACGCCGTCCTGGCCGAGCGCCGAGCCGCTTGGAAGCCCAAGGCTAATCGTTACACCTCCGGCACGCTCAAGTTCTTTACCGAGCATGCAGTTTCCGCCATTCAGGGTGGCTACATGGAGTAGCGCACGTACGCATCGAATTTCTCCTCTCATAGATGTGCGGCACAAAGAGCCCCGAGTTCAGCCACGTCACCGGGGCGCGTTGTTCAGCGCCGCCGGGGCGCTCCACTCAAACGACAAGAGACGTCTTACGCAAGCGCCCGCGTCCGTGGATAAAACCACGGGCGTGGGCGCTTCACTTTATTCCCAGCCGCTTTATTCCCAGCCCTTCCACACGTCAGGCTCGTAGCCAACGGTTGCCTGGCGGCCGTTGCGAACGATGGGCTCACGAAGAATCTGCTGGTTATCGAGCACCTTTTCGAACTTCTGGTCGGCAGCAAGATACTGTACGAGCGCAACCGTGTCGGCATCTTTCGCCTTTGGATCGATCACAGCGTCGATCCCGCCGACGGCGCGCGCCACGCTTTCGAGCTCGCCTTTGCTCATCCCCTTTTCCTTCAAGTCGATGAACTGGAACTTCACACGACGTTCCTTGAAATAGCGCTGCGCCTTCTTAGTATCGAAGCTTTTCTTCGTGCCGAATATCTGGATGTTCATACGTACCGCCTTCGCTCAATTCTCGTCCGTCCATGATACGACAAGGGAGCCGAGCAAAAACAGAGCAGGCGGAGATGGAGGAGGACGGCGACCGACCGTCGGCAAGAGTCGGCCGGATCGGACTGGCGCCCAGCGCGCGCCGGCGACACGCTCGCAGCTGCACACATAGCCGATGTACAAGCTCGCCGCGGCGTTCCCTCGCCCCGCGGTGTGGCGATAGAGAAGCACGCCACCCGTCAACGATGGCGCCTCGGTGAGGAAAATCAACGTCTGGGTTACATCCCTTGAAAGGGGCGAAGACGGCTGCTAGAATACCTCCCCGCTATGAAGGATTTGACCAAAGCATACATCGCAATTCGGCGGCCCCTGGTATACGGGGCCTCTCCTGTTGTTCCCCAAGTGCGCTCTGAGCAGCCGCTTTCTTCCTGTCGTATCTGATGCACGCATAGCACGTGCATGTTATTTCGCCCGTGGGCCGGCGCGCCTTCGGCGAAGAATCGAATAGATACGAAGGAAGCTTATGTCTGATAATTGTACGGTCGCGCCCGCCAATGGGCGCATTACCGGTACCCAGATCCGCATCGTCGCGGTCGTCGTCCTGGGTGCCTTCTTGGCGCTACTGAACCAAACGGTGATGTCGCCTGCGCTGCCGGTCATCATGTCCGATTTCGCCATCGATGCCTCGACTGCCCAGTGGATCATGTCCATATACCCGCTGGTGAGCGGCATCATGGTCCCCGTTTCGGCGTTCCTTATCGACAAGTTCAGCACCCGCGCGCTATTCTTCGGGGCGACGCTGGTGTTCGCGCTGGGCACGCTGCTGTGCGCCGCAGCCCCTGATTTCCTGTTCCTCATCATCGGTCGCGTGTTGCAAGCGGCGGGCTCAGGCGTGCTCATGCCGCTTGTCTCGGTGGTTCCCATGCTGGTGTTCCCCGTCGAGAAACGAGGAACGGCTATGGGCATGGCGGGCATCGTCATGTCGGCGGGTCCCGCGGTCGGCCCCGTCGTAGGCGGCGCGGTGATCGACACGTACGGCTGGCGCACCATGATCGGCGCCATCGTCCCCCTCGCAATTCTCGTGCTGGTGCTGGGCGTGTTCATGCTGAAAAACGTGGGCGAGCTGAAGAACCCCAAGCTCGACCTGCCCTCGGTCGTCCTCTCCACCATCGCCTTCGGCGGACTTCTCTACGGGTTCTCGAGCGCCTCGTCGATGGGTTGGGGCAACCCCGTGGTGCTCGGCTCGATCGTCGCGGGTGTCGTGTGCTTGGTGCTGTTCGTCGTACGCCAGGGCAAAATCGAGGACCCGCTGCTTCAACTGGGCACGCTCAAGACGCGCGAGTTCCGCGTGGCCGCCATCATCGTCACGCTCATCAACGCCGCATGCCTGGTCACCAACACGCTGTTGCCGTTGCTGCTGCAAACCTCGCTTGGCGCTTCGGCCTTCGAAACCGGCATGGCCATGCTTCCCGCCGCGGCGGTGGGCATCATCATCAGCCCTATCTCCGGCGTGGTGTTCGACAAGTTCGGTCCGCGTGCCATCTCGATCGTCGGCCTGGCCCTCATGACCGGCGCTCTGTTCCTGCTCTCGCTTTCGACGGTAAACACGCCCATCTTGGTGGTTGCGCTGTTCTGCATGCTGCAGTCCGCCGGCCAGTCGCTCGCGAACATGCCGGTGAACACATGGGGTGTCAATGCCTTGAAAAATGACATGATCGCCCACGGCAACGCCATCGCGAACACCGGCCGCCAGGTCGCCGGCGGTTTGTGCACGGCGCTCATCATCACGGTCATGACAAGCGTCACCGCGTCGGCCGGCGTCGATGCGAGCATCCAAGTAGCCACCGCCGTGGGCGCGGGCGTCGCTTACAAGGTGTGCGCGGCAATCGGCCTCGTTTCCCTTATCTGCGCCATATTCAGCGTGCGCACCAAGAAAACCGCACCGAAAACGAAGGAGGCATAAGCGATGTCCGAGATTCTGTCCGAGCGCATCCCGCTCGAGCTCGAGGGGACGCCCGTTTCGAGCATCATGATTGAAGAGCCGTTCACCTGCACGCAGGATTGCACGATTTCCGACGTGGTGCGCATGCTCGCCGAAAACGAGGTGAGCAGCATGCCCGTAATCGATGAGCGCAACCAGGTGGTCGGGTTCATCTCCGACGGCGATGTCATGGGAGCCATCGCGCAGCATCGCGCTCACACCATCTTCACGGGCGGCGACGCGTCCATGCTGTACTTCGACGATCAGAGCCTTGAGCAGCGCATCGAAGACCTGAAGGATCGCTGCGTCATGGATTTCGCGACGCGCCAGGTAGTGTGTGCCCGTCCCGAGCAGAGCATCGCCCGCGTCGCCGCGCTGCTGGCGAAGAAGAAGTTCAAGAAGCTTCCTGTGGTTGATGACGAGGGCAAACTCGTGGGGGTCATCCGCCGCTCCGCCATCACCAAATACATCTTCGGCATCCTTTTCCAATAGGGGCAGGTCGCACTTGAGGCGAACATCTCGAGGCATCGAGCCAGCAACTGGACCAGACAACCTTGACACGCACGCGCTTTCCCTCGATGCTTCGGTAAGGGGAGCTGCGAAAATCGCAGCACGGGTGATCGGCGCCGCGCCCCCGAAGGCAAAAGCGAACACGGGAGCGATACAATGGGAAAAGTCCTGGACGAAGATTTGGTTTATGAGATTCTCTCCGTCGTGGCAGAGATTCCGGCGGGATGCGTCGCCTCGTACGGTCAGATAGCGCGCCTCATCGGCAGGGAGAAAAACTCTCGCCTGGTCGGAGCGGTGCTGAGCGAGGCGGATCGCTACGGCGATTATCCCTGCCACCGCGTCGTCAACCACGCGGGACGCCTCGTGCCAAACTTCCCCGACCAGCGAGCACTACTGACGGAGGAAGGAGTCGCCTTCCGAGACAACGGCTGCGTCGACATGAAAAAGCACCAGTGGAACGAGTAGCCAGGCAGCGTAGCGTCGAAAGGAGCGACGCCACGGGGAACGACCTGCGCCCCGCCGCCGGACAACCTATGGCAAAGTGACACGTCCCACAAAGAGCGGCGCACCAGTACGAGACACGACCGCGACGTAAAAAGACCCTATGATACTCGTAAGCATCTATCTGATTGCCCGCCTCGAGGTACCCAAAGAACGAGAGATGCCGAAACCCCTAGACAAAGAAAAAGGTCGGGAGTTTTTATGCTTCCGACCTGAAGTTTCATGGTCGCGGGGGGCGGATTTGAACCACCGACCTTCGGGTTATGAGGTCGCTACGACGTTGTTTCATTCAGACATTTCGACCCAAATTGAAGTCAATATAACTCCAGGTCATTTGATGTTTTCATAGATTTACGAAAGAAAAGTACGCGGAATAATTCGACCCAAATTCGACCCACAACGAGCTTGAAAGCGGTCAGGCGGAGCATTACCCTTGGGGTGTGACCCCACGCAGGGCCCACCACCAAGGGTAATGCCCACCCGCCCCAGCCCTTTGCGCCATTCCGCGCAACCGAGCGCGATTCTCAGGCACTTCAGGCAAGGAACACGATGAACGACCGACCTCTCGTCATAGGCAAAGGAACGAAGCAACGCCGCGACAAATACACGTGGCGCTACCGTCACAGCCTCGGCAAGGATCCGGTCACGGGCAAATACCGCTATTCGCCGTGGCAGACCATACATACCACCAAAAGCCGAGAGGTCGACGCCGCACTCGAAGCCTACAAGGCAGAACTCAACAGCGGCACCTACGTCCAAAAATCGAGGGACACCGTCGGCTCGTACGCAAAAAAGTTCCACGACAACCGCGAAGGAACCATCACGCCGCTCGCCTACTCGACATCCTACTCAATCGAGAACCGGACGCGCACATCACATGCGTGATGCTCATGCTCGACACCGACATGAGAAGGGCAGAAGCCCTCGGGATGACGTGGTCCGATGTCTCCGTCGAGAACAGAAGCATCCTCATTGAGCAGCAGTTCGCGGCCGATCGAAGCGTTCGCTCGCCCAAAAGCAAGAAAAGCGTGCGGAGGATCTCGATAAGCGAGACGCTGACGTCGTATCTCGAATTCTGGAAAAAGGAGCAGGCCCGCGAAATGGAAGCCTTCGGCCTGGAACAAGTCAAAGGCACTCCGCTCGTCCACTCATTCGAACGAACGAAAGACAGGCATCCCCAAGTCAACTTCATGGACCTGAATGGGTTTTCGCGCTGGTTCAGAAACTTCAGCGTCGAGAACGGGTTCGGCAAGTTCGAAGGCGTTCGAACATACCATTATGTGAAGGAAACTGTCGACGGGGAAACGATTTCGAAGCGTTATGAGCATAAAGAGTGGCTCGAATTGAGGGATTACCTCAGGAAGCATCCCAAGGTTCGCGAGGCGAGGCATATCAGCACATATGAGAGCGAGCACCTTCCTTACTGATATTCGGGCCTATCGAGCCACACCGCTACTGCCGCTACTGCCCGCTACTGCCCGCCAGCTTCCGAACCAGCGGGCGGTAGCAGCACCCCGAACATCTCGCCGACAGCGCAGAGAGTCGTCGACCTGGCGGCCAAGGCCGACATCGAGGACGTGATGCTGTGCGACCTGCCCGGCGTCCTGTCCTTCCTAGGGCTGCCACCTGAGACGGAGATGCCGCCGGGCAACAAGGGGAAGACGAAGCTCAAGAAGCTCTACAGGAAGGTGGCGCCGAACAAGGCATACCACTCCGGCGAGCGCGCCAAGGATTTGATCTCGCACCTCGACATGGCAGAGATCAGGGCATCGGCGCCCGTCCAAGAATTGGGATGCAGTTCAATACGAGCTCGGGGCTCTTTTCGTCTAGATTGGGGACGCATGGCCGGACGAAAACAATTTGCGTCTGGTAATAAGCGTACGAAAGCGCAATTTACGTCTTAATTCCGTACGCAAATCAAGACGAAAATCGTTTACGTCTGCTTTAATCCGTACGAAAACGGTTTTCGTCTTGCAGGGCAGTTGCCGTTTCTACAGTTCAACTTCCAGTTCGGCTTTGTGCTCGTAGAGGTAGTCGCGCATGTAGGGGATGGCAAATGAGACCTTGCCGTACGAGGGAGCCTCGATAATCGATTCTCTTAACAGGCGGCTGCGGACGGAACTCACCTGTTGAGGCGTTTTGTTTAGGGCATCGGCAACCATGCTGGTCGAGCTCGTCTGCCCCAAAGATGCCATGCTCAGCAGATAAGCGATGCACGTGGGCGGAATGCGCTGTAGCGCGGGCTCAATCACCATGGCGCAGAAGCGTTCGCGTGCCGTTGCAATGCCACGCTCGGCTTCTTCTTCTCCAATAATCGTTGTATGTGCGCGTCTTGCCAACTGCCATGCGTAGTATCCAACGAGTTGGATCATGAAAGGATAGCCCTGCGTTGCCTCGGCAAGTTGGCCGGCAATACCTGGCTGCAACTCCATGCCAGACGCTTCAATGGTTTCCTCGAGGGAGTACGACACTTCGGTTACTGCCACAGCCTTCAGGTCAAAGGGGAGGGCGCGGCGCAAAAACGCAAGTGTCTTTCCGTTGATGATGCTTTCAATCATCGAAGGCAGCCCAGCAAAAACAAAGGCTATATCAAGGTCTTCGCCGATAACCTGCTGAATCGCAATGGAGAGCGTTCGGACCTCATCGAGCTCTGCGTCTTGAACCTCGTCGAGAGTGATGAGCAGGCCATTTTCATTCTTGGATATTGTCTGTCTCATGGCGTCGCGTAGCGATGGACCGATTCGCTCAATGTCTATGCTGCCGATGGATATGCCAGCTACGGTGGGCTCAAATCTGGCGTGTTTGGCCTGGAATTTGGGCTGCAGCTGTTCGAGAATGCGTTGGCAAAGTCCCTCGGTTGCGACCTCTTTTATGACCGTCCAGCCACGGCTTTGCGCCAAACGTGAGCACTCGTCAAGGAGGACCGTCTTGCCCGTTCCACGGACGCCGGCTATGCGCATTAGGCGCCCCGGGGCACCAGGCCCGTTGACGAGGCCCTCATTGAATTCTTCGAGCACATCTTCGCGGCCGATAATCGTGGGAGGTGTTTTACCTGCTGTGGGCTTAAAAGGGTTTGTTTGCATGTGAGCCACCTTTGCTCAAGATATAGCAAGATATAGCAAAGTATAGCAAGATATAGCAAAGTATAGTGAGATATAGCAACGTATAGCGCTGTTCGCGGGTTCTTGCGGTGGTGCTATTTTCCGAATGCCGCGCGGATAAAGCGCTGGGCGAACAGCTTGTTGGCGACGTTGATGACATGGCCCAGGAACAGTGCCGAGATGGCGGTCGTGACGCCAAAGCCGCCCAGGTTGTACATAAAGATCAGCGACAACGCGAGCGAGGCGGCGACATGTGAGCAGTCAAACACGACTTTTACGTCACCAAAGCGGCGTTTAAGCTTTTCGGCAATGACTTGCACCAAGCCGTCGGGCGCGTTGGGGACAACGCCCATGTTGACGACGAGACTTACGCCAAATGCGGTGACAGCGAGGGAGAGCAGCATGGTCGCAATCTGTGTGGGGAGTGCCGTGGGATGCAGTGGGTTGACCGCCATGAAGAGGTCGGTCAAGCCGCCAATCAGCGTTGAGAAGAACAACTCGAGCAGGATGCGCGGCTGGAACTCGCTTCGCAAGATGGCTAATTGCGCCACGATGTAGGCGACGTAGGTTGCGGTGATCCAAAAGCCGAGCGTCTTGCCAGTGAGCATGGATAGGGTTGTGGCAAAGCACGTGAGCGCGGCGACGCCCAGGCCGGATGCCGTCTGGAGACTCATACCGAGTGCCAGTACTGCAACGCCCACAAGATACATCAGCATTCTGATGACGGTATGGCACCAGTCGATGTTCTCGCCATGCATGATGATGAGCGGTCGCATGTTGCTACCCGTCCTTTCGGTTGTGTGAAAAAGCTGACCCGGGCCGGCAAAAGAGGGTTATCGGAGGCACTGCTGCAAAAGCAGAAAAGCCGGCCCCACGGTCAGTCGTCTAGGAAGTGTCTCGCTGTGCCGGAATGGGACTAAAGGTCCAACGAGACGGGAAGAAAGCAAATGGCATTGCGTGGGCGATAAGATGCCAAGATGGTAGGGTGTGTCTTAGCATCCTATTGCCCACGCTCAACGAAATCGGTTTCGTTTGAGCCTAAGTATACGCACGGGATTTTATTTGCGAAGAGAAAAACAATAAAAAGGTGAACGTTCACCTAATCGCAACAACTCGTTGGCTGTAGTTGCGGTGGAATAGTTCCTGTTTTTGCTGCTGAAGGCCTTGAACAGGAACTATTCCACCGCAACTTATGAGGGGGCGGGGGATGCGATAGTATTGCATGGTGGTATTCGACTAACCGAGGACTTATCCGAGGGCTTTATGGAACAGCACCAGCATTATCAGAGCCTGCAAGACCAGGCGTACAACGCATTGCGCTCCAAGATCATCTATGCCGAGCTCAGGCCCGGCACGCGTCTTTCGGCGATTGGTCTGGAAAAGGAGACGGGAATCGGGCGCACGCCCATTCGCGAGTCATTTGTGCGCCTGCGTGAGCAGGAGCTGGTGGAAACGCGTCCCAAAAGCGGCACCTATGTCTCAAAAATCAGCATGGAGCGTGCCGAGAACGCCTGTTTCTTGCGTGAGAAGCTCGAGAGAAGCGTGCTTATTAAATGCTGTTCGGCTTCCTCGCCCGAGCAAAAGCAGCGGCTTGAGCAGATTCTTACCGAGTCCGAGTCGCTCGACCATAGCGAAACGCGTCGTTTCTTTGACCTGGACAACCTGTTCCATGAGACGTGTTTTGAGATTGCTGGCCGTCACATGTTGTGGGATTGGATGAAGAGCATCAACACGCATTTTGAGCGATACAACTGGTTGCGTATGGTGTCGCAGGATTTGGATTGGGAGCCGATTCGTCGTCAGCACCGTCGGATTTTGGAGGCCATTAAGGAAGGCGACACCGATACGGCGAGCTATCTGGCAGAGACGCACTTGCACCTGATGCCCGAGGAGCAGGGCCCGGTTATCGCCTTGCATCCCGACTATTTTGAGCTGTCCAAAGACTCGGCCATCTAATTTGTCCCTTTATTTAGTTGCGGTGAAATAGGGATTGTTTTGCGGCTCTGATGGTGTAAACAGTCCGTATCTCACCGCAACTGCCGGGGTACTATCGGGGCACAAAAAAGCTGCGGCGTCGCTTGGAGGAAAAGACCGGAAGCAAGGGTCCATTCCTCCAGACGGCGCCGCAGCTGTTTTGGTGGCTCGGTTTTTGTCGATGTGGCCCAACTGGGCGCGGTTGCCAGCCGAGTAGGCAAAGCGGCTCGGGGGCGTGTCGCTTCCGTCACGTTCTATCAGCATACAAGACGGTTTTGGTTCTTGTTCGTGACGGAAACGGCGCGCTTCCGAGCCGCTTTAAAAGAAAGGGGGCGAGGTCTAGGGCACGCCCCCTTTCACGATAGAGAGCTAAACCTAGCCGCGGACCTTCTTGACGACGTCCATGGCCTCGCGGGCAATCTGCTCGACCTTGGAGAAGTCGCCGTCGGCAAACAGGGCCGGCTTGACCATCCAGGTGCCACCGCAGGCGATGATGGCGGAGGAGCTCAGGTACTCCTCGACGTTGGCAGTGCTCACGCCGCCGGTGGGCATAAAGCGGTGACCGACAAACGGAGCGGCGAGGGCCTTGATGGTGTTCAGGCCGCCATACTGGGACGCGGGGAAGAACTTGGTGACCTTGAGGCCCAGGTTCTCGGCTGCGGTGACCTCGGAGGGGGTTACGGTGCCGGGAAGGACAGGCAGGTCGATGTCGATGCAGTGCTTCACAACGTCCTCGTTGTAACCCGGGGAGACGATGAACTTGGCACCGGCTGCGCGGGCCTGCTCAACCTGCTCGACGGTCAGGACAGTGCCGGCGCCAACGCACATCTCGGGCTCGGCCTCGGCCATAGCGGCGATGCACTCGGCGGCGCAGGCGGTGCGGAAGGTGACCTCGGCGGACTTCATGCCAGCTGCCATAAGGGCGTGGGCGAGCGGAGCGGCGTCCTCGACCTTGTCGAGCACAACGACCGGCACGATGCCCAGGGACTCAAGCGTGGTGTAGAACTGATCGAACATGATGTTCCTTTCGATGTGTGGCGCGCATGGGCGCGTGATTGCCAAATGTGCTGGTCAGGAGCCGATTTTGGATTGGTTATCGGAGGCACTGCTTGGGGTTCAAGCAATTCCAAAACCGGCTGCTCGACCAGTCATGTAGGGAATGCCAGGCAAAACCGGAATGGGACTGGTGGTTTTGCCCGGCCGGAG
This sequence comes from uncultured Collinsella sp., assembly GCA_900541665.1. Taxonomy (GTDB): domain Bacteria; phylum Actinomycetota; class Coriobacteriia; order Coriobacteriales; family Coriobacteriaceae; genus Collinsella. Next base: position 46,582 of record UQKV01000003.1, read on the forward strand.
GAATCGGGGAGCGGGCCGCAGGGGTATGGGATTGGAAAGCTGCGGCCCGCGGAATGGGGAACGAATTAACGGGCGACGCGGGTGCCACCGTCGGCGGCGGATGCCGCGGCTGCGATCTCGTCTGCGGTCACCAAGTTGGAATCGCCCTTGATAGTGAGCTTGAGGATCGAGGCTGCAATCGCGTAGTTGACAGCGTCCTGCGGGTCAAAGTCGTTGATGAGGGCATGGACGAGGCCGGCGTTGAAAGCGTCGCCGGCGGCAACGCCCTCGAGTACGTGCACGTCGTGAGCAGGGGAGAACCAGTGCTCGCCGCTCTCGGCCTCAAAGAGCATGCCCATCCAGATGGAGCGCTCGACGCAGGAGATGTTGCGGACGACCGAGGCGACCTTCTTGCAGCCGTACTCGGCGCAGATCTGGCGGGCCATCTCGACGTAGGTGTCGCGCTCCTCGATGCCATGGGCAAGGGAGCCAGAGACGCAGGTCATGCCAAGGCCGGCAGGCGCATCCTCGTCGTTGGCGATGCAGATGTCGACGAGCGGCAGGAGTTCCTTCATGGTGGCCTGAGACTTCTCGGGCGACCACATTTTGCCGCGATAGTTGACGTCGCACACGGTGGTGATGCCCTTGGCGCGGCAGGCGGTGAGGGCATCCTTGCAGGCGGCAGCCATCTCATCGGAGACGGCGGGGGTCACGCCGGAGAAATAGAAGACATCGATGCCCTTGAGGATCTCGTCCCAGTCAAAGACGTCGCGCTTGGCCATGTTGATGGCAGAGTACTTGCGGTCGTAGACGCAACCGTTGCCGCGCTGCGAGGCACCGACCTCAAACACATAGGAGCCAAGGCGGTCGCCCTGACGCACGACGCGCGTGGTGTCGACGTCGTAGGCCTTCAGCGAACGCAGGGCGCACTCGCCCAGACGGTTGGCCGGGACAACGGAGACGTAAGCGGCCTTGTCGCCCTGGTAGGCCAGGGAAAGCGCAGTGTTGGCCTCGGCGCCGCCGTAGCGGACGTCAAACTCGGTTGCCTGCTCAATACGCAGGTGGTCTTTGGGTGAGAGTCTCATCATGATCTCGCCGAAGGTAAGAACCGTTTTACCCATGGTCGCGCAGCTCCTTTTACTCGTGCGTACACCTTTGATATGGCGTTGGCACGCAGGTGCCAAGACGGTAGGGTGCGTCTTTGCACCTGTGTGCCAACGCTCACCGAAATCGGTTTACGAAATCGGTTTCGTTTCGAGTTGTAGTATACTCACCTACAGCGTTTTGCAACCGAGATTTTTAAAAAATGCCTAAAATGGCTCAGACTGCCGACATTGGGAAACGGGGTGCGCTATGGCGCAGATGAGAATCAAGGACATTGCCGCCGAGGCGGGCGTGAGCCCGGCCACGGTCTCGCGCTATCTCAACAACCGCCCCGGGCAAATGACCGAGGAGACCCGTGCTCGCATCGCGTCAGTTATCGAGCGCACCGGCTATCGCCCACGTGCCGCCGCGCGCAATCTGCGCAGCTCGCGCACCAACCTTATCGGCGTGATCTTGGCCGACATCGCCAACCCGTTCTCCAGCGCCATGCTCGAAGGACTTTCCGCCAGTGCCGCCGCGCGCGGCTGCTCGCTCATGACGGCCATTAGCAGCAACGACCCCGCTAAGGAAGCAGAGTCGCTCACCAGACTTATCGATGCCGGCGTGGACGGCTTGGTCGTCAACACCTGCGGAGGCAATGACGAGGCGATCGTCGCGGCGGCGGGGCGCCTGCCCGTTGTGCTGCTCGACCGCGACGTTGCCGACGGCGGTGTTGACCTGGTGACATCTAACAACCGTGAGCTGGTCGCCGGCTTGGTAGACGCCTTGGCAGCTGCGGGCAGCGAGCGTCTGTGCCTGCTCACCGAGGCAAGCGACGATAGCCCCGTGCGTCGAGAGCGCGCCGAGGCCTTTGCCGACGAGCTTTCGCGCCGCGGCCTTGCGGGCGAGGTCGTCACCCTGGCCGACGGTGGCGCCACGGGCGTTGGCCGTTTGGACAAGACCATCCGCGACTACGCGGGCAAAAGGCTCGGCCTTATCGCCGTCAACGGCCTGGTTTTCCTGCGTCTGACCGAGGCGCTGGCGCAGCTTGGTCCCTCGCTGCCGGCGGGGCTCAAGATCGCGACGTTTGACGACTACCCCTGGAACCATGTGCTCTTTGGCGGCGTCACCACGGCCGCGCAGGACACCCTCACCATTGCCGAGCGCGTAGTCGAGCGCCTTTCCGAGCGCATCGACGTCGTTACCACCACCGTGGGCGAGGCCGCAAAGCTGGCGCCCAAACGCATCGAGATCCCCGGCCACATCGAACACCGCGCATCGACCTCTCGCTAGCCGCTCGTTCGCAACTGCCTGTTCGCGCACGTTTTTTGAGCGCTTGATACGCTTTAACCCTGCGGAAACATTTTTCTGCGATAGTATCTGCGATATAGACCAGTCGAAACCCGCCCGAAAGAAAGGGGAGCGACATGAACCAGCAGAACATCGATTACGTACTCCGCTCCGTAGAGCAGCGTGACATCCGCTTTGTGCGTCTGTGGTTTGTCGATATTCTCGGCCGCCTCAAGAACTTTGCCATTAGCCCCGAGGACCTCGAAGTCGCTTTTGAGGAGGGTATTGGCTTTGACGGCTCCGCCATCGAGGGCTTTGCCACGCCCGAGGAAGCCGACATGCTGGCGTTTCCCGATGCTTCGACCTTCCAGATTCTGCCGTGGCGCCCGAGCCATAACGGCGTCGCCCGCGTGTTCTGCGACGTGTGCACCCCCGATCGCAAGCCGTTTGCCGGCGACCCGCGCGACGCCCTGCGCCGCATGTTCTACAAGGCCGAGAAGGCTGGCTATCTGCTCAACGTGGGCGCCGAGCTGGAGTACTATTACTTCCCCGACGAGCACACCCCCGAGCCGCTCGACAACGTGGGCTACTTCGATCTTTCGGTGAGCGATGCTGCTCGCGACCTGCGTCGCAACACGGTCCTCACGCTCGAGAAGATGTCCGTGCCCGTGGAGTACACCTTCCACGCCGCCGGTCGCTCGCAGCACGGCATGAGCCTGCGTCACGCCGAGGCCCTGAGCATGTCCGACGCCATCACTACGGCCAAACTCATCATTAAGCAGCAGGCCTACGAGAGCGGTTGCCACGCCTCCTTTATGCCCAAGCCGTTGGCGGGCGAGGACGGCAGCGCGATGTTTTTGCATCAGTCGCTATTCGACCACGACGGCAACAACGTCTTTTGGGGCGAGGACGACGAGAAGTACCATCTTTCCGACGTCGCCAAGCACTACATGGCCGGCATCCTGGCGCATGCCCGCGAGATTAGCGCCATCACCAACCCCACGGTCAACTCGTACAAGCGCATCACCACGGGCGGCGACTCCGTGCCGCAGTACGCCACGTGGGGCCTGCGCAACCGCGCGAGTATGGTCCGCATCCCGGTCTACAAGCCCGGCAAGCAGCTGTCCACGCGCATCGAGCTTCGTAGCCCCGACCCCATGGCCAACCCGTACCTGGTCAACGCCGTCACGCTGGCGGCTGGTCTCGACGGCATCGAGCGCAAGCTGGAGCTCCCGCCCGAGGCCACGGCCGAGACGCTCAAGCTCTCCGACCGTCAGATGGTCGAGGCCGGCTACACGCCGCTGCCGCGTTCGCTCAAAGAGGCGCTCGACGTGTTTGAGGACTCGCAGTTTATGAAGGATGCCCTCGGCGAGCACATCCACAGCTTCTTCCTTAAAAAGAAGCGCGACGAGTGGCATAAGTTTGAGTCTACGATCACCGAGTGGGAGATCAAGCACTACCTGGCGAACTCCTAATCGCGCTGGCTTGTTTCAGTACGATTGAGCTCATTTCTTTGGAGGCCGATATGTCCGAAAAGAGTGCCCTGTTCATGGCGCGCACGACGCGCTTCCACGAGTTTGCCCGCAGCTTGACGACCACCCTGGGTGTCGAGGTGAGCCTGGCAACCCCCGATTCGCCGACTGCAGCGCACGACTTTGACCTGCTGATTCTCGATTCCGATGGCATCCGCAGCGACCGCATCGATCAGATTGCCAAATGGCTCGACGACCGCGGCGGCGTCCCCATGCTGGTGATCGTCGACGACGAGGCCCTTGGCACCCTTCGCCTGCCGAACCATGCGCATGCCGACTTTGTATGCCCCACGGCGACGCCCAACGAGCTCAAGGCTCGTGCGCAGCGCCTGATGGGCGAGGAGGAGACCGTCACCGCCGACGATGTGCTCAATATCGATAACCTCGAGATCAACCTGGCCACCTACCAGGTGACGCTCGACGATGAGCCCATCGACCTGACGCTGATGGAGTACTCGCTGCTGAGCTTTTTGGCGACGCATCCCAACCGTGCCTACAGCCGCGAGGTACTGCTGCACCGCGTGTGGGGCTTTGAGTACTGCGGCGGTACGCGTACCGTCGACGTGCACATCCGACGCATCCGCTCCAAGGTGGGCCCGCAGATCGCGGCACATATCACCACCGTCCGCGGCGTGGGCTATCTGTTTAAGGACTAGCTTTTCACCACAAAGGGGACAGGCACCATTGTGGTGGTTTTGCCGCAGGCCGGGTCCTTTTGGGCCTGCAACAGAACTTAAGCCTTCCTAAAAGATTGCGTTCTCATACACGTTCGCCCGCATATTGGGGTACAACTCAACGTGAACAATGATGGCCCGCCACATGTTTGGCGGGCCTTTGGTTATTTGACGAAAGGATCGCAGCCATGAGCGAGAACGATTCCCAGCGTCCCCAGGATGCGGGCAACGCTGGCGAGACCCAGCAGCAGCCGCGCGTGCAGGTGGAGTCGACGCCTGCCGACGGCAACATTCCCTACGTGCAGGCCTACGACACGCAGACCGGTAAGCCGCTGGGCAGCCAGCAGGTCGTGAACAAGCACACGGTGGTCAAGACCAAGACCAAAAAGCTGCCGATCTTTATTACGGCACTCGCCGGCTGTGCCTGCGGAGCCCTGCTAGTCATTGCGCTCATTATGAGCGGCACGCTCAATATTGGCGGCGGAAAGAATGCCGTGACGGCGGGTGCTTCGGGTTCATCGACGCAGAAGATCACCATCGACTCCGAGGACACCACGCTGGCCGAGGCCGTTTCTGCCAAGGCCCTGCCTTCCGTCGTTTCCATCACCGCCACTTCGAGCGGTAGCCAGAATGGCTCGCTTTCGCAGTCTGCCGATGAGTCGGATAGCTCGGGCAGCGTCGGTTCGGGCGTGGTGCTCGATACCGAGGGCCACATCCTCACCAACAACCACGTGGTCGATGGTTACGACCAGTACGTGGTGACCATGGACGACGGCACCACCTATGAGGCCGAGTTCGTGGGCAACGACGCCTCGAGCGACCTGGCCGTCATCAAGCTCAAGGACGCCGACGCCTCCAAGCTTACGCCGATTGAGATCGGTGACTCCTCCAAGCTCAACGTGGGCGAGTGGGTCATGGCGATCGGTTCGCCGTTCGGCAACGAGCAGTCTGTCTCCACGGGTATTGTGTCGGCGCTGTATCGCTCCACGGCTATGAGCTCTACCAGCGGCAACACCATCTACGCCAACATGATCCAGACCGATGCCGCCATCAATCCGGGCAACTCCGGCGGCGCGCTCGTCAACGACAACGGTGAGCTGGTGGGCATCAACTCGCTCATCGAGAGCTACTCGGGCTCCAGCTCGGGCGTGGGTTTTGCCATTCCCGTTAACTACGCCAAGAACATTGCCGACCAGATCATCGACGGCAAGACGCCGGTGCATCCGTACATGGGCGCTACGCTTTCGAGCGTCAATGCGCTCAACGCCCGCACCAACAAGCTGAGCACCGATAGCGGTGCGTACGTGGCGAGCGTCGTTGAGGACGGCCCTGCCGCCAAGGCCGGCATTCAGGAGGGCGACGTCATCACCAAGCTGGGCGATGACGAGATCACGAGCGCCGATGGCCTGATCATCGCACTGCGCAGCCACGAGGTGGGCGAGAAGGTCGAGATCACGCTCATGCGCGGCAAGGAAGAGAAGAAGGTCACCGTTGAGCTGGGCTCCGATGAAGAGCTGCAGAACCAGCAGCAGGACGACAGTTCGACCGACACCGGCAACGGCGGTATTACCGACGAGCAGCTGCGCCAGTACTTGGAGGAGCTGCTAGGCCAGCAGGGCCAGGGTCAAGGCTACGGTCAGGGTTTCTAACGAGCCGTATCGCGCATACCGATGCCAGAGGGGGCTGTTCCGCCAACGCGGGGCAGCCCCCTCTTTTCGCGATGATCCCTTGGGGACGGAGGAAAACGGATCACTTGTGGCTGGCAAGAGGCCTGGTTCGGAATGGTCTGGACAGTTAGTTCAGATACGTATAAATCTGGGGCAGCTTGGGATGCGTTTTGAGCAATTTTTGATTGGGATGGGGCTCGAATGGGTGTTTGGAAGGGAGAGCGGGACGTTTACATGGTCTCGAGGAGCCCAAATTAGTTGAAACAGGGGTGTTCGTGCCTGATTCAGCTCTAGGATTTATACGTATCTGAACTAACTGTCCACCCCAGTCTGGTGGCTGCCGATTCGGTGCGGTTGGAAAGGGCGATTTGGCTCCATTGCGACCGGTGGTACTCTAGTATCCGTTTGAAATCGAGCGAAGGAGTGCCGCTATGGAGCAATCGAGCCTGTTTGGTGACGGCGTGGACATCGATACCGAAACGCCCACGACCGCGGAAGCCACCGCACCGACCGACGCCCGTGCCCAGGCGGCAGCGCGCGCGGCCGAGCTGCGCCATGAGCTCGATTACCACGCCTATCGCTACTATATGCTCGATGCGCCTGAGATCACGGACGCCGCCTTTGACAAAATGCTCGTTGAGCTGCAGGAAATCGAGGCGACCTATCCCGACCTGGTGACGTCCGACAGCTATACCCAGCGCGTGGGCGGCTACGTGAGCGAGCAGTTTACGCCGGTCACGCATATGGCGCGCATGTATTCCATGGACGATGCCATGGATCTGGACGAACTCGACGCATGGCTCCAGCGCGCCGAGGATGCGCTCGGTGCTGGCAGCGTCACCTATACCTGCGAGCTTAAGATCGACGGCCTGGGCGTGGCACTTACCTACCAAAACGGCACCTTCGTACGCGCGGCCACACGTGGCGATGGCACCACGGGCGAGGACGTGTCGCTCAACGTCCGTACCATCAAGGATGTGCCCATGCACCTGTCCGAGCCGGCGCTCGCTCACATGGGCGCCGACCGCGAGCGCGCCATCGAGGTGCGCGGCGAGGTCTACATGCCTAAGGGCAGCTTTGTTCGTCTGAATGAAGAGGCCGATGCCGAGGGGCGCGACCCCTTCGCCAACCCGCGCAACGCTGCCGCCGGCAGCCTGCGTCAGAAGGATCCCAAGGTCACGGCGCGCCGCGACCTGGCCACCTTTATCTATGCCATCGCCGATACCGACCCGCTGCACGTCCACAGCCAGCGCGAGTTTCTGGACTGGCTTCGTAGCGCCGGCTTTAGCGTCAACCCCAACGTGGCCCGTTGCGCCACGCCGGCCGAGGTCCACGAGTTCTGTGCCCAGGCGCTCGAACATCGCGGTGACCTGGACTACGACATCGACGGCGTGGTCGTAAAGGTCGACAGCTTTCAACAGCAGCTCGACCTGGGCTTTACCGCCCGCGCGCCGCGCTGGGCCATTGCCTTTAAGTTCCCGCCCGAGGAAAAGCAGACAGTCCTGCGCGAAATTCGCATCCAGGTGGGCCGCACCGGTGTGCTCACGCCGGTCGCCGAGTTCGACCCGGTGACGGTCGCCGGCTCCACCATCGCGCGCGCCACGCTGCACAACATCGACGAGATCCGCCGAAAAAACGTGCGCGAGGGCGATACCATCATCGTGCACAAGGCGGGCGACGTAATCCCCGAGGTCGTGGGCCCGGTGCTCGACAAGCGCCCGGCCGATTCGGTCGACTGGCACATGCCCGAGGTCTGCCCCGTGTGCGGCAGCCCTGTGGTCCACGAGGATGGTGAGGTTGCCTACCGCTGCGTTTCCATCGACTGCCCCGCACAGCTCAAGGAGCGCCTGCTCCACTGGGTGAGCCGCGGCTGCATGGACGTCGACGGCCTGGGCGACGAGATCGTCGACAAGATGATCGCCGCCGGGCTGATTCACGACGTCGCGGACTTCTACCAGCTTACGGTCGACGACATCGCCGGTCTGGACACGGGCCGCACCTATGCCAGCTCCAACAGCAAAAAGGGCGTCAAGAAGGGCGACCCCATCCCGGTGGGCCTCAAGACGGCTGAAAAGATCATCGCCGAGCTCAACAAGTCCAAGAGCCAGCCGCTCGGTCGCGTGCTGTTTGCCTTGGGCATCCGCCACGTGGGCAAGAGCGTGGGCGAAGTCATCGCCGAGCGATTCCTGTCGATTGACAAGCTCATTTTGGCGAGTGAGGAGGACATCGCCGAGTGTGAGGGCATCGGTCCCAAGATTGCGGCGAGCGTCAAGCAGTTCCTGGCCGTGCCCGAGAACCTTGTCGTGCTGGAGCGCCTGCGTCAGGCGGGTCTGTCGCTCGAGGTTGACTTGGGCGCCGCTCATGCGCAAGCCGCAGCCGACGCCGGCGTGGCGGGCGAGCTCGCCGACGCACAGCCGCTCGCGGGTCTGACCTTCGTGCTCACCGGCACGCTCGTCAACCGCACGCGCGACGAGGCGGGTGCGGCGCTCAAGGTGCTCGGCGCCAAGGTTTCGGGCAGTGTTTCAAAGAAGACGAGCTATCTGGTCGCCGGTCCCAAAGCGGGCTCCAAGCTCACCAAGGCCGAACAGCTGGGCGTACCCGTGCTGGATGAGGACGCGCTCGAGCAGATCCTGGCGACTGGTCAGGTGCCCCAGGCTTAGGACATCGATAATCAAATTAGAAAACCTCCCGGAAAGGTTGATACTTTCCGGGAGGTTTTTATTTGGGCGTGGTGGCGGGCAGCATGATCTGCGTCATGTAGGTTGCTGAGGGTGACCCTGCGGAGCGGTGTCGTTCCGGAGCGATAGAAGATTCATACAAAGCAAAGGGGCCCCGCAGTGAGGTTCCACAACGGGGCTGCCCCATTGTGATGAGTTTTATACACTTTAACATTAACATTAACGTGTATACTTAGCAGTGAAGATATATGTTGAGAGGAGCAGTTATGGTTACCGTCGCGTTTTCGGAACTGCGCCAAAACCTTACGCAGGTGGCCGAAAAGGTTGCCAATGAGGGCGAGGAGGTTGTGGTCTTCAAGCGGAGCAAGCCGTTGTTCAAGATCGTGCCGCTCGACTATCAAAGCCCGGTTGCAGTGGAATATGACGCTGCCCAGGAGCGCGGGGGTGCAAAGCCGACGTGCGGCTCGGACAAGCCCAAGCGCGACGTGGGTACGATGTGGCATCCCAAGATCACCTGGAAGGAGATCCGTGAGATGCTCGCGGAGAATGAGGACTACCAGGAGTATCTCGATATCGTAGCCAAAATGCCAAAAGGAACGCCGCTCGATACGATGACGGTTGAAGATGAAAAGCGCGTCGCGAGGGAGCGCTACCTATGAGAGCATTTCTCGATACCAATTTTCTGCTCGATTGCGTGCTTCCGGGCCGGCCGGAGCACGCAGCGGCGCAAACGATCAAGGGGCTCGTCGACGTGGGGCTTATCGAAGGCGTTGTTTCGGCCTGCTCTCTCAAGGACGCGTATTACATTCTCACCAAACAGGCCGGCGAGGCGCGCGGGCGCGAGGTAGTGCGCGACTGCCTTAAGAGCTACTCGGTAGAGTCTCTCGACCAAGAGGCTTGTTTTGCCTCCGCCTATTCCGATGAGCCGGACTTTGAGGACGGCTGTATCCGTGCGATGGCCGAGCGTGCCGGCGTGGACTTTATCATCACGCGTGACCGCGCCGCTTTTGTGCGCTCGACCATCAAGACCTTCTCGCCTGCAGAGTTCATCCGTGCGTTTCCGATTCCGGAGGAGTAAAACCGCCATATCGGGGATTGTCCTCGATATGGCGGTTCTCCTGTAGCTGACGCTCGTTAGTTGAGCTACGCTTTATGCCTGTCCGGGAGGTTCTTAATCGAGCATAGTAACCGGCACCGTGATCTGCGTCACGTAGGTCGCGGGGTCGTCGCTGATGATGTCATCGATCAGGGCAATCTCGCGTGATGGACCGGCGGGTGTCAGTCCGTGCTCGCGCATATAGCCGAGCAGCTGCTTATAGCGCGGGCCCGCTTGCCCGTGCGTGCCGCGAAAGCTAATGGTCAGGCAGAGCGCGGCGGGTCGCACCTCGACATCGCCCAGGTATTCATCGGTATCGTCGAGCAGCAGGAAGACCTCGTCGTAGCCGTCAAAGTCGCCGGCGGCCAGGCGCTCGGCGCTAATCCCAACGCCTAAGTTGCCCAGAAAGACAAAGGTCTCGTGCTGTCCCTTCTGCAATTGACGAATCTGCCACTCCAGCGCATAGGCGTCGGTAGGGTTGACGCGTTCGCGCAAGATGGCGCAGCGAAGCTCGGGCGCATCGATTGTGCAAATGGTATCGAGCTCGGTGTTCAAGGCATCGTGGAGCAGCGCAAGTCGGTTGTCAATCTTGCGTGACACGCGTTCGAGCTCGTGGCGCTTGCGCTCGATGAGCTCCTGCTGCTGAGCTAGCTGCCGCTGCATAAGGTCCACATCGCGCGTGGTCACAAACTCGCGGATTTGTGCTAACGGCAAGTTGAGAACGCGCAGGTGGCTGATGGTGTTGAGGGTGGAGAGCTGCCGCGATCCGTAGTAGCGGTACCCACTTGCCGGATCGATGTGCGCCGGGTCCAGCAAGCCCGTCTGCTCGTAATGACGTAGCGTCCCCACGCTCAGGTTAAACAGGCGCGCCACCTCGCCAATGCGGAGCAGGCCCTCGGTATGTTCGGTTGGCGAGTCGGCCATGGGATCGCTCCTTTCGGTAAAAAGCAGGGGAGGGGCGCCAGGCTCGCGTCGCCCCGCTACGCTGCCAACTTGTCAAAAGCCCCGCGCCGGTTGAGCACGGTAAACGCGATAACACAGATGACTGCCGACAAAATCGATCCGCACGGCGAGGCGATGCCCATGGGAAACAGCGTGTCGGAATAGGCGTTCGACAGCAGCCATGCGCCCGGCACGCGAATGAGCGCCACGGCCAGCACGTTGTGCGCAAAGCCGATGTAGCTCTTGCCGTATGCAGCGAAAAAGCCGCTAAAGCAAATGTGGATGCCGGCAAAAATCGCGTCGAAAATGTAGCTGCACATATAACCGGTGCCGGCCGCGACTACTGCAGCGTCCTTGGCAAAAAAGCCAATAAACGCCGGCGCCACCAGCCACATCAGCACTGTGATCAGACAGCCATACACTACTGAGATGGTCATGGCGTTTTTGAGTACCTGACGTGCGCGGTCGCCCTTGCCCGCGCCGGCGTTTTGCGCCGTGAGTGCGCTGACGGTGGCGCCCATGGAACTCGGCACAATGAACAAAAAGCTGATCATCTTCTCGACCAGGCCCACGGCGGCGGCGTCGACGAGCCCTCGGTGGTTGGCGATGACGGTGATAAACATAAACGCCACCTGGATGCAGCCGTCCTGCACGGCCACAGGCACGCCGATCTTAAGAATGCTGCCGAGCACCTCGGGCTGGGGGCGCAGGTCGCTGCGCTTAACGTGGATGTTCGTGCGGCGGCTCTTGAGCCACACGAGCGCGAGGGCAACGCTGGCCGTCTGCGCGGTCACCGTGCCGAGCGCCGCGCCCACGGGGCCGAGCCCCATGTGCCCGATAAACAGAAAATCGAGCGCGATGTTGATGATGCATGCCACGCCGATCACATACATGGGCGAGCGCGAATCTCCCAGCCCTCGAAAGATGGCCGAAAGAATGTTGTACGCGGCGATAAAGGGAATGCCTACAAAGCAAATGCGCAGGTAGGCGGCGGTGCCTTCGACTGCCTCGGCCGGCGTGCCAATGAGCGCCACGATTTGCGGGCACAGCGCAAGCAGGACAGCGGCCAGTACCACCGAGACACCCATAAAGAGCGTGATGGTGTTGCCGATGGCGGTCTCGGCGCGGTCGAAGCGGCGCGAGCCCACGGCGTGGCCGACGATGACCGTCGTTCCCATGGCCAGGCCCACGAGCGTCACGGTAATGATATAGAGCGTCTGCGCGCCATTGCCCACAGCGGTGATGCCGGCGGCGCCGCTAAACTGCCCCATCATGTACAGGTCGGCCATGCCGTAGAGCATCTGCAAAAAGTACGAGAGCATATAAGGCAGGGCAAAGACCGCGATGGTCTTAAGGACATTGCCGCGTGTGAGGTCGTGTTCCATGGGCAGGGTACTTTCTGGCTTGGTTCGTTTAGGTACCAGTGTAGTGAAAACCCTACAACGATTGTAGAGTCAAGGTTTGTGTTGACGACGGGGCGAAAAATAGTCACGCTCCAAGCACGATGCTTTGGCCCTCTGTGCCCCTCACCTCGCCTCAAACCATCACAACATTCAACGTTTTTTGCCAAAATCGGGAAAAGCATCGAATGTTGTGATGGTTTTTCTGCCACTCGATCGGGTGGAATTGCTTTCTTGCGCGCGAAGGTGTGCGGACCCGTGGGCAGGGGAATAAGGTTGGTTATCCGACTCCATTGGAGGGCTCATGGACCTGCCGATCGTCCTGTCCCATAAGACTGCCTGGCTGTACCACAACGTGGCGCGCCCGTCCGAGCCGCTCTCGCGAGCAAGCAGCCTATACGATGAGGACTCGCTTGCTAACGAGGCGGAACCGGCCGCGAGCCTGCCCAAATTGGGACTCGATGCCAAGGGGCTGAGGGCTTCGACGGCCGTCGGGATCGTTACCGACTATCTAGTTTCGCTCGGTATTCCACGAGAAGAGCTCGATCATATCGACGCGCTCGTCAACTTCGATTTTGAGCGCTCGACGCCGGCTGGATTTAGGTGCCACGTGTTTGGGGCGCCGGTACCTTCAGACCATCTTATCGAGGTGGCGGAGGGCCTTCTGGTGGTTGATGAGCCCATGTGCTTTGTCCAGGCGGGTTCGTGGATGAGTGAGCCCGAGCAGCTGGAATATGGCTACGGAATCTGCGCCCGATACCATTTGAATCATCTGTCGACAGGCGATTATATCGAGATGGGGCAGAGGTATACCGTTGCCGACTTGATTGCTTATTGCAATGAGAACCGATCTCGTCAGGGGGCTATACGCGCGGCCGCCGTGCTCAAGCGCGTGCACGATGGCGCGCGGTCGCCCATGGAGACGGCCACCGCAATCATGGTCGTAGCAAAACGTTCCCAGGGAGGGCTGGGATACGCCAAGATCGAGCTCAACCATCGGGTCGATGTTCCCAACGAGTTCAAGTATCTCGCAAAGGCCGGATATTTCGAGATCGACGTATATGCGCCCGCGAGCGGTACGGGGATTGAATACAACGGTTCGGACCATCTTGATAAACAGCGCAGCGCGTCGGATGCGGAGCGTATGACCGTGCTGAGCGCGCTGGGCTTTAGGATGATCGTCCTCACCGGGACTCAGTTTGCCCACCAGCTGCAATTGCATCGGGCGATGAACGCCATCGCGCTCGCTATGGGCCTTAAGTGCGACCGAAGCGAAGCGTTTCAGAAACGTCAGAACGACCTGCGAGAATTCGTGATTCGGCACTGGGACGGCGGCCTTTAGGGACGCTTTGGTCCTTCTACGGGGTGCCGTGGGCGGGCAAACCATCACAACATTCGACGTTTATTGCCAAAAACGGGAAAAGCATCGAATGTTGTGATGGTCTGTGCTGAGGATGGGCTTGGATAGTCCGTCTTGCTCGAAGCGACCTGTCCTGTCGTACGGGTGTCGGCACGATTCTCTCGTGGGGTATTATGTTTTCCGAAGAATAAAACGCCGCGTGAGGGGAGGGCTGCGTGGACGGGCACGTGCAACATGACGGCTTTGGCCGCGATATCAACTACCTGCGCATTGCCGTTACCGACAAGTGCAATTTCCGCTGCATTTACTGCATGCCGGCCGATGGCGTGACGCCCCGCGCACACGACGAGCTGCTCAGCGCCGAGGAAATCGCCCGTTTTGTGCGCCTGGTGGCGGGGGAGGGCATTCGCCGCGTGCGCCTGACGGGCGGCGAGCCGCTGGTCAGCCGCCGCATCATCCCGCTCATTCGCGACATCCGCGCGATTCCGCAGATCGAGGACATCTCGCTTACCACCAACGGCGCCCTGCTGCCCAAGCTGGCGCCGCAGCTCAAAGACGCTGGGCTTAACCGCGTCAACATCTCGCTCGACACGCTCGACCCTACGCTGTTTGGAAAGATCACGCGCCTGGGTCGGCTCGAGCAGACCATGGCCGGTATCGACGCGGCGCTGGCCTGGGGCTTTGAGCCCGTTAAGGTCAACTGCGTTGTGGTGCGCCGGCTCAACCAGGATGTGGCGGCCCTCGCACGGCTGACCGTCGACCGCCCCATCCACCTGCGCTTTATCGAATACATGCCCATCGGCGACGAGCGCACGAGCTCGCATTGCGCTGTGGACCCGCATGCGCCCGCGCTCAATCCCGAGCTGTGGGATGCGAGCGATACCGTGCCGAGTGACGAGCTGCGGGCGCGCATCAATGCCGGGGCCGCGGCGGCGGGACTGGGCGAGCTCGAGCCGCTCGGAATCAACGACGCTCCTGCCGGCGCGGGTCCTGCGCGCTATTGGCACTTTCCGGGTGCGGCGGGAACGGTCGGTTTCATTAGCGCCATGTCTAATCATTTTTGTGCGAATTGCAACCGTCTGCGCCTGACGGCAGACGGCAACGTGCGTCCGTGCCTGTTTAGCGATGCCGAGTATTCGGTGCGTGAGGCGCTGCGTCGTGGTGATGATATGCAGGTACTTTCGATTTGGCGCGATGCCGTGGCCCACAAACCGCAGGAACACGCGATAATTGAGGGCACGCAACGATTTATGTCCCAAATCGGAGGATGATCATATGGCCAAGAGCAGGTACGCCGATGCCACCAAGGCCGCTCGCAGGGCCGCGATGTCTGCCCATGCGGCCGCGGTGAATGCCGACAACGCCGACGCGTCCGCGCAGCCGACTGCCAGTGCTGCCATCGAGCCCGCCCGTGACGCCCGTCGCGACGAGCTGACGCACGTGGACGCCAAGGGCGAGGTACGCATGGTCGACGTGTCCGACAAGGCCGAGACCCATCGCATCGCCATCGCCGAGGGCACCATCCTCATGCATCCCGAGACGCAGGCCATGGTGCTGCAGGACCGCGCCAAAAAGGGCGACGTGCTTGCCTGCGCGCGCGTGGCGGGCATTATGGCCATCAAGCGCACGAGCGACATCATCCCCATGTGCCATCCGCTGCTCATTACCAAGAGCAAGTGCGACATTGCGCCCATCGCTCCGGCGGGGACGCCTGCCGAGGACGTGCCCGAGGGCTGGGCGCCGGCGCGCGCGGACGGACAGGTTGGCTTTCACGTGCTGGTCACGGCGGGCGTGACGGGCAAGACGGGTATCGAGATGGAGGCTCTGACCGGCGCGAGCGCTGCATGTCTTACGATTTATGACATGTGCAAGGCCGTCGATCGCGGCATGGAGATCGTCGACGTGCGCCTGCTGCACAAGGAAGGCGGCCGCTCGGGCATATGGGACCGCGCAGAGCGTCAGGCCGCTGCTGTTGAGGCCGTGGGAGCCGCGGGCGACGCACCCGCGAGCGCACCCATCGCCGTCGCGCCTGCAGCTCCGGCTCCGGCCGTCCCTGCGATCGCGTTTATCGGCTACCAAAACTCGGGCAAGACCACGCTCGTCGAGAAGGTCATCGCCGAGCTCACACGCCGTGGCCTGCGCGTGGGCTCGCTCAAACATCATGGGCATCATGGCTTTGATATCGATGTGCCCGCTAAGGACACCTGGCGCCATCACCAGGCCGGATCCAAGCACGTGGGGCTCATCTGCGCCACGCGCTGGGCGGAGTACGCCGATACGCGCGAGGAGGACGAGATGCCCGCGCGCGAGCTGCTGTCGCGCTACAACGATGTCGACGTGGTGATCATCGAGGGCTACAAGACCGAGGGCTTCGACAACATCGTCGTCGCGCGATCGGGCGTCGACCGTCTGCGCGGCAAGAGCTCGCTCGACCTGGTCGACGGTCACACGCTGGCCCTTGCCTGCAACGAAGCCCTTGCACGTCAGGCCTTCGACGCCGGCTTTGCGACCCGAGCCATCAACATCAACGACGCCCGAGCCATCTGCGACCTCATCCAAGATCATCTGGCCTAAAACCTGCCAAAAAGGGACAGGTTTATTTTGGCAGGTTTTATCTGGGCAAACGTCATTTCCACCACAAAGGGGCCAGGCACCTTTGTGGTGGTTTTTGCTTTGGTAGATGGTTGGGACATGCCTTACAATCTACCAAGTAGTTCATGACGGGCGAAAAACGGAGAGAAGGGGCTTGATGCGTCCTTAATGTTTCATGCGGATAGATTAATTTGACAGACGGTGGCGAATGCCCACCGCCCGTATTCGTATGAAACAAGGAGTCTCCATGCTCGCCTCTCTTTTTTCAAAGCCTCAATCATCGCTGTCCGCGCAGGCCAGGCGCCTGGTGGCGATGCGCTTTCTCATCTACACCGGTTTTCAGACCAGCTACTTTATCGGCGTCATCGGAACGCTCACCTATGCGGACGACGCTTCGGTCGTTGCGACATCGCTGGCCGTCCTGTTTATGAACGTTTTCGTGATCCTGGGGTCCTTTGCGGGTGGAGCGGCGCTCGACGCTTTGGGCCCGCGCCGCCATTTTTCGCTGAGCATCGTCGGCGCGCTGACAACCGGCGCGGCGATTATCGCCTTTGGCAGCGCGACCGGAACAGTCCTTGCCGGCGCGGTGCTCCTGGGCTTTGTGATGGGGTTCGCCCAGCCCATCGCCACATCCTATCCAGCCTACCTCACTGACGACCCCGTCGAGCTCAAAGACATCAACTCCGCCATCGCCATGTTTTCAAACGTGAGTATCATCGTCGGCCCCACGCTGGGCGGCTTTGTCGCGGCGGCTGCATCGTCACGCGCGGTGTTCGTGCTCATGATGATCTTTACCGTACTGGCGCTCGTCGCCGGTTGGGGCTTTAGACAAAGTGCAGGTCAGGCCGCCACACACGAAGGCAAACCCGCGATTGGCGACATCACATCAGACAAGGCCAGCCAAAGTCCCGACCGCAACACATCTTCCCGTGCCACCTTCGCAGCCAGCATCAAGACAGTCTTCACCAACAGCGTCCTCGCGCTACTTTTCTGCATCATTTTTCTTTCGAACTTTGGCTACGGAGCCTTCGATCCGCTCGAGTCGTTTTTCTATCGTGATGTCCTACGCGTCGGCGTTGAGTGGATGGGCTGGCTCTCGTCGGCCTCGGGTGTGGGCGCGGTGCTGGGTGCCGTGCTCGCGCTCCGCTTGTCGCCGCACTTGGTCAACCTTAAAACGCTGCTCGTGGCGCTCATGTCCGTGGGTCTGGGAAGTTTGCTCTATGTGGGGACACCGTACGTGGGCGTAGCCCTCGTCGGACAGATTGCCCTGGGCGTGGCCTGGGGTGTCGTCAACCCGCTCCACAACACGATCGTGCAAACGACGGCCCCGCTCGAGCAGCTCGGCCGCGTCAACTCGGTCATGGGCTTTGGCAATATGTTCGCCGGCGTGGCCCCTCTGGCGGTTGCACCGTGGCTGGCGGCAACATTTGGCGTACAACGGACACTCGTGGGGGCAGGCATGGTCGTGACGGCGGTTCCCGCGGCGCTGCTGCTGTTTGGACGCCGGCATTTGGATCGTGCCGCAAAGCAGTAAAAACCATCACAACATTCAGCGAAAATCGCGATTTTGACGAAAAGCGTCGAATGTTGTGATGCTTTGCGACTCGGGCCAGGCCACCCTTCTGATCCGGCCACCACAAAGGGGGCAGGCACCTTTGTGGCGATCGGGTCCCAACGGCCTGCGCCTTGGTATACCATGTACACCATTTCCGACCACATTCAGCACCGCCGCACAACCCAGAAAGGCCCCCATGGACACCACCTTCAGCCACATCAAAGCCGTGTTCTGCGATATCGACGGCACGCTGCTCACGAGCCAGCACACGGTGTCCCCGCGCACCGTGGCGGCGATCCGCGCCCTGCGCGAGCGCGGCGTGCTCTTTGGCCTGTGCACCGGGCGCGACGCCCACGCGACCGAGGCCATGTACGAGCTCTGGGGCATCGAAGGCCTGGTGGACGTGATGGTGGGCTGCGGTGGCGCCGAGGTCATCGACCGCGCGCACGACATCAACGAGCTGAGCTATCCGCTGCCGGGCGAGACCATCGCGCGCATCTGCAAGCACATGGCGGACCTTCCTGCAACGCCCGTCTGCCCCCGAGACGGCGTGTTCTACGTGCCCGAGAGCAACGCGTGCGTCGAGCACCTGTCGCGCGTCGACGGCGTGCCCTACCAGGTGGTCGATTTTGCCGAGTTCTTGCGCGAGCCGCAGCCCAAGGTGATGTTTACCATGGCGCCCGAGGTAATGCCGCGGGTGATTGAGCGGGCGTCGACGTTTGCCGATGACACTGTTAAGGCGGCGGCTCTGCAAACCACGCAGCGGCTCTACGAGTTTATGGATCCGCGCGTGTCCAAGACGCGCGGCCTTGTGCGCGTGGCGGAGCTCAACGACATGGAGCTCCAGGACATCTGCGTGTTTGGCGATGCGGACAACGACACCTGCATGGTGGCTGACGCCGGCGTGGGCGTGGCCATGGCAAATGGCAGCGATGCCACCCGTGCCGCCGCCGATTTTGTAACCGCGAGCAACGACAAAGACGGCATCGCGATCTTTATCGAGGAACATCTGCTGTAGCGCAGGGGGAGAACCGCCACAAAAGGGGCAGGCACCTTTGCGGTGGCCTCAGGCGATTTGGGCGAATTGATACCTAAAAACTGCGCGAAAACACAAATAACGTTGTCTGAACATCACGCCTCTAACCACCGATGGGTTAAAGATATTCTCATCAGTTTGATAGGATATTCCTTCCGGTTAATGACCTACCGCTCACGGTCGATTTTCGACCGTGAGCAGGATGTTTGCTCTTGAGCAAAATGTTGTGCAAATAAATCTAATGCCATTAAAAAAATGATGGGCAACTAAATTACCAGCAGAAACAAAAAATAGATAGCGAATAAACAAAGGTAAATCTGAGCAAATGTCAAGAGAATTGAGAATTCGCTACAAAACTATCGGTTTTCTTGCTCAGATGTTCAAACAATCTCTACAATATGGATTACTAAGCGTGCGCAATTACAGATTGCGCAGATACGTTTGATAGTGAAAGAGCAAGATCGCGGTCTCTTGGGGAGGAGACATCGATGAAAGCGAATTCAGAAAAAACTAAGCAGAGTAAAAAAGCGACGCGCCGTGTACTGGCAGGCGTTTTGTGCGGAGCATCCGTTTTGAGCCTGGTGCTGTCGCTCGTCATGCCTCCGATCTCGCAGGCCATTGCCAACGATGCCCAGACAGGTTTTACCGAGGAAGCCGTTGCAGACGAGAACACTTTGGGCGAGGAGGCCGTTGCAGGCAATTCCACGGGCAAAGACGCCGAAAATCGGAATAGTGACGAGACCGAGGGCGACGAGACCAATCCTACAAATGACGTCGAGCAGAATCAGGCTGAGGATCAGCTTGAGGACGAGCAACGGGGTGAAGATGGCGAGTCGTCGGATGGCAATGCTGTAATGGCGGTCGCGGAAGGCGGGCAGACCGAAGCGGCATCCGGTGGGATAGATAGCGCGGATACGCTGAAAACTAAGCTGGAGAGCGCGAGCGGCACTGCCAACTTTGAGCTTACGAAAGATATTGATACCAAAGCGACAATTCAGCTCGGCCAAGACGGTAGCGATATCACGCTGGATCTAAAAGGCCATAAGATTAAGCATATGAGTCAAAGAGGGCCTTTGTTCAATATCACCGGTGGCGCGACACTTAAAATTAAGGATACTGATCCTAAGAAACCGAGTGAAAGTGTCGACGACGGCAAGCAGCTAAATGATCAGGATCAGACTTTAGATCGCGACAATTATGGTAGAGAAGCAAAGTTGGTTTACGACACCGATGGCATTCCGTCTAGCCTTACCTACTACGTGACCGAATCGTCCCCGAGTAAAAAAGACACAACCAAGACAACCGAGATGCTTTTCAAACATAGCGTCGAGATTAAAGGTGCCATCGTGGCGTGCGATGGCTCTGACGGACTGAGGCTCATTAATCTCTACGCAACTAACAGCAAGGGTGGTACGTTCAAGCTCGAGAGTGGCGTGATTACGCAACAGGAAAATACGCAACAGAAACAATGCAGGGTCGACAGTTTGGTTTATGCCGAGAACGGCTCTACCGTCAACATGAGCGGCGGCTATGTGTGTGGTGCTTTCGGCTCGCATGCGGGCGGCGGAATTGAAATATGCAACAATTCGAGCCTCGACGTTTCCGGTGGCGTAATTGCCGGCAACAGCGCTTATAGTGGCGGTGGTGTGTCTGCCAACGCTTCTACGGTCACCATAACTAATGGCGTAATCTCCGGCAACAGCACGCTTGATTCTGTTGGCTTTGGTGGCGGCATCATGGCCGAATATGGCGGCAGCGTTACTGTTTTAGGCGGTTACATTACGAACAATCGCTATGCCAAATTCTGCGGTAAAGATGGCGATGGTTGTCATGGCGGCGCTGGGCTTGCCGCCATAAAGGGCGCCGATGTCGCCATTTATGGCGGCCAGATTACTGGCAACTATTCCGATGAAGCTGGCGGCGGCGTTTACGTTACCAATATTGATCAACAAGATATGGCATGGCTCGAAGTTACGGGAGGAATTATTGCCTCTAACGTGAGCTACCGATCTGAAGGTGCCGGCATCCGAGTGGGCCAGAAGGTTGACGCGTTTATTAACGGCCCTAAAGAAAGTAACGGCACTAAAAAAAGTATAGTCTACATCACTAACAATCACTGCATGTCTCGCTATGACTGGGGTGGCGGCGGCATCTTTGTTCAGGGTGATTCGAAAAACGCGACTAACGCAGGCAGGCTGTTTGTATACAACTCGTATATAAGCAGCAATACCGCTGGCGGCTATGGTGGCGGCGTTGCGGTCTGCCCATCGGGTAAGACCTTGGTAACGAACACTGAAGGCACGGCAATCTTTGGCAATAAGTCTGCCGATAATGAGTTTCTTGGCGAAGATCATCCTAATCCTGCTTACAAGCAAGAGGGCAATTCCGGCAATGACAAAGCGCCCCATCTTTCTAAAGGCGGCGACGGTAAGAATCAAGACTATACCGCCTATTTGAAACCGGTTTTTCGTGACAATGGTCATGCCGATTTCTTCCTCGCAGCGCATGATCACAATACGCCGATCGCAGTTGTGACTGGTGAGATGCTTGGTGGTGGAGACGCCCGGTACTCGGGAAGCATCGAACTTGAAAAAGCTATCAACATCCCCGCCAACGGTGCTGTTGGGGTAAAAAATAGCATCGGTCTGACCTCGGGTGTTATGTCGGGTGTTATGGCCAAGGATGAGGCGGCGATTAATGCGCGGAATCAAGCGCAGAATGAAGCGACAACTTTCATCACGGGCAACTATTCCTGGGACCATGGCGGCGGCATCATGTCGAATGGCGACTTGTACCTAGGCGAGCCTGCGGATGCGTACGCCTACCCGAGCCTTAAGCTGAGGGCGACCAAGGAGTTGGCCGGCCGAGACCTCAAAGATGGGGAGTTCACCTTTTCGGTTTATCGCAAGAACTCGGGTACTGCGAAGGCGCCTTCTTGGGACGATAATGGTAATTTCATCAATGGTGGCTGCGAGTTTGTCAAATCTGCCCAGAATACCGCTGGCAACATCGCCTTTGACCTTAGCGAGAAGCTTAGCGAGCTTCTTAACAAAAAACAGCTTCGCGAGCAGTTCTTAGCGAAGGGTACTGGCGAAATTACATACTACTTGGTCGAAGATGCGGGCGATGAGCTTGGTGTTCATTACGATCGTGCTGTATACGAGATTAAGGTGACAGTCAAATGCACGCCGACTGTACTTATGTCTGTTCCGACACAGGGAAAGCCGGATGAGCCTAAAGATCTTAAGGTCTATAACTTCACGATTGATAGGGTGGACGTGACTAAGAATCCTGGGGGTTCAGCTAGCTCGTCGAGGACTGCGTCAGCAGATGCTAATGGGTATTATTCGATCGTCGACTCCAGCAGCGCAACCTCCACCAACAAGGCAACCTTCACCAACACGTACGACCCTGAGGTTTCCTGGACTCCTAAGGCGACTAAGGTCGTTGAGGGTGGCGAGATGAAGGAGTTTACACTTCAGCTTGCGACAGACAGCCACTTTAGCAACGAAGACATCATCGGTACTGCCGTGACATCTGCTGGTCCTAATAAGACGCAGACGCTTTCGTTCAAGGACAAAAAAAATAAAGAGGTTGTGCTCAAGTACTCGCTCTCTGATATCAGGAATAATCCCGGCGACCCGGGTGGCCCTTTCAAGACCTTTACGTACTATGTGCGCGAGAAAACCGACGGTTCGCAGTTCTCGCACTACACGTACGACCAGTCGGTCTATAAGTTCACGGTTGTGCCAACGTATGACACCGAAAAAGGAGAGATCAAATGTGCGGTGACCTACAGGAAGGGAACCGTTAACCCCAAAGGTGAGTGGACGGCAGACGCCAATACCGCAGAAGAGACGTTCACCGACACCTCCACCCCCACCTTCACCAACACCTACTCCACCTCTTTGCCCCTTTCTGGTATGTCGGGCGTCACTCTGACGTACCTTGCCGGCGCGGCGGTGCTTTGCGCTGCTGCGGCCTGGATGCACATTCGTCGCAAGGCGAATGCGAAGGGAGGTAAGCGTCGTGAATAAGAAAGTTTGCTCCTTCCCGATCTTGTTTGCGCTGCTCGCCCTCCTGATCGGCACCTGCGCGGTTGTGTTCCCCGCTTCCGCGCAGGCCGCGCCGACCTCGACCGGTTCCATCACGGTGAGCGGCACCGTGGCGAGCAGCTACGACGCCTACCAGATCTATAGCGCCAACGTCGTCGACGGCGACAGCGACGCCAAGATCGCCACCGACCTCGCCTGGGCAAGCGACGCCGCGCGCGATGCCGTCCTGCCTGTGCTGCACAGTGCCGGTATGCCCAAATCCCAGACCACCGCGCAGGAAGCTGCCGAGTGGCTCAACACCGATTCCCGCCTTACGAGCGCGCTGAGCGCACAGCTCGCTCGTTCCCTCCAGAGCTCTGACGCCGTGTCTGTGGCCCTTAACGCGGGCACAGCGGCCGAGCTGCCCTGTGGCTACTGGCTCATCGTCGCCGACGACGACGCCATCGCCCAGAACGAGGCCGGCACCGCGCCGATCATGGCCCTGGTCGGCGGCAGCGCCGTTACCGTCAAGCCCAAGGCGGCGACCCCCAAGGTCCAAAAGCATGTGCTGGAGGACAGCACCGCCGCCTGGCAGAAGGCCGCCGACGCCACGGTCGCCGACGACCTGTACTGGCGCCTCTCCGCCACGGTCCCGGCGGGTCTTACCGCCTACGACACCTATACGGTGCGGTTCGTCGACACCATGGGCGCGGGGCTCGACCCCTCCAAGGTCGCCGCGAGCATGCGCGTGTACGTGGCGGCGGGCGCGGACGGCGGCTTCGACGCCGTCTCGGCCGGCAGGGACGGGCGCGCCGGCACCGAGCCCGCGAAGGGCTGGACTGAAATCACGGCCCAGTGCAGGGTCTCGGTTGACGGCAAGACCTTCACCGTGCGCACCGGCGACCTGATCGCCGCGCTCGGCGGGGCCGACGCCTTCACCGCGGGCGCCCGCGTGGTCGCCGTGTACAACGCGCCGCTCAACAGCGCATGCAACCACGGCATCGCGAAGGGCAACCCCAACGAGGTCTACCTGCGCTACCCGCGCTCTCCCTTTGCCGACCAGTCCGGCGACGCCGGCTTCACCCGCACGCCGAGCGATGACGCGTGCGCCTACACCTGGGATCTCGCGCTCACCAAGCGCGGCAGCGACGGCGACAAACCGCTTGCCGGGGCGGTCCTGAGCATCGCCGACGACCGCGGCCGCACGCTGGCGGCCGACGGCACGTGGGATGCGGAGGGCAAGGCCACCGTCACCACGGGCGAGGACGGCCGCGTGACCGTCTCGGGCGTGGACTCGGGCAAGCTGGAGGTCCGCGAGCTCAAGGCGCCCAAGGGCTACACCGCCTTTGAGGGCGCGCGCTCCGTGACGGTCAAGGCCGAGGGCCTGGACGTCGACCAGGTGGCCGCCGCCAAGCCCAACCTCACCATCACGGCCGAGTCGCCCCTGCGCGCCGACAGCGCGGACGGGTCGACGGGCAGCCTGGAGGCGTCGCTCATCAACACGCCCACCGGCACACCCCCTAGCATTACCACCGGAGGCTTTATGCCCTCGACTGGCGATATGGCAATGTACGCCGCGGCCGCCGCAGCGGTCGCCGGAGCCGCGCTCATCGTGGTCGCGCTCCTGGTCAAGCGGGGAGGTGGCAGCCATAAAGAGTAGCTGGCAGCCCCACAGAGAGCGGGGCGAGACGTAGCGAAGTAGATGCTAAGATTCAGACAGACAGATTTAGATCAAATGGAATTCGAGCAGAAAGCAGAGGAAAAGAAGATGAGCATGAGCAAGAACATCGCACGCCTGGCAGTAACCGCCGGCCTCACAGCAGCGCTGAGCTTCGGCGGCGTCATGGCCCCGGTGACCATGGCGTTTGCGGCTGAGGGTACGACGGCTCTGGCCAACAGCATCACGATTAACAAGGCCGCCGACGAAAATGCTACCAATACGTTCAAGGCATATCAGATCTTCAAGGCAAAAGTTGATGACGTCGAGGACAGGGGCAAGGTTGCTTCTGATATTAAATGGGCAAATGATGCTATCGGTCGCAAGGTGATTACCGCCATTCAGGGGTCTACTGAGTATAAGAAACTCGTGGATAAAAACTCCGCCGAGCCGCTCGCAAATGATGCCGCTGCTTCGGTTGTGGCTGAGTGGCTTTCTCAAAATGTGAAAGGCACTGCCAGAACGGCATCCAGCAGCGAAGGTACGCGTGTTGCCCCCGGCGATGTGCTTTATGAAATTGCGGCTGCGGTTTCAGGCATGAAGCAAAATGTTGAGGCGGAGGCCGCTGCGGGAGATCCCCTTAGCGCAGGTACTCCGTGGACGCGCCCGGACACTAATGAGGCTGGCCTTTACGGTGATGGCTATTATCTCTTCGTGTCTGATGGTCTTACGGATCCGACCAAACCGAACACTGGCAAACCGAACACTGGCACTTCCCCGATCTTTGCCATCGTTGGCGGTGATCCCGTGGTCGTTACCGAGAAGACCAGCATTCCCACGGTTGTGAAGAAGATCAAGGATGACAAGCCCAGCAGCAATTGGGCAGACAAGGCCGACTCCCAGATGGGCCAGAAAGTCCATTACCAGCTGAAGGGCACCGTTGCCGACAATGTCGCCACGTTCGGCACCTATTACTACGAGTTCCACGATGAGCTTTCTGCCGGTCTGACGGCAGACGCCAGCTCGGTCAAGGTCACGGTTTACGCAGATGACAGTGACACGCATGGTACCGAAATCAATCTTCCTGCCGATGCCGTTTCTTATAATCAAGACGGTACGAACAACCTTCTGACGGTTAAGTTCAGCAATCTCAAGGCTGTTACCGCAGAGGGCACCAACGCTCCTGTTGAAATTACCGCAAGCTCTAAGGTTGTCGTTACTTATACTGCAAGTCTTGATTCCTCTAAGGTCGTTAATGTCGGCGGCGATGGCAACCTCAACAGCGTTAAGCTCATCTACTCAAACAACCCCATGGGTGATGGCAAGGGCGAGTCCGTGCGCGATACCGTCCGTGACTATACCTATGCGCTCAGGCTGGTCAAGGAGGACGCTGCCGACGAGAACACTAAGCTTGACGGCGTGAAGTTCACCATTAAAGCAACAGATCCTGACGATACTAGCTCTAAAGACAAGTATGTCAACGACAAAGGCAATCTTGTCGATACTCCTTTTGAGCTCGAAACTAAGAATGGCGGCGTAATCGAGGTCAAGGGTCTCGATGCTGGTACCTATACCGTCAAGGAGACCCACACCCTCGGCGGCTACAACACGCTGCCCGACTTCACCTTTAAGATCTCGACTGCTGAGGGCGATCTTGCTAAGCCTGAGAGCGAGGACAGTAACACGCTCACCGTTAGCGTGACCAAGGATACTTCTTCGCTTGTGAAAGAGGCAACTGTGAACGGTGGTGTGGTTAACCTTACTGTCCAGAACAAGAAGGGCTCCAACCTTCCCCTCACCGGTCTTAACGGTGTGACCTTCACTTGGATTGCTGGTGGCGCGGTGCTGTGCATCGGCGTGGCGCACCTCATCCGCAGCCGTAAGCAGGCTGAAGAGTCCGAGCAGGAGTAACGCTCGCTCACCCATCCCTTTGGCAGGTGGGATGTGATGGCCATGAGACTTGCGGACACTTTTCTCGTCCATCCACGTTCTTGCTTTGCCATTCTCTTTTCGGGGCAGACTCCGCAATGGAGTCTGCCCCGTTTTTTTTGGATAACGCGGCCAGACTCCATTGCCCGATGGATCAAGCGTATGAATATCGAACAGATGTTTGCAATTATTGCGTTTGCCAGCTGTGGGTGCATACACCCGCAGTAAAATGGCTTTGCGACGCATTCCGTGCGCGGGCGGCCGACGACTCGATCGGAGGTCCCCAAATGCTGAAATTCCTTAACGCGCTCGCCGCCCTCGCGGCGGTGGGCACGTTCGTCATCGCGTTTCTTGACTCGTATGAGGTTCGGTTTAAGGTCCGTAGGCGCACGCGCGGTGCGGACGGTAGAAGGCATTTGCGCCGCAACAAGCGCAAATAAGAATGCCCGGGGGTAGGATCCCGGGCATTTAACTAAAGCTGAAAACTAGGCCGCCCGCGCTCTCGTACACTTACGCGGGATGCGTCGTTTTCTATTGATATTGTATCCCGAATCGCCCAGCCGATCCGGGATATTTTGAAAACTCAAATGCGGGCCCATACTCGCGCCGCACAATGCTGTCTAGCTGCGTTGTCCGGCGCATGAGCTCGCTAATCGGCTATTATTTGTTTAGACAACTTGAGTTGTAAAGGAGTGACCGGCGATGGTGCAGGGCGCCAAACATATGAAGAGCAATAATGTCGCGGACAACGGCGGCTTAAGCCCTCAGCCCAAACCTCAACCAAAACCCAAGCGCCGTCGCAAGCGGCTGCCGCGCTGGGCCGACCGTCTCATCACCATTGTCATCATCCTTATTGGCGTGGGCCTTATGACCTGGCCGTGGATTTTGGACCGGCTTGAGGCCTCGGGCGTGTTCAACCAGATCAGCACCGTGTCCAGCACCGTGGACGCGCTGTCTGCCGAGGAGCGCGAGCGCATCCTGCTCCAGGCTCGCTCCTTTAACGAGCAGCTGGCGGGCGAGGCCACCGAGCTTCCCGCCGACCAGATCGAGCCCTACGCTCAGCAGCTCATCTTTGACCGCGACCCCATGATGAGCTGGGTCGAGATCCCCTCCATCGACGTGAGCATGCCCATCTACCACGGCACGAGCGAAGAAGTCCTTATGGCGGGCGTCGGCCACCTGGAGGGCACGAGCCTGCCGGTGGGCGGCACCTCGACGCATTGCGTGCTCACCGCGCACTCGGGTATGCGCAACCTGAGCATGTTCGACGACATCCACTCGCTGGAGCCCGGCGACCTGGTGCTGCTGCACACCATGAACAAGACGCTCGCCTACAAGATGGTGGACTCCGAGGTCGTGCTGCCCGAGGAGATGGAGTCGCTGACCATCGAGCCCGGCGCTGACAAGGTGACGCTCGTCACCTGCACGCCCTACGGCGTGAACGACCATCGCCTGCTGGTGCATTGCGTGCGCACCAAGTACAACAAGAAGGACGTCGACAAGCAAAAGTCGCTGGCCGGCCGCCACTGGGGCAAGCGCGAGTTTGCCGTGCTCATTGTGGTCGTAGCCATTGTGCTGTTGCTGCTGGACATCGTGATCCATGCGGTCCGCAAGCGCCGCAAGGCCAAGGTCTCGGCATAAGACATTCTCCAGAACCGCCACGGTGGGGACAGGCACCTTTGCGGTGGTCGGGGCTTCCAAACCATCACAACATTCGATGGAAATCTCGATTTTGGCGAAAAGCGTCGAATGTTGTGATGGTCTTCGTTGTGGGCGGGACGGTTTTCGCTATGGACGGTGCGGTTTCGCCGCAGAACCGCCAGCTCGCCGCCTGCCAGTCCGCCGCCCTCGTTACGTTTTCGCTGCATTTGGGTAAAGCGCCTGCTCCAAGCGGCGTTGCCTTGTATACTAGAGCGGTTTATCTGTTATGCGGAAGGGAGCGCCTATGGCACTCAGCGAGAAAGACGTACGCGGCATCGCCGAGTACGCAAAGATCGCACTGACCGATGACGAGCTCGCCCAGATGACGTCCTACATGAACGACGCCGTCCAGATGCTCGAGCCCGTCCTGCAATATGACTTGCCCGACGTGGAGCCCACGTTCCATCCCATCGGAAGCCTGTCCAACGTGATGGGCGATGACCTGCGCGAGCCCGAGCGCGACCTGCCGCTCGACGTTGCGCTCGAAAACGCCGGCAGCGCGCGCGACCGCTACTTCCGCGTGCCGTCCATTTTGGGAGAGGGGGAGAGCGAGTAATGGCGCTAAGCTTCGATTCCCTTACCGCCGCCCAGATCGCCGCAGGCGTTGCCGCCGGCGACTTTACCGCTACCGAGGTGGCCCAGGCCTCCCTTGCCGCCATCGAGGCGCGCGAAGGCGGGGTCCAGGCATTCCTGCAGGTGGCGCCCGAGCTTGCGCTCGAGGCCGCCGCGCGCGTGGATGCCGACCGTGCCGCAGGCAAGCCGCTGCCCCCGCTCGCGGGCGTGCCGCTGGCCATCAAGGACAACATGAACCTCGTGGGCACACGCACCACCTGCGCCTCCCGCATGCTCGGGGACTACCAGAGCGTCTACACCGCCACCTGCGTCCAGCGCATGCTCGATGCCGGCTGCCTGCCCATGGGCAAGGCCAACATGGACGAGTTTGCCTTTGGCAGCTCCACCGAGAGCTCGGCGTTCCACCGCACCAACAACCCTTGGGATACCGAGCGCGTGCCCGGCGGCTCCTCGGGCGGCTCCGCTGCCGCCGTCGCCGCGGGCGAGGTCGCGCTCTCGCTGGGCTCGGACACCGGCGGCTCCATTCGCCAGCCGGCGTCACTGTGCGGCGTGGTGGGTTTTAAGCCCACGTATGGCGCCGTGAGCCGTTACGGCGTGGTTGCCTTTGGCTCGTCGCTCGACCAGGTGGGCCCCTTTGGCCGCACGGTCGAGGACGTCGCGCTGGCCATGAACGCGCTTACCGGCGCGGGCCACGATCCGTACGACTGCACCAGCCAGGATTGCGCCGTCGACTTTACCGAGCATCTCAACGACAGCATCGAGGGCAAGCGCGCGGGCATTATCCCTGCGTTTATGGAGGCCGAGGGCCTGACGCCCGAGGTCAAGGCCGCTGTTCAGCGTGCCGCCCAGGAGCTGCAGAACCAGGGTGCCGAGCTGGTCGAGGTCGACCTGCCGCACCTGGATGCCGCCATCGCCGCTTACTACGTCATCGGTCCGGCCGAGGCGTTCTCCAACCTGGCCCGCTTCGACGGCATTCGCTACGGCTATCAGGAGGAGGGCTGCGCCAACCTGTCCGACCAGAGCTCGCTGTCGCGCGCCCACGGCTTTGGTGCCGAGGCCAAGCGCCGTCAGATGCTCGGCGCCTACCTGCTGAGCTCGGGCGTGTACGACAAGTACTACTACGCCGCGCAAAAGGCTCGCACGCTCATCACGCGGGACTACGATGCCGCGTATGCCAAGGTGGACACCATCCTCATGCCCGCCTCGCCGCGCACGGCCTTTAAGTTTGGCGAGATCAGCGATCCCACGCAGATGTACCTCTCCGACCTGTACACCATCTCGCTCAACATTTGCGGCAACGGTGGTATCTCGGTGCCGCTGGGCCTGGGCGAGGACAGCAAGCTGCCCGTTTCTGCCCAGCTGGTGGGTCCGGCGTTCAAGGACCGTCAGCTGCTCACGTTTGCCCGCGCCCTGGAGCGCGGCTTTGCCGATGCTGCCACGGGTGCGCCCGCGCTTTCCGTCGCGCCCGATTTTGCCGGGAAGGGAGGCGAGCTGTAATGAAGGAGCTTTCCGAGGTCCTGCAGGATTGGGAGGCCGTGATCGGCCTGGAGATCCATACCGAGCTCACCGCGCTCGATACCAAGATGTTCTGCAACTGCAAGCTCAGCCACGATGACGAGCCCAACGCCAACGTGTGCCCGGTGTGCCTGGGACTGCCCGGCGCCCTGCCGGTGCCCAACAAGCGCGCCATCGAGAGCATCGTCAAGGCCGGCCTCGCCACCAACTGCGAGATTCAGCGCCACTCGATGTTCTACCGCAAGCACTACTTCTATCCCGATATGGCCAAGAACTTCCAGACCACGCAGGGCCCGGTCGCCTTTGCCATGTACGGTCACCTGGACCTGGACGTGACCGGTCGCGGTGCCGCCGAGCGCCCCGACTGCGCGTTTGGCGAGGCCGAGGCTCAGAGCCTGGCGAGCGCTTCGGCCAACGCCGAGGGCCTGTCCACGTCCATGACGTCGACCATGCGCGAAGGCAATCAGCGTGCCGGTCACCTGGCCAGCTATGACGCGTCCAACCTACAGATGCCCGAGCGCCGCGAGGACGGTTCCTACACGGTGCCCATCCGCATCCTTCGCATCCACATGGAGGAGGACGCCGCCAAGATGGTGCACGTGGGCGGTGCCGAGGGCCGCATTACCGCCGCGGCCGAGTCGCTCGTCGATTACAACCGCTGCGGTACGCCTTTGATTGAGCTCGTGACTGAGCCCGACTTGCGTACGCCCGAGGAGGCTCGCCTGTTTATGGAGAAGCTCCGTCGCATTTTTGTGACGCTGGGCATTTCGGACTGCTCCATGGAGAAGGGTTCCATGCGCTGCGACGGCAACGTGTCGCTGCGCCGCCGCGGCGAGACCAAGCTGGGCACCAAGACCGAGCTCAAGAACCTCAACTCGTTTAAGAGCTTGCATGACGGCCTTGCCTACGAGATCTGCCGCCAGGCCGAGGTGCTCGAGGAGGGCGGCATTATCTACCAGGAGACCCGTCACTGGGAGCCCAGCCGCAAGCGCACCGTGGTCATGCGCGTCAAGGAGACGGCCGACGACTATCGCCTGTTCCCCGATCCCGATCTGGCGCCGTTCGACCTGGACGACGAGTTCATCGACCGCTGCCGTGGCGAGATCCCCGAGCTGCCCGATGCCAAGCGCGTCCGTTTTGAAGCCGACTTTGGCATTAAGACGGCCGACGCCGAGCAGATTGCCGGCGACCCCGAGTTTGCCGACTTCTTTGAGGCCGCTGCTGCCGGAATGGCCGGTAAGGAGGCCCAGACGGTCGCGAACCTGCTGGTGAACGAGATGATCGCCTATCTTAAGAGTGCGGGCGTCTCGCTGACAGAGTCCGGTATCGCGCCGGCTCAAGTGGCGGCTCTTGCCAAGCTGCTGGCGACCGATGCCATCAGCTCCAACCAGGCTCACGAGGTCTTTGAGGCCATGGCTCAGACCGGCGATGACCCCAACAAGATCGTCGACGAGCGGGGCATGCGTCAGGTGAGCGATGCCGGCGCGCTGCAGCCGATTGTGGACGAGGTGCTGGCAAACTGTGCCGATCAGGCGCAGCAGTATCGTGACGGTAACCAGAAGGTCATCGGCTTTTTGGTGGGTCAGTGCATGAAGGCGAGCCGCGGCAAGGGCAACCCGAAGCTCTTCAACGAGTTGCTGAGAACGTCGCTCTCGTAAACGGGAACCCGGGAGCCCCGGCAGGGCGGGTGCTTCCTCAAAATTTCGAACAGTCCTGCGCAAGACGAAGGCCACATTAAGTGGCCTTCTTTGCGTGCGGAACTCATTTTGAGCAAGCACCCGCCCTGCCGGGGCTCCCGGGTTCCGTGACGACTCGGCCGTTCGGGTCAGGCGGGCTGATAGGAAAGATGGTGACGGAGGCGCAAAATGCGCCTCCGCCTTTTCAATATGATGAAAGTGTGGCGAAATGAGCTTAAAACTTCCGTAAGTGTGATAAATGTCACGTTTTACCTAGGGTAAAATGTGGGAAATATCACGTTTACGGAAGTTTCTTTGCGGGAGGTTCGGTCATGCAGCGAGATATCATTGCCAAGCTTAACGCTTGGAAAGCGTCAGAATATCGTAAGCCGCTTATCCTTAAGGGGGCGCGCCAGGTTGGAAAGACGTGGGCGCTTAAGGAGTTCGGCCGAACCTCGTACCTCAATTTTGTGTATCTGACGCTCGAGGAGCCGTCACCTGGGGTACAGAGCGAGTACGCTCAGTTTTTCGAAGGTACGCGCGATCCTCGACGGATCATCTCAAATCTTTCCCTGGCACTTGGACAGCCTATCGAGCCCGGCGAAACGCTGCTTATTATTGATGAGATCCAGGATTGTCCTTCTGCAGTCGGCGCCCTTAAATACTTCTGTGACGAGGCCCCCGAGTATCACGTCGCATGCGCAGGGTCTTTGTTGGGCGTTCGCTTGTCCCGTGAGACCAGCGCTTTTCCGGTGGGAAAGGTCGAGTTCATGGAGATGCGCCCCATGAGCTTTTCCGAGTTTCTGAAAGCCGAGGGCGCTGCAAACTACGACGAATACCTTGGCGGCCTGGATCAGATCGAGACAGTGCCCGATTTCTTCCATGTCCGTCTCGTCGAGCATCTTCGTCGTTATTTTGCATGCGGCGGCATGCCAGAGGCTCTTGGCCGGTGGGTGGAGACGGGCGATATCGTTCAGGTCGATAAGGTGTTGTCTGATCTCTTGGATTCCTACGAGCGCGATTTTGCCAAGCATGGTGGCCGTGCGCAGTTCGCCAAGCTTTCACAAATATGGAACTCGATTCCAGCTCAGTTGGCGCGCGAGAACAAAAAGTTCGTTTGGGGTGCGGTGCGCGAGGGGGCTCGTGCTCGAGAATACGAGGATGCTCTGGAATGGCTTGCCGATGCTGGGCTCATCACGGCGGTTCGCCTTAATGCTGCCGGTGGTGTGCCGCTCTCTGCGTACGATGACCTCAAGGCATTTAAGGTCTACTGTCTTGATGTCGGCTTGCTGCGCCGCATGGCAAGGCTGGATGCGTCCGCTTTTGCCATCTCGGATGCGCTATTTTCGGAGTTCAAAGGTTCGTTCGCCGAGAACTATGTGCTTCAGGCATTACTTTCACAGTTAGATGCTGCTCCGCGTTATTGGACAAACGAGAAGCCGAAGCACGAAGTCGATTTTTTGATTCAAGTCGGAAACGAAATCGTTCCCGTCGAGGTCAAATCGGGAGAGGTCGTTCATTCCAAGAGCCTTAAGTACTATGCCGACAAGCATGCGGAGACGACTCCATTGAGGGTCCGCTACTCACTTAAGAACCTAAAGCTCGACGACGGGGTGCTCAACATTCCGTTGTATTTGGCTGATCGATCTGTCCCTCTTATCAAAATGGCGCTTGATCGTGCACATCTTGACGTTTAGATCCTGGGTGAGCTGACGGGCGGCGGCTAATTAATCGCTCCGTTACGGCCAGGGAGCCTGGGCCTTAGCGATGCTTGCTTCGCCAAGCCGTGGGGGTGGTGCCGGTGTGTTGCTTGAAGGCTTGGGCGAAGGCGGCCTGCTGAGGGTAGCCTAGACGCTCTGCCACCTGCGCTATCGTGAGCGAGCTATCGGCCAAAAGGTCCTGTGCTCGCTCCGTGCGGCGTCTGCGAATGTAGGCGCCCAGGGACTCACCAGTTTGGGCCTTAAAGGTGGCACATAGTTTGGAGCGGCTTGTGTAGAGCCTCTCGGCGACCTCGTTGATACCCACACGTCTGCCTTTGTCGAGCGCGCGCTCAATCATTGCCGTTGCTTCTTCGGCAATGGTTATGCTGACGCGTGTGTCTGCCGCCTGCCGCGCCTGCTTGTGGGCCGCGCGCGAACAGGCGAGCTCCGCGACCATGGTCTCCACGATGCCTTGCGTATAGACGTGTCCGCCTACGGCGCGGGCGCGGTCCTCGTTAATCCGGCGCAGCGTGTGGCAGATGGCAGACGTCGCTTCCTCGTGCCATGGCTCGGCAAACGCCTCAAAGATTCCCGCGAACTCGGTGGGATAGCGGTGCTCCAGTTCGTCAAAATATCCAGGCAAAAAGAGCACCGAGCGCGAGTGATAAAGCTCCCCCGCAAACAGCGGGCTTAATTCCTCGCCACAGCTATCTTGGATAAAGCTGCAAACGGCATTGTTTGGCCACGGTCCATGCAATGGTTTAAGGTTCGCGGGCGTTATGCCAGCCTCGGGCATGCATGTAAGTGTGGGCGCGCTGACCTCGCTCACGCAGGCGTATGGCTCGGGTGTGTATTCGGCCAGGTACATATCGTGCGTCGGGGTGATGAAATGCTCCATGACAATGCAGGCAGGGGAGAGGGGCATGATCCATGCGCGTCCGTGCGCCCGATCGTTTGCCACCTCGCCGGTAAAGACAGCGCCCTTGCCGGTAAGCTCCAGGCCAAATTGCTCAAACTGCGGTGCGTAGAGCTCGGTTATGTCGGTCGCTGCCCGCCGTATTTGCAAAAGCGTCCCTTTCCTTTGCAGAAACGTCCACGCCTGGCTTGATTGTGAGCCATGGCTAACACATCAATGATAAGTTCATTACGGTTAACTCTCAAGCCGTTAGAAAGGAATCTCATGGCAAAGGGATCAAAAAGGGAAGGCGGCGGTATCGGCGAGCTGCTTGCATATGCCGGCGACCGTAAATTCCTAACGTATTTGGGCATGGCGCTCTCGGCGCTCTCGCAGCTGCTGAGCTTTGGCCCGTACGTCTGCATCTGGTTTGTCGCGCGAGACCTTATCGCTGTGGCGCCTAACTGGAGCGAAGCCACCGATATCGCGATGTATGGCTGGTGGGCCGTTGGTTTTGCCCTGGCAAGCATCGTAGTTTATTTCGTGGGGCTCATGTGCACGCACCTGTCTGCGTTTCGTTGCGCGTCCAATATCCGCAAGACTACGAGCGAGCACCTGCTTAAGCTGCCGCTTGGCTACTTTGACACGCACGCCACCGGTGAACTGCGCCGTATTGTAGACGGGTGCGCCGCCTCCACCGAGACCCTGCTCGCGCACATGCTGCCCGATATCGCTGGCGCCACCGCCATGGTCGCAGGCCTGCTCGTGCTGCTTTTCGCCCTCGATTGGCGTTTGGGGGTGGCATGCCTTATCTCGGTCGTCGTTTCGCTTGGCGCCATGGCCACCATGATGGGCGGCAAAGGCGCCGAGTTCATGAAGGCCTACATGGGAGCGCTGGTCAAGATGAACAAGACCGGTACCGAATACGTACGCGGCATCCCCGTGGTCAAGGTGTTTCAGCAGACGGTCTACTCCTTCAAGGCCTTCCACGATGCGATCGCCGAATACGCCGACATGGCACAAAGCTATGCGGGCACGTTCTGCCGAGGTCCGCAGGTACTCAACCTTACCGCGCTCAATGGTCTTGTGGCATTCCTGCTGCCCGTGGCGTTGCTGTTGGCGCCGGGCGAGACGGACTTCGCGCATTTTATGGCAAACTTCACGTTTTACGCGATATTTTCGGCCGTGGTACCGACGGCCATGACCAAGCTCATGTTTGTGGGCGAGGCCTCTCAGATGAGTGCCGATTCGCTGGCTCGCATCCGAAGTATCATGGATTCCAAGCAGCTTTCCGTGCCCGCCCAACCCAAGCGCCCTGCTGGCAGCGACGTGCGATTTGAGGATGTGAGCTTTACCTACGAGGGCGCCGAAGCGCCTGCCGTCAACCATGCGAGTTTTAGCGTTCCCGCTGGTAGCACCCTCGCCCTGGTGGGTCCTTCGGGTGGCGGTAAGTCAACCTGCGCAAGCCTGATCCCGCGTTTTTGGGATGTCTCCTCGGGTCGAGTGCTCGTAGGCGGTGTGGACGTTCGCGATATGGATCCACACGAGCTTATGGACCAGGTCGCCTTTGTGTTTCAGACCAACCAGCTGTTCCGGCAAACACTTGCCGATAACGTGCGTGCCTCCAAGCCTACGGCCACTGACGACGAAGTGCGTGCGGCCCTCTCCGCAGCTCAGTGCGACGACATTGTGGCCAAGCTCCCACAGGGCATCAATACCATGCTCGGCGCCGGCGGAGCATATCTTTCGGGCGGCGAGGTCCAGCGCGTGGCACTCGCCCGTGCGATCCTTAAAGACGCGCCTATCGTGGTGCTCGATGAGGCCACGGCGTTTGCCGATCCCGAGAACGAGGCGCTCATCCAGCGTGCCTTTAGCAAGCTGGCGGCGGGTCGCACGGTCATTATGATTGCGCACCGACTCTCGACTGTAGTGGGCGCAGACCAAATCGTGGTGCTCAACCAGGGCAGCGTGCAGGAGTCGGGTACCCATGCCGAGTTGCTGTCCCAAGAGGGTCTGTATGCCAAGATGTGGACCGAATACGAACAGGCCGCGAGCTGGAAAATCACTGCAGCGACCGCGGATGCCGCCGTCACGAAGGGAGGCGAGGCCTAAATGTTCGCCTCATTCCAAAAGAAGTATTTCCTATCCGATAAAGGCGTCGCCGGCGTAAAACGTGGCATTTTCTGGACCACGCTCACCAATCTTATTACCATGGCCGGCATGGGCTTTTTATTCCTGGTCATGGCCGGCTTTGTCGAGCATCTCGCCAGCGGGGCCGACCTGCCGGATGCGCTGCCGATCGTGGGCGGCCTCCTGGTCTTTTTCGTGATGCTCTTTGCCTCTAACTGGCAGCAGTATTACTACACCTACTGCATCTTTTACGAGGAGTGCGGCAAGCAGCGCATGGAGATTGCCGAGCGCTTGCGCAAACTGCCGCTGTCGTTTTTTGGTCGTCGTGATCTGGCCGATTTAACCGAGACCATCATGGGTGACGTCCAGGCCATGGAGCACGCCTACAGCCACGTGCTGGGAGAGCTTTGGGGTGCCATCATCGCAAGCGCCATTGTGTTCGTGGCGTCGCTGTTCTTTTGCTGGCAGCTGGCGATTGCGGCGTTTTGGAGCGTTCCCGTGGCCTTTGCCGTGCTGTATCTAACACGCGGCCCCATGACTCCGGTGTTCGATCGCGTGCGTGCCGAGAAGGTCAAGGTTACCGAGGCAATTCAAGAGACGCTCGACTGCGTTCGCGAGATCCGCGCCACCAACCAGGAGGCCCATTATCTTGAGGGACTCAACGCCGTGATCGATGCCGAGGAGCGCGAGACCACCAAGGGCGAGCTTGCTAACGGGCTTTTGGTCAACTCCGCCTTTGTCATCCTGCGTCTGGGCATTGCCACCACGCTGGTTACGGGCGCCGCGGTGGTCGCCTCCGGGCAGGTTGACTTTTTGGTGATGTTTGCCTTCCTGCTTATGGTGAGCCGTATCTATGCGCCCTTTGACCAGGCGTTAATGTTAATGTCCGAGCTGTTTGTCGCCGAGTCATCTGCCAAGCGCATGCGTTCCATCATGGAAGAGCCTGTGGCGCGGGGCAGCGAGAAATTTGAGCCCGCGGGCCACGATGTGGTGTTCGATCACGTGGCATTTGGCTATGGTGCGGGTGAGGACGGACGCGCCGGCGAGAAAGTTCTTACCGATGTGAGCTTTACCGCCAAGGAAGGCGAAGTTACGGCGCTGGTTGGTCCTTCGGGCTCCGGTAAGTCCACGGTGAGCCGCCTGGCCGCGCGCTTTTGGGATGCCACCGAAGGCACAGTCACCGTGGGTGGCGTGGATGTTGCGAGCGTGGACCCCGAGGTGCTGCTGCGCGACTACGCCATTGTGTTCCAAGATGTGCTGCTCTTTGACGACACGGTGATGGGAAACATCCGCCTCGGGCGTCGCGATGCCACCGATGAAGAAGTGCTTGCGGCCGCGCGTGCCGCCAACTGCGACGAGTTTGTGAGCCGCATGCCGCAGGGCTACGACACCATGATCGGCGAGAACGGCTCCAAACTCTCCGGTGGCGAGCGCCAGCGCATCTCCATCGCCCGCGCGCTGCTCAAAGACGCGCCCATCGTGCTGTTGGACGAGGCGACGGCGAGCTTGGATGTGGAGAACGAGACCGTGGTACAGCAGGCGCTCTCCCGTCTGCTCGCAGGTAAGACGGTTATCGTCATTGCCCACCGTATGCGTACGGTGGAAAATGCCGACAAAATCGTTGTACTCAAGGATGGTGTGGTTGCCGAGCAGGGCACTCCGGCGCAGCTTAAGGCGGCAGGCGGAGAATTTGCCCGCATGGTCGCACTGCAAAAGGAAGCGGCTGCCTGGCAGCTGTAGGAAAGGGGACCAAGATTTCCAAAGGTTAACTTTGGTTGACCATAATAGTTCGACTAAACTAGTCTCAAAAGCGTGCTCGAGCAAACTAATGAACTCGGGTGCTAAGGCACCATGCCGCGCTTGTGCGGCAAAAGGGAGAAGCAACATGAAGAAGTCGACTTTTAACACCCTGCTTGTCGGTGGCGGTTTTCTGCTTGGCACGGCCGGCATCAAGCTGCTCACCAGCGCTCCGGTAAAGAATGCCTGCGTGCAGGGCATCGCGTGCGGTATGCGCGTCAAGAACTGCTACCAGGACATGGTCGAGCAGGCCAAGGCCAATGTCGATGACATGGTTGCCGAGGCTGCCTACATCACCCAGAGCGAGGCCGCTGCTGACGAGGCAGCCGAGTAACGCTCCCAGGCACAAACTATGAGATTCTCGATTATTAGCGAGATCCCCGGCAGGACCCGTCTTCAATTGGCGGGTCCTGTGCCAGAGAGCGATCTCGACGCACTTCTTAAGCTCAGCGGCGATATCGACGGCGTGCACAAGGTGCGCGTTTATGGCCGTATTGGCCAGATGGCGCTGGAGTACGACGAGCCGCGCCGTGCGAGCGTGCTCGACGCCCTGGGCGCACTCGATGCTCAAGCTATCGCCGATGCCAAGTCGGGCTATGTGATGCAGCTCGAGCCGCGCAAGCACAAACTCGTTATGGACCTGGCGACACTCGTCGGCGCCCATTACGCACGTCGCTGGTTCTTGCCGACGCCTCTGCGTGCGGTGTTTGTCGTGGCCGGTTACATGGCATTTTTGCGCGCCGCCCTTCATGAGCTGGCGCAGCCGCGCCTGACCGTTCCCGTGCTCGACGCTTCGGCCATCGGCATTTCGTTCGTCAAGCGTGATGTCGACACCGCGGGCCAGACGATGTTCCTGCTCAACGTGGGCGAGCTGCTCGAGGACTACACGCGCGCCATGAGCGAAAACGAGCTCATCAACTCGCTGCTCGATGTGCCTGACAAGGCGCAAAAGGTCGTCGGCGACACCGAGGTGAGCGTTGCTGCGACCGAGCTTGAGCCCGGCGATCTGGTCGCCGTGCGCACCGGCATGTCCATCTGCATTGACGGTGTGGTCGAACAGGGGAGCGCCATGGTCAACCAGGCGACCCTGACCGGCGAGCCGCTTGCCGTCGCGCGCAGCGCAGGCGACGACGTGTTCGCCGGAACTGTCGTGGAAGACGGCAGCATCTTGGTGCGCGTGCGCGCCAATACGGCGCAAACCAAACTGCGATCAATCGTCTCGCTCGTGCAGACGGCCGATTCACTCAAGTCCGAGGGCCAGTCGCACATGGAAGACCTCGCTAACAAAATCGTCCCGTGGAACTTCCTGCTCGCGGGTCTGGTTGCGCTTACCACGCGTAGCCTCATCAAGACCTCGGCGGCACTGATGGTCGACTACTCGTGCGCACTCAAGCTCACGGGTTCCGTCGCCGTCATGACCGCTATGAGCGATGCTGCCAAGATGGGCGTCATGGTCAAGGGCGCCAAGTACTTTGAGTCGTTTGCCAAGGCCGACACCATTGTGTTTGATAAGACTGGCACGCTCACTGAGGCCCAGCCGCGCTTGGCTTGCGTGCTGACGACCGATGGCTGGAGCGAGGACGAGGTTCTGCGCCTTTCCGCTTGCTTGGAGGAGCATTTTCCGCATCCGGTGGCGCGCGCCGTGGTCAATGCGGCATGCGAGCGCGGGCTCGAGCACCGCGAGCGCCACGCTGCCGTCGAGTACATCGTGGCGCACGGCATTGCCTCGTCCATCGAAGGGCGTCGCGCCATCATCGGTTCCGCTCACTTTGTGTTCGATGACGAGGGCGCACAGCTCGAATCCGACATCAAGGAGCGCATCGAGTCCCAGATGCAGGGCTTGTCGCCGCTGTACCTGGCGGTCGACGGCACGGTCGTGGGCGTGCTCGGCATCGAGGATCCGCTTAAGCCCGGGGTCTGTGAAGCCATCGCCGACCTGCATGCGCTGGGCGTCAAACATGTCGTTATGCTCACGGGCGATTCTGAACGCACGGCCGAGCGCATTGCACGCGAGGCGGGTGTCGACGAGTTTAAGGCCGAGCTGCTGCCCGAGGACAAGTACGCGTATGTGGAGCGCATTAAGGGCGAGGGGCGCCACGTTGCCATGGTGGGCGACGGCGTCAACGATTCGCCGGCGCTCGGTTTGGCCGACGTGGGGCTGGCAATGGGCGGTGGAAGCGACATCGCCAAGGAGGTCGCCGATATCATCCTGACCGATACGGATCTCGCCGCGATCGTGCGCCTGCGCCGCATGAGTCAGGGGCTTATCGACCGTCTGACGAGCTCCTACTCTAAGGTGATGCTCACCAACTCAGCACTCTTGGCACTGGGCATTACCGGCACGATTACCCCGCAGGTGTCGTCGCTACTGCACAACGGCTCGACGATTGCCTACAGCCTGAGCAACGCGAAAGCGTATCTGCGTTAGCAGACGTGTTCGTCCACGTTATCTGGCCTGCGCCCAGACGGCATCGATGTCGTCTGGGCGCAGGCCTTTTGCGTTTGACCATTTGCTAGCTTCTCTATATTGTGTTGCTAGCAGTGTTAGCAATTGAAGGGAGCGGGATCAACGTGGGTGCTGTTAGCGGCATGGCGCAGGTGAACGTTCGCGTAGATCGCCAGGTCAAGAACCGTGCCGAGGAGGTGCTGCGGCTTTCGGGCAGGTCGCTGTCGCTGCCCATTACTATACCGACTTTCTTCATTTCATACCTCCTGAAAAAATCAAAAAGGGCACACTCCGAGAATGTATCTCAGGTGTGCCCAGACGGTCGGCTGAAAAAGAGTTTTTCTGTTCCCTTGCAGTGCTCTGCAATAATCCGTCAGTCGCAGAAAACTCATCTGTATTGTACCTAAAGTATACCAAATACAAGACC